>NZ_CP034766.1:3135000-3435000 GCF_004006015.1 Rhodococcus sp. X156 | reverse complement strand
CGGCCCTCGCGCTCGGCCTCCTCCAGGCGGCCCTCGGCGATGCCGCAGCCGTCGTCGCGAATGCTGAGCACCACCTCGCTGCCCAGGTCCTCCAGCAGGACGAAGGCCTTGGCCCCCACCCCGGCGTGCACCGCGACGTTGGACAGCGCGGTGCGGGTGACGGCAGCCAGCTCGGTCGCCACCGCTCCCGGCAGCGGGACGCTGGTGCCAGGCACGGACACCGACACCGTCGAGCTCGCCTGGGCCTGCAGCAGCGTGCGCAGGTCGATGCTGGGCAGCTGGCGATCGTCGGTCGGGTCGACGGGCGCGGCCGAGACCATCGCCCGCAGGGCCACCTCCTGCTCCCCGGCCATCGCCGCCAGCGACGCGGCGTCACCGCCGAGCTCGCTGCCCTGGCGACGGATGTAGGCGAGCACCTGCAGCACGCTGTCGTGCACCTCGCGGGCCAGTCGGTCCCGCTCGGCGATCGCGGCCTGCACCCGCAGCGCGCGCTCGAGCTGGGCGTGCGAGCGTCGTGCGGTGTCGGCGGCCACCCCGAGCACCAGCCCGGTGCACAGCAGCAGCACCCCGTCCCGGCTGATGTCGGTGTCCACGTAGCCATTCACCAGCGCGGTGGCCACCGCGACCACCAGTCCCACCCCGAAGCCCAGCGCCGGGCCCGCGAGCACCGCGGCGGCCACCACCGGGTTGGCCGCCCAGATGGTGGTGACCAGCGGGTCGGGGGAGGCGAGCTGGTCGGTGGTCAGCGCCAGGCGGGACAGGGCCAGCAGCGCCAGGACCACGCCCACGTCGGCGGCCACCATGGCGAGGGTGCGGCCCCAGCCCTGCGTGTGACCCAAACCGGTGACCACGGTCCAGGCGCCCATCACACCCACCAGCACCCAGCTCAGCACGGGGTGGGCGTAGCCGGGGGAGAAGGCGACCTGCACCCCGAGGGCGAAGAGGAAGGTGAGCACCCGGAAGACGGTGGCGCCCTGCCACAGCGGCGTGGCCGGGTCGATCCGTGTGCCGGCCGACGAGCGCGCGTGCTCACGCCGACGGCCGCCCCCCGTGGCGGTCACCGGGTCAGGCCGGTCCGGGGCCGGGGCCCGACGAGCCCGGACGGTCGGCATCGGCATCGGCATCGGCATCGGCATCGGCGCTGGTGTCGGCATCGGCGCTGGTGTCGGTGTCGGCGTCGGTGTCACGAGGCTGCGGCTGGCCGCTCGGCACCTTCGCCTCCGCGGGATCGGACCCGCTCAGCCCCGCCGCGTCCGCGGGCTCCTCGTCGGAGAACAGCGACCGCACGGCCGAGTTGAGCACCGCCACCATGGGCACGGCCAGGACGGCACCGAGGATGCCGCCGAGCACGGTGCCCGCCGCGATGGCCAGCACCACCGCCACCGGGTGCAGCGCCACGGCGCGCCCCAGCAGCAGCGGCTGCAGCACGTGGCCCTCGAGCTGCTGCACGGCCAGCACCACGCCCAGCACGATGAGCGCCACCACGAAGCCCTTGGTGACCAGGGCGACCAGCACGGCGACGATCCCGGTGAGCACCGCTCCGATGATCGGGACGAACGCGCCCAGGAACACCAGCGCGGACAGGGGCAGGGCCAGCGGGACCTGCAGCACCGCCAGCCCCACGCCGATGCCGATCGCGTCCACCCCGGCCACCGCGATGGTGGCCCGGACGTAACCGACCAGGGAGGCGAAGCCACGGTGGCCGGCGACGTCCACCGCGTCGCGGTTCTCGCGGGGGATGACCTGGATGCAGAACTCCCAGATCTGGCGGCCGTTCTGCAGGAAGAAGATGAGGGTGAAGAGCGTGAGCAGCCCGCCGGTGAGCACCTCCCCCAGCGTGCTGGCGGTGCTCAGGGCGCTGGTGGTCAGCGCGTCGCTGTGCGACTTCAGCGCGTCGGTGAAGGTGGTGCCGGCGTTGTTGATCTCCTCCTGGCGGAGGTGGAACGGCCCGGTCACCAGCCATTCCTGCACCTCGGTGACGCTGGAGCCGACCTTGTCCTGCATCTCCGGCAGGCCGTTGATGAACTGCTGCACCACGAACGTCAGCACGCCGCCCACCAGGGCGAGCCCACCGACCATCGCGATGGCCGTGGCGAGGGCACGGGGCAGACCTGCGCGCTCCATCCACGCCACGGCCGGCGACATCAGGGCCGACCCCAGCAGCGCCAGCGCCACCGGCACCGTCACCACGCCGAAGTTGCTGACCAGCTGGAAGACCACGTAGACGAGGGCGCCGATGACGAGCAGGCGGGCGGACCACGACGCGGCGACGCGGACGCCCCACGTGACGGCTTCCTTGCTGTCCCTGCGTGCGGGAGCTTCTGGGACTGCGGCGGATCTGGTCACGGGGCGTGAGCCTAGTGACGCTGGGCGCACTACGGTGAGCGCGTGCCCACCCGCGTCGAGATTCTCCAGCGGATGCGCACCAGTCCATGGCCGGGCTACGCGGCAAGCATGTTGCTGGCCAACCTGGCTGGTGCGCTCATCCTGTGGGCCTTCGTCCGCTACGTGCTGCCGCTGCCGCCGGAGGACATGCAGTACGCGCAGGGCCTCAACCGGCTGATCTTCGGCACCTACCTGGCCCTGGCGCTGGTCGCTGACGTCGTCCTGGGGCTGCGGATCCTCAAGCCGGTGCTGCTCTGGCGACGCCGCGGCGGTCCGCCCACCGCGGACGAGCAAGCAGCGGTGCTGCGCGCCCCGTTCTGGCAGACCGTGGTGCACGCCGGGATGTGGACGGTGGGCGGGGTGATCTTCGTGGCGCTGAACGTGGCCGCCTCGCACCGCCTCGCGGTGGTCATCGCCTTCAGCGTGGTGCTGGGCGCGGCGGCCACCTGTGCGGTGGGCTACCTGCTGGCGGAGCGCTGCCTGCGGCCGGTGGCAGCCGACGCGCTGAAGGCGAACATGCCGGACAACCCGACCGGGCCCGGCGTGGCCAGCCGGGTGCTGCTCACCTGGGGGCTGACCTCGGCCCTGCCCACGTCGGGGATTCTGGTGATCTGCGTGGCCCAGCTGACCGGCTCGCTGGTGGACGACCCCCAGCGGGTGGTCGGCGCGATCATCTTCGTCGGCGGCCTGTCCTTCCTGGTCGGCCTGCTCGGCACGGGGCTGACGGCGCGCTCCATCGCCGACCCCATCGAGCAGGTGCGCTGGGCGCTGGGCGAGGTCGGGCGCGGCCAGACCGAGGTGTCGGTGGAGGTGTACGACAGCAGCGAGGTGGGCCTGCTGCAGAAGGGCTTCAACGAGATGGTCTCCGGGGTGGCCGAGCGGGAGCTGCTGCGCGACCTGTTCGGCCGGCACGTCGGGGTGGACGTGGCACGGCGGGCGCTGGAGACCGGCACCGACCTGGGCGGGGAGCTGCGCGAGGTCGGCGTGCTGTTCGTGGACATGGTGGGCTCGACCCGGATGGCCGCCAGCCACCCTCCCGCCGAGGTGGTGGCCCTGCTCAACGACTTCTTCCGGGTGGTGGTGGACGTGGTCACCGAGCACGGTGGGCTGGTGAACAAGTTCGAGGGCGACGCCGCCCTGGTGATCTTCGGCGCCCCGCTGGAGCACAGCGACGTGGCCACCGCCGCGCTGGCCGCCGCCCGCCAGCTGCGCCGCGAGCTGGAGCGGGCCACCGGGGTGGACCTGGGCATCGGGGTGTCGGCGGGCATGGCGGTGGCCGGCAACATCGGGGCGGCCCGCCGGTTCGAGTACACCGTGATCGGTGACCCGGTGAACGAGGCGGCCCGGCTGACCGAGCTGGCCAAGAACCGGGACTGCCGCGTGCTGGCGTCGGAGCGGGCCCTGCTCGCGGCGACCGTCGAGGAGCGCCAGCTGTGGGCCACCTGCGAGGAGGTCACCCTGCGGGGCCGGCTCGAGCCGACCCGCCTGGCCATGCCGGTCGAGGTCTCCGCGGTCCCCTGACCAGTGGGTTCGCGTCCACCCCTTCGTCGTCTGGTTCTGCGCCGCCGGCCCAACATCGGCACACTGGCACCACGGTGTGCAGAACGCTGCGCCCAGGCGTCACCTCGCGGCCGCGGTGCCGTGCCGGTGCTGCTGGTTCCGAGCGCAAAGAGGGAGACCGAGATGACGCACGCAGCGCCCCACGACCCCGACGACCTCTCCACCCCGCAGCTGCTAGAGCGGCTCACCGACCAGGTGTCCACCCTGGTCAAGCAGGAGGTCCAGCACGCCACTGCCGAGGTGAAGCAGAAGGGCGCCCGCCTCGGCGTGGGCATCGGCATCTCCGGTGCCGGAGCGGTGGTGGCCCTCTACGGCCTCGGGGCGCTGGTGGCCTGCGCGATCCTGGCGCTGACGCTGGTGCTGGACGCCTGGCTCGCCGCCCTGATCATCGGTGCCGCGCTCGTCGTCCTCGGCGCGCTGATGGGCCTGTTCGGCGCCCAGCGTGCTCGCAAGGCCGTTCCCCCGGTGCCACAAGAGACCCTCAACAGCGTCCAGCGCGACGTGCAGACGGTGAAGGAGAACCTGAAGCGATGAGCGTGGACAAGACGCAGCAGAGCCGGGAGCAGACCCGGGCGGAGCTGGCTGAGACCCTTGACGCCCTGGCGCACAAGGCCGACGTCAAGGGACGAGCCAGGGCGAAGGCGCAGCAGACCTGGTCCGAGGCGCAGCAGACCTGGTCCGAGGCCAGCAGCCGGGTCGACCCCAAGGTGGCCGGCGCGGCCTGTGGGGCCGTGGTGGTCATGGTGGTCGGGCTGCTGATGTGGCGGCACCGGCGATGAGCGCGGTCAACAAGGTTCTCTACAAGCCGCTGAGCCTGCTGGCCAGCGTTCTCGGCGGGCTGGCGGCCAGTGCGATCTTCGGCAAGCTGTGGGGCCGCATCGGCGACGACGAGAAAAAGGCGCCCAAGCCGGACGACCTGCGCCACTCGACCCGCGAGGTGCTTCTCGCCGCGGTGCTGCAGGGCGCCATCTTCGCCCTGGTGCGGGCGGCGGTCGACCGGGCCAGCGCCAAGGGCTACCGCAAGATGACCGGGCAGAACCCGACCTAGGCCTGGACGGCTAGCTCTCGCCGGGGTCAGCCAGCACCGGGGCGGCGAGGATGGCGATGAAGTGGCCGGCAGCCTCCTGCACGTCGTGCAGCCGCAGGCCTGCGGCCATCGCGACGTGCTGGACCGCGTCCACCCCCAGCCGGGCCCAGTGGAACCACTCCCCGACGGCGGTCTCCGTCTCCATCCGCAGCCGCGTGCAGGGGGTGCCCACCCCGGGGCCGTCCACCTCGACCACGGCGAGCCCGCCGGGCTGCAGCAGCGCGGCGGCGCGGCGCAGCACCCGCACCGGGTCGCCACCGATGCCGATGTTGCCGTCGGCCAGCAGCACGCTGGACCAGCCGCCGGCGCCGGGCAGCGAGTCGAAGAGGTCGCGCTGCAGGGCCGGGGCACCACGGGCGGTGGTCAGGCGCACCGCCTCCGCCGAGGAGTCCACCCCCAGCGCGCAGGCCCCCCGCCCCACCAGCGCGGCGGTGAGCCGACCCGGCCCGCAGCCCAGGTCGAGGGTCGCGCCGACACAGCGGGCGAGCAGGGCGGCGTCGGCCGTGCGCTCGGCGGTGCTCATGCCGGGCCCTCCCATCCAGCGGGTCATCGGCAGCTCGATGCGCCGCCCCGCGGTGTCGCCCACCCAGCAGGGCTGGCCTCGCGCGGCCCGCTGGTAGAGCTCGTCGGCAGAGACGGTGCCGCTGCCCTCCACGGCCGTCACCGGCCCGCCTCCCGCTGCTGGTGGCACCGCGCCGCAGCCGCGAACAGGGTGTCCGGGGCCAGCTCCGCCACCGCCAGCACGTCGGCGGGCCGGTCGACGTCGCGCAGCTCGGGCAACGACCGCGCAGGGGCTCCGGCCGCGCGCAGGGCCGCCGCCGTGCGCGCGCCGGTGTCAGGCTGCGACATCGGCACCCCGGCCAGGCACTGGGCCAGCGCAGGCCGGCCGACGCCCAGCGCCCACCAGCCCCCGTCGGTGGCCAGCCCCAGCGCGGCATCGGCCTCCCGCAGCACCGCCAGGGCGGCCCCCAGCAGCGCCGGCGTGACCTGCGGGGTGTCCATCCCGATCTGCAGCACGCCCGTGCCCGGACCGGCCGCTGCCGCATCGGTGTGGGCGGCACAGAGCCGGGCGGCGAAGCTCGGGCCCCGCTGGGGCAGCACCACGAAGTCGCACAGGGCGTGGCCGATCTCCGCGCTGCGGCACGCCTGGTGCAGCTCCCCGGCCAGCGCCACCACGTGGCAGGCGGCGGGCGTGGCGGCCACCGCGGCGAGGGTGTCCAGCAGCGCGGCCGCAGCCAGGTCGGCCGCCTCCTCGGGCGCCACCCAGGGGCTGAGGCGGGTCTTGGCCCGGCCCGGCACCGGTGCCTTCGCCACCACCAGCAGCGTGCTCACCGCAGCACGGCCCCGAAGTCGCGGACCGCGTGCACCGTGCCCCGCACCGAGCCGGAGACCTTGGAGCGCCCCGCGGTCCGCGGGGAGTAGGTGACGTCGACCTCGGCCACCGACCAGCCGGCGCGCGCCGCCCGCACCAGCAGCTCCAACGGGTAGCCCGACCGGCGGTCCCGCACCCCGAGCTGCAGCAGGTCGCCGCGGCGCACCGCGCGGACCGGTCCGATGTCGTGCACCGCCAGCCCGTGCCTCTGCCGCAGCCGGGCCGCGACGAGGGCGTTGCCCAGCCGGGCGTGCCAGGGCCAGCCGCTGCCCCGCACCGCGCGTCTCCGCCCCACCACCAGGTCGGCACCGGCGTCGAGCCGGGCGACCAGGCGGGGCAGCTCGGCGGGGTCCATGGAGCCGTCGCCGTCGAGCACGCAGACCACCTCGGCGTCGCTGGCCAGCACCCCGGCGTGCACCGCGCTGCCGTACCCCGCGACCGGCTCGTGCACCACCCGCGCGCCACCGGCGGTCGCGACACCGGCAGTGTCGTCACCGGACCCGTTGTCCACCACCACGGCCCGGTAACCGGTGGGCAGCGCGGCCAGCACCCCGGGCAACGAGCCCGCCTCGTCCCGGCACGGGATGACGACGTCGATGCTGCTCACCGCATCGAGTGAAGCTGACCAGCGCCCCGCGCGCAGCACGAGCACAGGGGGCTGTGGCCGGGCCTGCGGCGACCGTCAGGCCTGGTCACGGCGCTGTGCCTAGGGTTTGGCGGGTGAACCTCGCACCGCCTGCCACCGCCGCGCGGCGCCACCCCGACCGGTCGCTGCTGGGTGACCTCGCCAGCGCGGTGCTGGCGGTGGCGCTGCTGGTCGCGGCGATCGTGGTGCCACGCCGCATGGCGCCGGCGGAGCGGGACGCGCTGCACGCCGAGACCGCCCCGCTCTACGGCATCTGGGAGCCGCACGTGGGGGTGGGCACGCCGCTGGCCGTGGTGCTGGCGGTGCTGGTGGTCGGCTGGGGCCCCCGCCTGGCGCAGCGGCTGCGCTGGCCCTGGCTGCTGGCCGGCACGGCCGCGGTCGCAGTCGGCTGGGCGATGGCGCTGCTCCTGGTGGACGGGTGGCAGCGCGGGTTCGTCGATCACCTGGAGGATTCGAACGAGTACCTGCCCACGGTTCGCACCATCGCCGACGTGCCCGCGATGGTGCAGGACTTCAGCAGCCGGATCCTGGAGGGGGTGCCCGGTTCCTGGCCCACCCACGTCTCCGGCCACCCACCGGGAGCCCTGCTGAGCTACGTGGCGCTGGACCGCCTGGGCCTGGACGGCGAGGTCCCGGCGGGGCTGGCCGAGGTGCTCGTGGGCTGCTCGGCGGTGGTGGCGGTGCTGGTGACGGTGCGGGTGCTGGCCGACGAGCAGACCGCCCGCCGCGCGGCACCGTTCCTGGCCCTGGCCCCGGCGGCCATCTGGGTGGCGGTCTCCGCCGACGCCCTGTTCGCGGGGGTGGTGGCCTGGGGGATCGCCCTGCTGGCGCTGGCCGCCACGCGGGCGGTGCGCTGGCCCACTGTTGCCGCGCTGGCGTCGGGGCTGCTGCTGGGCTACGGCATCTTCCTGTCCTACGGCCTGGTGCTGATGGGCCTGGTGGCGGTGGCGGTGCTGGTCGCCGCGCGCACCGTGCGGCCGTTGCTGCCCGCCGTGGCCGGGGCGCTGGCGGTGGTGGCCGCGTTCGCCGCGGCCGGCTTCTGGTGGCTCGACGGCTACCACCTGGTGGTCGACCGGTACTACCAGGGCATCGCCACCGAGCGCCCGTTCAGCTACTGGGGCTGGGCCAACCTGGCGTCGTTGCTGTGCGCGGTGGGCCTGGCCACCGCCGCGGCGCTGCACCGGGTGCTCGCACCGGCACGGCTGCGGACCAGGGACGGGCTGAGCCTGCTGGTGCTCGGCGCCGGGCTGGCGGTGGCGGCGGCGGACCTGAGCGCGCTGAGCAAGGCCGAGACCGAGCGGATCTGGTTGCCCTTCGCGGTGTGGCTGCTGGCCGCCACCGCGGCGCTGCCGGTGCGCTGGCAGCGCGGCTGGCTGACCGTGCAGGCGCTGCTGGCGCTCGGGGTGGTGCACCTGGTGCTGACCAACTGGTAGCCCCTCAGGGGCAGCCGGCGGGAACCACCAGCACCGGGCGGGTGCTGTTGTGCAGCACCTGCTGGGAGACGCTGGCGTGCAGCAGCGAGCGCAGCCCGTGCAGGCTCCGAGTCCCGGTGACGATGATGTCGGCCTGGTGCTCCTCGGCGGCGTCCACGATGCCGGTCCACACCCCGCCGGCGGCCGGCTGGGTGGCGGCGGTGGCCTGCAGCCCCAGCGCGGTGGCCACGCCGGCGCCCTCCTCGGCGAGCAGGCGGGCCTGGGTCTCGGCGTAGCGGTCGGCGGGGTGGTCCTCCCCAGCCCAGCCCACGACGGACAGCTCACCCCACATGGTGGCCAGCTGGGCGGTCTGCACCACCAGTGGCGCCCACACGCTCACCACCACCACGTGCGTGGAGCGCAGGCAGCGCGCGACGTGCTCCAGCGCCCCGCGGGCGCAGGCGGAGCCGTCGTAGGCCACCAGGACCACGTCGGTGCTGGTGGCGGCCGGTCGTGCGCGGTCGGTGCGGGGTGCCGCCATGGTGGGCTCCTGACCTGCGGGCGCCGGGCGCACGTCCGGTCCGTGGGCTGGCGTCCGCCTGGTTCCCCGCCGATTGTGCGCCGTGCGCGCCGGTTCCGCGAGGGGTGGACCCGTGGCGGTCAGCCTCGGTCGAGGCCGGCGAAGACGTCGTCGCGCAGGGGGCCCGGGGCAGCATCGCGCTGGAGGAACCACTCGCGGCCCAGCGCCTGGCGGAACACCGGGCGCGGCAGGCGCAGCAGCAGGGCGAGGGTGCGCTGGTCGGAGTCGGCGGTGGCCTGGCTGGCGTGGGCGGCCATCGCGGCGCGCTTGGCGGCGGCGTGCGCGCGGACGTCCACGCGGTGGGTCACCACGTCGCTGTAGGCGTCGGCGAAGGCGGCGGCGCGCACCCCTGGCAGCACGCCGGGCACCGCCTCGACCAGCCGCACGGCGCGCTGGACGAGCCGCCGGTCCAGCGTGGCCTCGAGCACCCGTGGAGTGCCCGCCAGCCGAGCCGCCAGCGCTCCCACGTGGTGCACCTGCACGTGGTCGGGGTGGCCGTAGCCGCCGGCGGGGTCGTAGGTGGTGAGGACCTCCGCCCGCTCCTGCTCCAGCACCCGCGCCACCCGTCGCGCCGCGCTCGCCCGGTCCACGTCGGAGAAGCCGCCCGGGGTCGCGCTGTCGCGCCAGCCGGAGTCGCGGTAGCCCAGCAGGACCAGGCGGGCACAGCCCAGCGCCCCTGCCGAGCGCTCCAGCTCAGCCACTCGCCGGGTGCCCAGCCCGCCGTCGGCGCGCAGGTGCGTCGCAGCCAGCCCGGCCTCCCCGTTGGTGGCCACCACCAGCACCACGCGGTGGCCCTCGGCGGCGGCGCGGGCGAGCGTTCCCCCGGTCAGCAGGACCTCGTCGTCGGGGTGGGCGTGGAAGGAGACGAGGGTGCGGGCCACGGGCTCAGCATGGCAGCCGGCTCGCTCAGCCGTGACGCGTGCTACACCTGAGCGCGGTTGGTGCTTACATTGTGCGGACTGCTTGTACTTCACCTGAGCCCTACGACGCACGAGGACCCGCACACGATGACCACCACTCCGGCTGAGGAGACCCCTGCCGCCGCGCCCCGGCGCGGCTGGGTGGGGCTGCGCGCGCTCGCCTCCGTCGCCGCGCTGGCCACCGTCGTCGGGCTGCTGCTGGTGCTGCCCCGGGTGCTGGGCACCTCGTGGGACCCGGTGAGCAAGGTGCTGGCCGGGGTGCCGCTCACCGCCCTGCTGCTGCTCGCCGCGCTGTGGCTGGCGGGACTGTGGTCCTACACCTGGGTGCTCACCGCGGCCCTGCCCGGACTCACCCACCGCCAGGCGCTGATGCTGAACCTCACCGGCAGCGCCGTGGCGAACGTGGCGCCCTTCGGCGGGGCGGCCGGGGTGGGGCTGAACTTCGCGATGATCCGCTCCTGGCGGTTCACCCGGTCCGCCTTCGCCACCTTCACCGCGGTGAGCAACCTGTGGGACTGGCTGGGCAAGCTGGTGTTCGCCGGCGCGGTGCTGGCCTGGCTGTTGTCCACCGGCACGCTCACCTCCGGTCCTGTGCTCAGCGCGGTGCGCACGGCCGTGGTGGTGCTCGCGCTGGTGCTGGTGGCGCTGCTGTCGGCGCTGAGCAGCCACCGCGTGGCCCGCGGCTGCGGCACCGTGCTGGACCAGGCGGTCGCCGGCGGCATGCGCCTGGTCCGCTCCCCGCGGCGCTCCCGCATGGTCGACGTGCTGCCGCAGCTGAGGTCGTCCACGGTGGAGGTGATCCAGACGGCGTGGCTGCAGATGAGCGTCGCCGTCACCGGGTACCTGCTGCTGCAGGTGCTGCTGCTCGGCAGCTGCCTGCACCTGCTGGGTGAGGACCTGCCCGTGGGGGTGATCGCGGCCGGCTTCGCCGTGGAGCGGCTGCTGACGCTGGTCCCCATCACGCCCAACGGCGCGGGCTTCGCGGAGACCGCCTGCGCCGGCATGCTCATCGCGCTGGGCGGGGGAGCGGTGGGGGTGGCCGCGGCAGTGCTGCTGTACCGCGGGTTCACCTTCCTGCTGGAGATCCCGGTGGGCGGGCTGGGCATCGTCGCCTGGTTGGTGCAGCAGTCGCGGCGCCGTCGCGCACTGGTGCCGGTGACCACCGCGTGAGGATCACCCACGTCACCGACTGCTACCTGCCCCGCCTGGGCGGCATCGAGATGCAGGTGCACGACCTCGCCCGGCGCCAGCGCGCCCAGGGCCACGAGGTCCGCGTCATCACCCGCACCGCCGCCGAGGCGCCGGAGGACCCCGCCGGGCCCACCGTGCACCGGGTGCCGGGCTTCCGGCAGGGGGTGCCCGGGGTGAGCACCCGTGCGGCGCTGCACCGGCTGCTCGCACCGGGGGAGGTGGACGTGGTGCACGCGCACGCGTCGCTGGTGTCCCCGCTGGTGTGGACGGCCGGGGCGATCACCTCGGCCGCGGGGGTGCCCATGGTGGTCACCATGCACTCGGTCCCGCCGCCGGGGGCGATCCTGCGGGTGGCGGGCACCGCGGCGGGCTGGACCCGCTGGAAGGCCCGCTGGACCGCGGTGAGCCAGGTGGCGGCGAAGCCGATGCGCTACATGCTGGCCGGCCAGGAGGTGGCCGTGCTCGGCAACGGGGTGGACGCCGCGGCGTGGCAGCTGCCCGCCCACCACGCCGACCCGCGCGAGCTCACCATCGTCAGCGTGATGCGGCTGGCCCAGCGCAAGCGCCCGATGCCGCTGATCCGCACGCTGCAGGCCATCCGGGCACAGGTGCCGACCGACGTCCGCCTGCGCGCGGTGATCATGGGCGAGGGCCCCCGGCGCGCCGACATGGAGAAGGCACTGCGCCGGCGCGGCATGCAGGACTGGGTCAGCCTGCCCGGCGCCCGCACCCGCGAGGAGATCCGGCAGGTCTACCGCACCGCCGACGTGTACCTGGCGCCGGCGCGGCTGGAGTCCTTCGGCATCGCTGCGCTGGAGGCCCGCAGCGCGGGCCTGCCGGTGGTGGCGATGTCCTGCGGCGGGGTGGTGGAGTTCGTGCGCGACGGCGTGGAGGGGCTGCTGGTGGGCTCCGACGCCGACATGGCCGCCGCCACCGCCGGGCTGCTCACCGCACCGGAGCGGCTGCGGGCCATCCGGGAGCACAACGTGGCCACCACGCCGGAGATGACCTGGGGCCACATGCTGGCGCGCAGCATGGAGCACTACCAGCAGGCCGCCGTCATCGCCGGCACGCGACTGCCCGACCCCGTGCTGGCGCGCACTGGCTCCGACGGGGCGGTGGGCCGCCCGGGCGGTGCGCGGCTGCGCAGCAGGGTCAGCACCGGCGGCACTGCTGGCGGCGAGTGCCGGTGTGGGACCGGGCGAGACGGCCGTCACACCTGCGTGCCAGACTCCCACGGATGAGCGACTGGACCACACCTGGCGTGTACCCCGTGGCCGAGGGCGTGCACCGCATCCCGCTGCCCCTGCCCAACGACGGGCTGCGCGCGGTCAACGTCTACGCCATCACCGACGGCGACTCGCTGGTGCTGGTGGATTCCGGCTGGGCGATCCCGGAGTCCATGGAGCAGCTGGAGCGCGGCCTGGCCACGCTGGGCGCGGACCTCGGCGACGTCAGCCGGATCCTGGTCACCCACGTGCACCGCGACCACTACACGCAGGCGGTCACCATCCGCCGCCGAGTGGGCTCCGACGTCGCGCTGGGCGCCGGGGAGAAGCCGTCCATGGACCTGCTGCTGCACCGCGCCGCCGAGGCCAACGTCCTCAACGCCGACCGGATGGCCCGCTACGGGGCGCAGCAGCTGGCCGACCTCATCCGCAACGCCCCGCCCAGCGAGGGCGGCCCGTGGGAAGCCCCCGACCAGTGGCTGGAGGAGGGCGACACCATCGCCCTCGGCAGCCGCAGCCTGGACTCGGTGCCCACCCCGGGCCACACCCGCGGCCACGTGGTGTTCGTCGACGCCGCCGCCGACCTGCTCTTCGCCGGCGACCACGTGCTGCCCAGCATCACGCCGTCCATCGCCGTGGAGCCCGGACCGCCCCGACTGGCCCTGGGCGACTACCTGCAGTCGCTGCGCGTGGTGCGGGCAATGCCCGACCGGATGCTGCTGCCCGCGCACGGGGCCGTGACCGACAGCGCGCACAAGCGCATCGACGAGCTGCTGGAGCACCACGACACCCGGCTGGCCGACACGCTCGCCGCGGTGACCCAGGGCAGCACGGTGCTCGACGTGGCCCGCATCCTGCGGTGGACCCGGCACAAGCGCAGCTACGCCGACCTGGACATCTTCAACCAGGTGCTGGCCATCGGCGAGACCGCCGCTCACCTGGATCTGCTTGTGCACCAAGGCCGGCTGCGCTGCGACGACAGGTCGGGAGTCAGCGCCTACGGCAGCTGAGGCCGGTGGCTCCGCCCTGGTCCACCGTGCTTGACTGGCGCGATGGTGAAGACGGACTGCACGGGCTCCCGCGCGTTCCGGTCGGTGCGTCGTGGCCTGCTCGCCGGCGTGCTGGGCGCGACGATGGTGGTCGGCTGCAGCTCCCCTGGGCCGCCGCCCAGCGCTGCGCTGCCCCCGGCCAGTGCCGCCCCGTCGAGTCCTGGTCCGAGCGAGCCGACCGGACCCACCACCGCACCCGTTCCCGGGCCGTCGTCTCCCGAGCCACCAACCACCTCGGTGCCGGCTGCTGCGCCGGTCCCCGGCTGTGTGCCCACCGACTACCTGGCCACCCTGCCGCTGCGCCAGCAGCTGGGACAGCTGCTGATGGTCGGGGTGGACTCGTCCGGACCCGGTCAGGTCACCGACGTGGTCCGCCAGGGTGTCGGCGGCGTCTTCGTCGGCGGCAACGCCACCGGGTTGCTCACCAGCGGCGCGCTGTCCCGGCTCGACGCCCAGTCCCCGGCAGGCCTCGGAGTGATGGTGGCGGCCGACGAGGAGGGCGGTCGGGTGCAGCGCATCGACGCCCTGGACGGCAGCATCCCCTCGGCGCGGGCCATGGTGCAGTCCGGGATGAGCCCCGCCCAGGTGCGCCAGCTCGCCCTCACCCGTGGCCAGCAGCTGCGCGGCTACGGCATCACCGTGGACTTTGCCCCCGACACCGACGTCTCCGCCCAGGCGAGCACCACCGTCATCGGGGACCGCTCGTTCAGCCCGGACCCGCAGGTGGTGACCAGCTACGCCCGGGCGTTCGCCGACGGCCTCCGCGCCGCCGGTGTGCTGCCCGTGCTCAAGCACTTCCCCGGCCACGGCGCCTCCAGCGGCGACTCGCACCGGGGCACGGTGACCACGCCCGCCCTGCCTGCCCTGCAGCAGCGTGACCTGGTGCCCTTTCGCGCGCTGGTCGCGGAGTCGTCACCGGCGGGCACCGGCGTGATGGTGGGTCACCTGGCCGTTCCCGGGCTCACCGAGCCGGGCCTGCCCGCGAGCCTCAGCCCGGCCGCGGTCGGGTTGCTGCGTGCTGGCAGCGGCTACGGCGCCCCGCCGTTCGAGGGGGTGGTGTTCAGCGACGACCTCGCGGGCATGGCCGCCATCAGCGACCGGTTCGACGTGCGAGAGGCGTCGCTGCGTGCGCTGCGGGCCGGCAGCGACGTGGCGGTGTTCATCACCGCCACTCGGCTGCCCGCGGTGCTCGACTACCTGGAGGCGGCGGTGGCCGACGGGCGGCTGCCGGCCGCGCAGGTGCAGCAGTCGCTGCGCCGCGTGGTGCTGGCCAAGCAGGTTCCGCTCTGCGCGTGAGCTGAGCGGCGGCCGGGGCTGGCATGCTCACCCCGTGACGCGACTCCTGGTGACTGCCGGACTACTGGGTGCCATCGGCGTGCTGGCCGGCTGCGGTGGTTCTCCCGCGCAACCGGCCCCGCAGACGACCGTGGCGCCCCCCGCCAGCTCCGTGTCCGCGCCGCCGAGCACACCGCCGCCGGTGCCGGCCGAGCCCGCCCCGCGCACCACCCTGGCGCCCCCGACGCTCGCCCCCTCGGCCACCACCCGGCCCGTGACCCCCACGACGGCGGCGCCCACGCCGGCGGCACCCACCTCACGGGCGGCGGCGGTGTCGCTGCCGCCGAACCTGTGCGCCGCCACCGACCGCGCGCAGGACACCGCGGACGCCTTCATGGGTTCCCTCAGCGCCGGGCAGGTGGCCGAGGCCAGCAAGTGCGTGGCGCCCGGGGCGGTGCCGGCCGAGCTGGTGGCCAGCCTGGCCGGTCAGCAGCGGCAGACGGCCGGGTACGCGCCGGTCGGTGGCGGCGAGGGGCCGGTGTTCACCTACCGCGGCGACGGCAGGACCGTGCTCGTGACGGTGTCCCGCCTGGCGGACGGCGCCACCTGGGTCACCGGGCTCGTGGTGCGCTGAGAGCGGTGATGCTGAGGCCGGTGGTTACGTGCAGTGGTTGAAAGATCACCACACGTAACGGTTTTCGTGTTAGATGACGCGCACCACTGGTCGAGCCCTCGGAGCACCATGCGCCCCAGATCGATGCGCCCCAGAGTTGTCGTTGCGTCGCTGGTCCTGCTGGCGCAGGTGTTGTTCGGGGCGGTCGTCACCGCCCCCTCGGCGGCCGCCGAGGGCGCCGACGACGCGGCAGCCGCGGTTGGCTACGCCAACGCCCGCGGATACCGCTCGGCGATCGGCGTCGTGGACACCACCAACGGCCAGTTCTGGGGTGGCGGTGACTTCGACCTGCAGTACGCCTCGGAGTCGGTGATGAAGGTCTTCATCGCCACGCGACTGCTCGTCCAGGGCCAGATGAGCGGCTGGAACGAGACCACCGCCTGGAAGATGATCACCCAGTCCGACGACGCCTCCGCCAACGCGCTGTACTACCGAACCGGCGGCGACAGCGTGGTGACCTGGGCCGCCCAGCACTACAACATCCCGTTCCTGGGTGCTCCGCCACCGCGCTCGGGTTGGTGGGGCGGCACCCGCATCACCGCGCACGGGATGGCGGTGTTCTACAACGCCGTGGCGCACGACCCCCGGGTGTGGCCGTGGCTGAGCAACGCCATGCGCAACACCACCGTCCACGGCTCCGACGGCACGTTCCAGCACTTCGGCCTACCCAGCGCCACGGTCACCTGGGCCGTCAAGCAGGGCTGGGGTGCCGACAGCGCCAGTGGGCTGCCCACCTTCAACTCCACCGGCTACGTCGGCCCCGGTGACCGCTTCGCGACCGTCATCCTCACCGAGGGGCCGGGCTACGGTGCGCCGATCGCGGGCGTGGTCACCGAGCAGGCCCGCGCCCTGCTGCACGCCGGCACCATCCGGCCCCCGGTGGCGGCGCAGGACCCGTTCGCGTTTCTGTTCCAGCTGCTGCTGAACTACCTCATCGACCTGGCCCGCCAGTTCCACTGGTTCGGCTTCTAGTCCGCAGGCCCTGCCGGCGCGGCCTCAGGCGTGCGCGTCCACGATCTGCTGGACGGTGCGGTCAGTCCTCGAGGCTGACGATCCGAGTGGGCGCTGTCAGGTCTTTGCCGACGCGCGCAGGGCACCGGCCCCGTCCCTACCGTGACGGTGCGGGGTGGTCTGATGGGGCCATGAGCGCAGTGGGCAGGAGCGACGTGGCAGAACCCGGGCGCGACGCAGTGCTGGTGGACTTCGGTGGCGTGCTCACCTCCAGCGTGATGCGCTCGTTCGCGGACTTCGGTGCCACGCTCGGTGGCGACCCGGGCCTGCCGCTGCGACTGCTCAGCGAGGACGAGGTGGCCCGACGGCTGATCTCCGAGCACGAGTCCGGTCGCACCAGCGCCGAGGAGTTCGAGCGCGGTTTTGCCGAGCGGCTCACCGCCCACGGTGCACCGGTGAGCGCGGAGGGGCTGATCGCCCGCATGCAGGCGGGCCTGACCCGCGACGAGGACACCATCGCCCTGGTGGCCGGGCTGCGGGCGGCGGGTTACCCGGTGGCCCTGGTGACCAACGCCTTCGGCCGCGGTGGCTACGCAGGCTTCGACCTGGCGTCCATGGCCGACCAGGTGGTGGTGTCCTCCGAGGTGGGCGTGCGCAAGCCCTCGCGCAAGATCTACGCGCTGGCCTGCGAGCGGCTCGGGGTGTCCCCAGAGACGGCCGTGCTGATCGACGACCTGCAGCAGAACCTGGACGGCGCGGCGCGGCTGGGCATCGCCGGGGTGCTGCACACCAGTGCCGCCGAGACCCGGCGCCAGCTGGCCGAGCGGTTCGGGATCGTGGCGGCGGACTAGCGCGTCAGCCCTGGTCGGTGCTCATTCCTGGCTGGCGCCGACCCGCAGCACCAGCTTGCCGTCCCGGATCCACTCGCTCAGGGCAGCGATGCCCTGTCCGAACGACCTCATTGAAGTCGACACCGGATTCAGATATACATCGGCCCATGACCACCAACGCCGCCGCCGCGCCCGCGCGGCGGGAGCCCCCGGCCACCAGTCGCGGCGTGCGCACCCGGGCCGCGCTGGTGCAGGCGGCGCGGGTGGTGTTCGAGCGGGCCGGCTACCTCGACGCCCGGCTGGTGGACATCACCCGGGAGGCCGGCTGCGCCACCGGCTCGTTCTACACCTACTTCGCCAACAAGGAGGAAGTCTTCGCCGCGGTGCTCGAGGTGGCGCAGGAGGACATGCTGCACCCCGGCGTGGACCGCGAGGTGGACGGCGACGACGCCTACGCGGTGCTGGAGGCGAGCAACCGGGCCTACCTGGAGGCCTACCGGCGCAACGCCCGGCTGATGGGGCTGCTGGAGCAGGTGGCGCACATCGACCCGGCGTTCCGCGCCTTCCGCGCGGAGCGGGCGGCTGCGTTCATCCAGCGCAACGCTCGGGGGATCGCGGAGCTGCAGCGGCGCGGGGTGGCCACCACGCGGGTGGATCCGCTGCTGGCCTCGCGGGCACTGTCCGGAATGGTCAGCCGCCTGGCCTACAGCGTCTTCACCATCGGGGAGGGTGAGGACGCCGAGCGGCCCACCGACTTCGACGAGCTGGTGCACACGCTCACCCAGCTGTGGGCGCATGCCCTGGGCATCCCGGTGCCGCCGGATCCCGACCGGGGCTGATCCAGCCTGCTATTGAAACTGAAGCCGGATTCACCTATACATAGGTTCACCCAGGCCCCGGCCCCTGTACCGGCGGATCTCTCCAGGGTGGCGAGACCCCGAGGAGCTGCTGTGCCGGTTGCGGACACCCAGGGCGGGCTGGTGCTGGCCGAGCGCCGGGGCGCGGTGGCGGTGCTCACCTTCAACCGGCCGGAGCGGCTCAACGCCTGGACCAACGCCATGGAGGACGAGTACTTCGACCTGCTGCTGGCCGCCGAGGACGACCCTGACGTGCGCGCCGTGGTGGTCACCGGCGCCGGCCGCGGCTTCTGCGCCGGTGCCGACCTGGCAGGGCTGCGCAACGTCGGCGATGCCCGGCCCGAGGACCTCGCCCGCGCCCGGCCCCGTGACCTCCCGCTGACCCTGCGCAAGCCGCTGGTCGGGGCCATCAACGGTGTCGCCGCGGGCCTGGGCCTGGTGGAGGCGCTGTACTTCGACGTCCGGTTCGCCTCGACCGCTGCCCGGTTCACCGCCGCGTTCTCCCAGCGCGGGCTGATCGCGGAGTACGGCAGCTCCGTGCTGCTGCCCCGCCTGGTCGGCCACAGCCGGGCCACCGACCTGCTGCTGTCCAGCCGGATGGTGGACGCCGCCGAAGCCCACAGCATCGGCCTGGTGGACCACCTGGTGGACGGTGACGTGCTGGCCGCGGCCGTCGACTACGCCACCACCCTGGCCACCACCTGCTCGCCCACCTCCATGGCGGTGATGAAGCAGCAGCTGCGGGCCGACGTGCCCTACGCCGAGGCGCTGCGCCGCTCCGAGGAGCTGATGCTCGACGCCTTCCGCGGCCCCGACGTCAGCGAGGGCGTCTCCAGCTTCCTGCAGCGCCGTCCCCCCGAGTTCCCGCCCCTACCGATGAGGACCAGCCATGTCGATGTTTAGCTTCTCCGACCGTTCGCTCGAGCTGCAGGACGAGCTGCTGGCGTTCATGGACTCCCACGTCTACCCGGCCGAGGCGGTGTACGAGGAGCAGATGCGCGCCTCGGGCAACCCGCACTTCCAGCCGCCGGTGCTGGAGGAGCTCAAGGTGGAGGCCAGGCGGCGCGGGCTGTGGAACCTCTTCCACCCGCACCCGGAGTGGGGCCCGGGGCTGAGCAACCTCGACTACGCGCCGCTGGCAGAGATCATGGGCCGCAGCCACCTGGCCCCGGAGGCCTGCAACTGCAACGCCCCGGACACCGGAAACATGGAGGTGTTCACCCTCTTCGGCACCGACGAGCACAAGCAGAAGTGGCTGCGGCCACTGCTGGACGGGGAGATCCGCTCGGCGTTCGCGATGACCGAGCCGGCCGTCGCCAGCTCCGACGCCACCAACATCCAGCTGCGCATGGAGCGCCACGGTGACGAGTACGTGCTCAACGGCCGCAAGTGGTTCGCCTCCAACGCCCTGCACCAGAACTGCAAGGTGATGATCGTGATGGGCAAGACCGATCCCACCGCGGCCACGCACAAGCAGCAGTCGATGATGGTGGTGCCGATGGACGCCCCCGGCGTGACCGTGCTGCGCGGGTTGCCGGTGTTCGGCTACCAGGACCGGGAGGGCCACGCCGAGATCGACTTCCAGGACGTGCGCGTGCCGGTGAGCGACCTGCTCTCCGGGGAGGGCGAGGGCTTCGCCATCAGCCAGGCCCGGCTGGGCCCGGGCCGCATCCACCACTGCATGCGGGCGATCGGCATGGCTGAGCGTGCCCTGGAGCTGATGTGCCGCCGGGCCCAGTCCCGGGTGACCTTCGGCCAGCCGCTGTCCGAGCGCGCCAACATCCAGGACTGGATCGCCGAGGCGCGCATCGAGATCGAGATGGTGCGCCTGCTCACCCTGAAGGCGGCGCACCTGATGGACACCGTGGGCAACAAGGAGGCACGCACCGAGATCGCGGCCATCAAGGTCGCTGCCCCCAAGATGGCGCTGAAGATCATCGACCGCGCCATCCAGGTGCACGGTGGAGCCGGCGTCACCGACGACTTCCCGCTGGCGATGGCCTACGCGCACATGCGCACCCTGCGCCTGGCCGACGGCCCCGACGAGGTGCACCAGCGCGCCATCGCCCGCCAGGAGCTGCGGAAGTACCGCGACGTCACCGCGGCGAGCAACGGCCACGAGGCCGTGGTGCGCTGAGTGACCAACGCGCAGGTGGTGGGGCTGGACCCCCACGCGGTCACGGAGTGGTTCGACAGCCTGGGCCTGCAGCGGCAGGGACGGCTGAGCTTCGAGCGGGTGGGCCTGGGCCAGTCCAACCTGGTGTTCCTGGTGCAGGACGAGGGCCGGGGGCGGTGGGTGCTGCGCCGCCCGCCGCTGGGCCACCTGCTGGCGTCGGCGCACGACGTGGCCCGGGAGGGGCGCATCCTCTCGGCCCTGCAGGACACCGCGGTGCCCACCCCGCGCGTGCACGGGCTGTACACCCCCGGGGCGGGCTCCGGCCCGGCGGTGAGCGAGGTGCCGCTGCTGCTGATGGAGTTCGTCGACGGCCGGGTGGTGGACCGCATGTCGGTGGCCGAGGCGCTCACCCCGGAGCAGCGCCGTGCCATCGGGGTGTCGCTGCCGCGCACCCTGGCCACGATCCACGCCGTGGACCTGGACGCCACCGGCCTGGCGGACCTGGCCAGCCACAAGCCCTACGCCGCCCGCCAGCTCAAGCGCTGGGGCGGGCAGTGGGAGCAGTCGCGCACCCGGGAGCTGCCCGAGCTGGACGACCTCACCGCCCGGCTGGCGGCCGCGGTGCCGGAGCAGCACGAGCTGACCCTGGTGCACGGCGACTTCCACCTGCGCAACGTGATCGCCGCCGCCGACACCGGGGAGGTGGTGGCCGCGCTGGACTGGGAGCTGTGCACCCTCGGTGAGCCCCTGGCCGACGTGGGCACCCTGCTGGCCTACTGGCCCGAGCCCGGTGAGGACACCGGCGGTGACTTCCCCGCCTCCGCGCTGCCGGGCTTCCCCAGCCGCGCGGAGATCGCCGAGATCTACCTGGCCGAGACCGGGCGCGACGCCGCGGCGCTCGCGTACTGGCACGCGCTGGGGCTGTGGAAGGTGGCGATCATCGCCGAGGGCGTCATGCGGCGGGCCAGGGACGAGCCGCAGAACGCGGCCGCGAGCGGCACGCCCACCGTGGCGCGGATCGACCAGCTGGTGGCCAAGGCCCGCGAGGTGGCCGACCATGCCGGGATCTAGCGGTGACGGCCCTGGTCAGCGCCGCCCGGTCAGCGGGATCGTGGTTGGCCCACGCCCCTCGGGTTGCCACGCTCAGCGCATGACTGAGACGCCCGCCACTTTCGCCGACGTTCTGCTGCGCCGCGCCGACGACGAGCACGACGGACTGCTCTTCGAGGACTCGCGCTGGAGCTGGCGGGAGCTGGTGCAGGAGTGCGCCGACCGCTCCGCCGTGCTGCAGGAGCTGCGGCGCCCGGAGCGCGCGTTCCACGTGGGTGTGCTGCTGGAGAACGTGCCGGAGTTCCTCTTCCTCATCGGCGCGGGCGCGCTCAGCGGTGCCACCGTCGTGGGGATCAACTCCACCCGCCGCGGCGAGGAGCTGGCCGCCGACATCCGCGGCGTCGACTGCGACCTGGTGGTGACCGACGCCCACGGCGCGGCCCTGCTGGCGGGCCTCGACCTGGGCCTGCCCAGCGAGCGGGTGCTGGAGTGCGACGGCGCCGACTGGCAGGCGCGGCTGGAGCGGCACCGCGGTGCACCCCTGGAGCCCACCGCCGAGGCGCGCGACCCCCGCACCCTGCTGATGCTGCTGTTCACCTCCGGTTCCACCGGCAACCCCAAGGCCGTCATCTGCAGCACCGGCCGGATGGCGATGCTGGCGTCGGCCAACGTCATGCACATCACCCGCGACGACGTCTCCTACAACGCCATGCCGATGTTCCACGGCAACGCGATCATGGCCTGCTTCGCCCCCGCGGCGCTGGTGGGCGGGACGTTCGTGCTGCGCCGGAAGTTCTCCGCCTCCGGGTTCCTGCCCGACGTGCTGCGCTACGGCGTCACCTTCTTCAACTACGTGGGCCGCTCGCTCGCCTACCTCCTCCACCAGCCCGAGAACCCCGACGAGAAGCGCACCAGGCTGCGCGCCGCGTTCGGCACCGAGGCCGCGCCGCTGGACCGGGCGGAGTTCGAGCGGCGCTTCGGGGTGGCGCCGACGGAGAGCTACGGCTCCAGCGAGGGTGCGGTGGTGATCAGCCACGGCCCCGACGCCCCGCCCGGGTCCCTGGGCACGCCGCCGGCGGTGATGCCCGTGCAGATCCAGGACCCCGACGGCAACGAGTGCCCGCCGGCGGAGTTCGACGTCGACGGCAAGCTGCTGAACTCCGCCGAGTGCATCGGCGAGATCGTGAACACCCAGGGCGCCATGATGTTCGAGGGCTACTACAAGAACCCTGAGGCCACCGCGGCTCGGATCGACGGCACCGCCTACCGCTCCGGCGACCTCGGCTACCGCGACAAGGGCGGCTTCTTCTACTTCGCCGGTCGCGCCGGCGACTGGATGCGGGTGGACAGCGAGAACTTCGCCAGCGCCCCCATCGAGCGCGTGCTGGCGCGATTCCCCGGGGTGCTGCTGGTGGCGGTGTACCCCGTGCCCGACAGCCGCACCGGCGACCGGGTGATGGCCACGCTGAGCATGGCCGACGGCGAGCAGTTCTCGCCCGCGGCCTTCTACCAGTTCCTCACCGAGCAGCCCGACATGGGCACCAAGTGGGCGCCCACCTACGTGCGGCTGGTGGAGGACGTCCCGGTGACCGCCACCCGCAAGATCGACAAGATGCGGCTGCGCCGGGAGAGCTGGCTGGTGGACGACCCGATCTACGTGCGCGAGGAGGACTGCTACGCGCTGCTGCGCGAGGACAAGCGTGCCGAGATCCTCGCCGAGTACGCGATGTTCGACCGGCCGACGGCAGCCCTCTGAGCCCTCGGGGCGGCTAGTAGTCGGGCCGGCCGCGCAACCGCTTGGTCTGTCCCCGCGCCACCTTCGCGTCCACCCGCCGCTGCCGCGCCCGCCGGCTCGGCTTGGTGGGGCGGCGCGGCGGGGCGTCGGGGGCGAGCGCCTGCGCCAGCAGCATCGCCATCCGGGCCCGGGCGGCCTCGCGGTTGCGCAGCTGGGAGCGGGTCTCCGACGCCGCGATGGTGAGCACGCCGTCCACGGTGCGGGTGTGCAGCCGGTGCAGCAGCCGCTCCCGCTGGTGGGCGTCCACGGTGCTCAGCGTGCTCAGGTCGACGCTGAGCTCCACCCGCGAGTCGGTGGTGTTGACGCCCTGCCCGCCGGGACCCTGCGACCGGGAGAACCGCCAGATGAGCTCGGCCGCAGGTACCGCCAGCCGCGCGGTCACCCGCAGGTCGCCCTCCACCGGATCCGCCACCCGGCCATTATTGCCCCGCCTCACGGCCGTGATGCGGGGCGCTGGTGCCACGACGGGCGGACGTCCGTGCCGCCCGGACCCGCTGAACCCCGCAGCAGCAGCCAGCGGGACACCGTCCTCCCCGCAAGGAGAGGGGAGGAGAGCGAGGGTCAGCGGATGTGCACGCCGGAGATGGCGCGCGCGATCACCAGCTGCTGGATCTGCTCGGTGCCCTCGAAGATGTCGAAGATCTTGGCGTCGCGGTGCATGCGCTCCACCGGGTACTCGCGGGTGTAGCCGACGCCGCCCAGGATCTGGATGGCGCGCTCGGTGGACCAGACCGCCACACGACCGGCCTTGAGCTTGCTCATCGAGCCCTCGGCCGCGGCGAAGGGCACACCGTTCTTGGCCATCCACGCCGCACGGTGCACCAGCAGGCGAGCGGCGTCGATCTCGGTCTTCATGTCGGCCAGGGTGAACGCGATCGCCTGGTTCTCGATGATCGGCCGGCCAAAGACCACGCGGCCCTTGGCGTACTCCAGGGCGTAGTCGTAGGCGGCGCGGGCGATGCCCACCGCCATGGAGCCCACGGTCGGGCGGGTGAGCTCGAAGGTGGCCATGGCCGCCTGGCCACCGCCCTTCTTGCCCTCCCGCGCCCGAGCCAGCCTGGCGTCGAGCTTCTCCTTGCCGCCCAGCAGGTTGGCGCCGGGGATGCGCACGTCGTCCAGGAACACGTCGGCGGTGTTGGAGGCGCGCAGCCCGTGCTTCTTCAGCTTCTTGGCCACCTCCAGGCCCTTGGTGCCGGCGGGCACCACGAACGCCGCCTGCCCGCGGGAGCCGAGGGTCTTGTCCACCACGGCCTGCACCACGAACACGCTGGCGACTCCGCCGTTGGTGGCCCAGGCCTTGAGACCGTTGAGCACCCACTCGTCGGTGGCCGCGTCGTAGACCGCGCGGGTGCGCATGTTGCCCACGTCCGAACCCGCCTCGGGCTCGGAGGAGCAGAACGCGCCGACCTTGGGGTCGTTGACGTCACCGAAGCACTGCGGCACCCACTCGATCATCTGCTCGGGGGTGCCCGCGGCCACGATGCCCGCGGCGGCCAGGCCGGTGCCCATGATGGCCAGACCGATGCCGCCGTCGCCCCAGAAGAGCTCCTCGTTGAAGATCGGCATGCTCAGCCCGGTGGGATCGGCCTGCAGGGTGCCCATGGTCTCGTAGCCGTAGAGGCCGATCTTGGCCGCCTCCTGCAGGATCGGCCACGGAGTCTCCTCCCGCTCGTCCCACTCGTGGGCAGCCGGCCGGACGACATCGGCGGCGAAGCCGTGCACCCAGTCGCGAAGCTCGGTCTGTTCCTGGCTGAGCTCGAGCGAGAACATGGGCGTTCGTCCCTTCGGAGGCGTGCGGTACCCGGGGCAGCGGGATGGAGCGGTGCGGCACCGGAGAACACCTTACTGCGGAGTAACATTACCTGTGGGTAAGGTCTTTGGCGACACGCAGGGAGAGGTGAGCGATGAGCGCGAGCAAGCGGCTGCCCCGCGCGGTCCGGGAGCAGCAGATGCTCGACGCTGCGGTGTCGGTGTTCGCCCGCAAAGGATTTCACGATGCTGCCATGGACGACATCGCCGAGGCCGCGGCGATCTCCAAGCCCATGCTCTACCTCTACCTCGGCTCCAAGGAGGACCTGTTCGCCGCGTGCATCACTCGGGAGGCCGAACGCTTCCTGGCCGCGGTGTTCACCGCGGTCGACCCGGACCTGCCGCCCCGCGAGCAGCTGGCCAACGGCATCACCTCGGTGTTCACCTTCGCCGCCGAGCACCGCGACAGCTGGCTCGTCCTCTACCGGCGCGCCCGGTTGCAGCAGCCCTTCGCCGCCCAGGTGTCCCAGGTGCACGACGGTGCGGCGGCGGCGGTGTCCCAGCTGCTGCAGCGCTCCGCGTGGGGCAACCACCCCGCTGCACACTTCGACAGCCTCGCCGTCGCCCTGGTCGGCGCCGCAGAGGCGCTGATCGACCGGATGCTCGACGACCCGGCCGCCGATCCGGTGGTGACCGCGGAGCTGCTGGTGGACTTCGCCTGGCACGGCCTGGGCGGGCGGCGGCGCACCGAGTCGGCCGACCGCACCGAGCCGGCCGAGCGCACCGGGGCCGCCGCCCCCCGCTAGCGCTGGGTGATCTGCCCGCCCAGGTGGGCGGTGCCCTTGGTGGCGTTGCGCAGTCCCACGTTCCAGCCGTTCTTGGTCTGCTCCGCCGCGAAGGCGACGGTGGAGGGCAGCAGGATCGGCTTGCGGAAGGCCACCGTGTAGTCCATCGCCTCGGGCAGGCGCCCCTCCAGCGCGGACAGGCAGCGGGCCGCGCTCCACATGCCGTGGGCGATGGCTCGGGGGAACCCGAAGGCCTTGGCGCTCAGGGCGTGCAGGTGGATGGGGTTGCGGTCGCCGGACACCGCGGCGTAGCGCCGGCCCAGGCCGTCGTCGAGCTTCCAGATCGCAGAGGGCTCCACCTCGTCGTCCACGCCCACCTTGGGTGCGGGGGCGGCGGTGTCGGACTTGCCGGCGCCCTTGCGCAGGTAGGTGCTGGTGCCGGTGTAGACCAGCTCCTCGCCCACCCGGGCCTCGGTGACCAGGTCGAGCTGGCGGCCCTGCCGGTGCGGACGCAGGTTGGTCGCGCGCACCCTCAGGTCGAAGCTCTCCCCGGCCAGCGCGGGCCGGGTGGTCTCGATGCGGTTGGCCACGTGCACCAGCCCGAGCAGCGGGAACGGGAAGTCACCGGCCGTCATCAGCTTCATGCTCATCGGGAACGACAGCATGTGCAGGTAGGTGGCCGGCAGGGTCTCGCTCAGCCGGAAGCCGCACACCTGCGCGTACTCGGCCAGGTGGTTGCGGTCGACGGTCACCCCGTCCAGCCGAAGCTCTCGCTCGGGCAGGGCCTGCGGGCGACCACCGGGCAGCGGCAGCGCGGCCAGCGCGGCCTTGAGGTAGGGCTGCGCCAGGCCAGGGGAGGAGCTGAGCGTCTCGGTCTGCACGTCAGGCCCCCAGCAGGCTCTGGCCGCACACGCGCACGACCTGTCCGGTGACCGCCGAGGAGGCCGGGCTGGCGAAGTACGACACGGTCTCCGCCACGTCGATGGGCAGCCCGCCCTGGGTCATCGAGTTCATCCGCCGGCCGGCCTCGCGGACCACCAGCGGGATGGCCGCGGTCATCTGCGTCTCGATGAACCCCGGTGCCACGGCGTTGATGGTGATGTCCTTCTTGCCCAGCTCCGGGGCCAGCGCCTCCACCAGGCCGATGACGCCGGCCTTGGAGGTGCCGTAGTTGGTCTGGCCGTTGTTGCCCGCGATGCCGGCGATGGAGGCCACGCCGATCACCCGGCCACCGTCCTTCAGCGCACCGGACTCCAGCAGCTCGGCGGTGAGGCGCTCCGGTGCGGCCAGGTTCACGCCGATGACGGCGTTCCAGCGGTCGGCGTCCATGTTGGCCAGCGTCCGGTCCCGGGTGATGCCCGCGTTGTGCACGATGACGTCGGCACCGCCGTGGCGCTCCAGCAGGTGCGCGGACAGGGTGGCGCCGGCGTCGGCCGCGGTGACGTCCAGGGCCAGCGAGCTGCCGCCCACGGCGTTGGCGGTCTTGGACAGCGCCTCGCCCGCGCCGGCCATGTCCACGCACACCACGTGCGCGCCGTCGCGGCTGAGCACCTCGGCGATGGCGGCACCGATGCCCCGGGCGGCCCCGGTGACCACGGCGACCTTGCCGGCGAGCGGGCTGTCCCAGCTGCGGGGCACGGCCTCGGCGTTGGTGGTGGAGCCGTGCGCGCCGATCCGGATGACCTGCCCGGAGACGTAGGCCGACTTGCCCGAGAGCAGGAAGCGCAGGGTGGACTCCAGCGCGGAGGGGTCAGCCTGGGGTGCGGCGTAGACCAGCTGCACGGTGGCGCCTCGCTTGACCTCCTTGCCGGCGGAGCGGGTGAAGCCCTCCAGCGCGCGCTGGGCGATGTGCTCCTGGGTGGAGCCGGTCTCCTCCGGCGGCGTGCCGATGACCACCAGGCGACCCGACGGGGCGACCTTGCGCATCACCGGGTGGAAGAAGCTGTAGAGCTCCTCAAGCTGGTCGATGTGGGTGATGCCGGTGGCGTCGAACACCAGGGCGCCGTACTTGTCGGCGTCGGTGGCCAGCCCGTAGTCGGCGCCGGAGAACAGCTCGCGCAGCGGCTCCACCAGGCGGCCGGACCCGCCCAGCAGCACCGGGCCGGGCAGCGGGGGCTTGCTGGGGTCGTGACGACGCAGCTGCTCCGGGCGCGGCAGCCCGAGCTGGCCGGCGAGGAAGCTGCCCGGTCCGGATGCCATCAGCTGCGAGTAGCGGTCGGAGGGCTGGCGGGGACTGGACTGGGTCGAGGTCACAGGGTGCACCTTCTCGCTCGGGTGAGGCTTGGGTCGACAAGGAACTTACTGGCGGGTAAGAATACCCATCAGTAGCTACAGCGTCGAGTCCACCAGGGCCGAACCCACAGCGCCGAACCCCCACAGCGCCGAGCAATGGAGATGAACCGTGGCCACACAGCCTGCCCGCAGCAACCCCACGGCGCCGGCCGGAAACGCCGGACGCCCCGTCGCCGTGCTCGGCGGCAACCGCATCCCCTTCGCCCGCTCCAACGGCGTCTACTCCCGCGCCTCCAACCAGGACATGCTCACCGCCACCCTGGACGGCCTGGTGAGCCGCTTCGGCCTGCAGGGTGAGCGCCTGGGCGAGGTGGTGGCCGGTGCCGTGCTCAAGCACAGCCGCGACTTCAACCTCACCCGTGAGTCGGTGCTGGGCAGCGCGCTCTCGCCGGAGACCCCGGCCACCGACATCCAGCAGGCCTGTGGCACGGGGCTGCAGGCGGCCATCCAGGTGGCCAACAAGATCGCCCTCGGACAGCAGGAGGTGGGCATCGCCGGCGGGGTGGACACCACCAGCGACGCGCCCATCGCCGTCAACGAGGACCTGCGGCGAGTGCTGCTGGAGTTCAACCGCACCCCCAGCACGGTCGGCCGGCTCAAGCTGCTCGGCTCGCTGCGCCCCGGCCAGGTGGTGCCGGAGATCCCCCGCAACGGTGAGCCCCGCACGGGCCTGTCGATGGGTGACCACGCGGCGCAGACCGCGCTGAAGTTCAACATCTCTCGCGCCGACCAGGACGCGCTCGCCGCGGCCAGCCACCACAAGATGGCGGCCGCCTACGACCGCGGTTTCTTCGACGACCTGGTCACCCCGTTCATGGGGCTCTCCCGCGACCAGAACCTGCGCCCGGACTCCAGCGTGGAGAAGCTGGCCAAGCTCAACCCGGTGTTCGGCAACGGGCCCAAGCAGACGATGACGGCGGGCAACTCCACCCCGCTCACCGACGGCGCGTCCGCGGTGCTGCTGGCCAGCGAGGAGTGGGCCACGTCGCGCTCGCTGCCGGTGCAGGCGTGGATCACCCACTCCGAGACCGCGGCGGTGGACTTCGTGCACGGCGAGGACGGGCTGCTCATGGCCCCCACCTACGCGGTGCCGCGGATGCTCGCCCGCGCCGGGCTGAAGCTGGGCGACTTCGACTTCTACGAGATCCACGAGGCGTTCGCCTCGCAGGTGCTGGCCACCCTCGCCGCCTGGGAGGACCCCGAGTACTGCCAGGCCAAGCTCGGCCTGGACGGTCCGCTCGGATCCATCGACCGCGCCAAGCTCAACGTCAACGGCTCCTCGCTGGCGGCGGGCCACCCGTTCGCCGCCACCGGCGGGCGCATCGTGGCCAGCCTGGCCAAGCTGCTGGCGGAGAAGGGCTCGGGCCGCGGCCTGATCTCCATCTGCGCCGCCGGCGGCCAGGGAGTCACCGCGATCCTGGAGCGCTGAGCGCGACCACTCCACCAATGGCGCGGGTGGGACGGTGACCACCGTCCCGCCCGCGCCGTTCGGCGTCCCCAGGTCCAGGGCGTGCTCTTTCTGCGCGCCTATCGGTGGGCCTCTAGATTGGCCGATACTGTCCGAGCGTGGATCCCGTACGCAATCCCTTCGCGCCCGGCGCCGGCCAGCGCCCACCCGAGCTGGCCGGACGCGACCGCGAGCTGCAAGCCTTCGACGTGCTGCTGGAGCGGGTCTCGCGGGGCAAGCCCGAGCGCAGCCTGGTGCTGACCGGCCTGCGCGGGGTGGGCAAGACGGTGATGCTCGGCGAGCTGCGCTCCCGGGCGCTCAACCGCGGCTGGGCCAGCGGCAAGGTGGAGGTCAAGGCGGGCTCGCCGTTGCGGCGCCCGCTCAGCGCCGCGCTGCACCGGGCGGTGCGCGACCTGGCGGTGCGCCACCGTGCGCCCGACCGGGTGGACGACGTGCTCGGGGTGCTCAAGGCGTTCGCGCTCAAGGCCAACCCGGAGGGCACCGGGATGCGGGACAAGTGGCAGCCCGGCATCGACGTGCCCGCCACCCGCGGGCGTGCCGACTCCGGGGACATGGAGATCGACCTGGTGGAGCTGTTCACCTGCGTGGCCGAGCTGGCCGCCGACGTGGGCACCGGCCTGGTCCTGCTGCTCGACGAGATGCAGGACCTGGGCATCGACGACGTCTCGGCGATGTGCGCCGCCTGCCACGAGCTGAGCCAGTCCGGGGCGCCGCTGGTGGTGGTGGGTGCGGGCCTGCCGCACGTGCCCAGCGTGCTCGCCGCCAGCAAGTCCTACTCCGAGCGGCTGTTCCGCTACCTGCGCATCGACCGCCTGGACCCCGCCGCCGCCGAGCAGGCCATCCGCGCGCCCATCCAGCGCGAGGACGCCGACATCGACGACGACGCCCTGGCCGCGCTGTACGAGACCTCCGGTGGCTACCCCTACTTCGTCCAGGCCTACGGCAAGGCCGCCTGGGACGCCGCCCCCGGCGCCAGCATCACCGCCGCCGACGTGGCCATCGCCGGGCCGGAGGCCGAGGCCGAGCTGGCGGTCGGGTTCTTCGGATCCCGGCTGGAGCGCGCCACGCCCGCCGAGCGGGAGTACCTCTACGCGATGGCCGAGCTGGCCGACCTGCGTGGCGCGCCCGACGAGGCGGTGCCCACGGCGCAGGTGGCCGAGCACCTGGGCCGCAAGGCGTCGTCGCTGTCTCCGGCGCGGGACAGCCTGCTCAAGAAGGGGCTCGTCTACGCCACCGAGCGGGGCTTCGTCGCGTTCACCGTCCCGCACTTCGGCCGGTTCCTGGCCGGCCGGGCTGCCTGACCGGGCGCAGACCGGCACGTCACGCTGACGCACGCGTCGACAAAAGAAAATTCAACTGATGTGTAACGCAGGCAGACCCGCCCTCGATGTACCTGATAGCTCCGCGCTGCTGCCTACCCCGACTTGGCAGCAGCGCGGAGCTTTCCAGTGCCAGCTCCGCGGTGTTCCTGAGATGGACGCCGGTCTGTGCGCCCTGTCCCCCGTACGCTGATCAGGTCAAGTGTCCGTTTGATCTGGGGAGTACCGCGTGTCCGACAGCAGCGAGCTTCGAGGCAGGGTGGCCGTCAAGGTCGCGCTGGGCGCCGCCGTCGTGCTGGCGGTCCTGGGCATCGCCTACACGGCCGACCTGCTCAGCTCTCGCGGCGAGGTGCCTCGCGGCGTGCGGGTGGCTGGCGTCGAGGTCGGCGGGCTGGACACCGCTGCCGCCGAGGAGAAGCTGCGCCGGGAGCTGACCCCACGCTCCGGCCAGCCCGTGCCGGTGCAGGCCGGGGACGTCAGCGCCACGCTCGACCCGACCACGGCCGGGCTCAGCGTGGACTGGTCGGCCACCCTGGAGCAGGCCGGCTCCCAGCCGCTCAGCCCCGTCACCCGGGTTCGCTCGGTGGTGGGCACCATCGACGTCGGCATCGTCACCACCACCGATCGGGCCCAGCTCGACCGGGCGGTGCAGGGCCTGCGCGGCCAGACTGACCGGCCGGTCGCCGAGGGCGGTGTGCGCTTCGCCGGCGCCACTCCGGTGGCCGAGGCGCCGCGCGCCGGGCAGCAGCTCGACGCGGCCGGGGCCGCCTCCGCGCTGGTCGACGGGTGGCTGGACGAGCCCCCCGTGCCGCTGCCGGTGACGCGCCAGGAGGTGTCGGTGTCGCAGGCCGCGGTCGACAGTGCCCTCGCCGTGGCGCGCACCGCGGTCGCCACCAGCGTCGTGGTGGAGGGCAGAGGGGCCAGCGCGGCGCTGCGACCCGACGGCATCGCCACCGTGCTCAGCTTCGAGGCCGACGGCGACGGCGGGCTGCGGCCCAAGGTCGACGTGGCGGGCGCCACCCGGGTGCTGGCACCCCAGCTGGCCAAGACGGAGACCAAGCCCACCGACGCCACCGTGGTGCTGCGCGACGGGGCTCCGCGGGTGGTGCCGTCCTCGGACGGCGTCGCCATCGACTGGGCCCAGACGCTGGCGGGGCTGGAGAAGGTCGTCGTCGGCGAGCGCAAGCCCCTGCAGGCGGTCTACGCCCCCAAGCAGGCGTCGTTCACCACCGCCCAGGCCGAGGGGCTGGGCGTCAAGGAGGTGATCGGGGAGTTCCGCAGTGGCGGCTTCTCCTACGCCAGCGGCGTCAACATCCGCCAGGTGGCCAAGGAGGTCACCGGGGCGGTGGTCAAGCCGGGCGAGACGTTCTCCCTCAACGGCCACACCGGGCCGCGCGGGACCGCCCAGGGCTACGTCGACTCCGGCGTCATCATCGACGGCCACGCCGGCAACGCGGTGGGTGGCGGCATCAGCCAGTTCGCCACCACGCTGTACAACGCCTCCTACTTCGCCGGGATGACCGACGTCGCCCACACCGAGCACAGCTACTACATCTCGCGCTACCCCGCGGGCCGCGAGGCCACCGTCTACGAGGGCGCCATCGACCTCAAGTTCAGCGTGCCCACCAGCACCGGCGTGCTGATCGAGGCCTTCGGCGACGCCAGCTCGATCACGGTGCGCCTGTGGGGCACCAAGACGGTGGACGTGGAGTCGATCAACGGCGGCCGGAGCAGCGACACCGACCCCAAGGTGATCGAGCTGCCCAAGGGCAAGGACTGCGCCCCCTCGGCCGGAGCCAAGGGCTTCACCACCACCGACACCCGCGTGGTGCGCGACAGGACGGGCAAGGAGCTCTCCCGCAAGACCCGCACCGTGGTCTACGACCCCAGCCCGATCGTGCGCTGCATTTAATCCGCCGCTGCATCTAGTCCAGCGCTGCATCTAGTCGCCAACGCCCTCAGGGCCCGCAACGTCCTTTCGGCGGCTGCCGGGACGTTGCGGGCCCTGAGTGCGGTTTGCTAGCGGGCTAGCGGAGGCGCGGGATCAGAACGCGGCCTCGTCGAGCTCCATGATGTCGTTGTCGGTGTTCTCCACGATCTGCCGGCTGGCGGTCAGCTCGGGCAGCACGTTCTTGACGAAGAAGGAGGCCACGGCCACCTTGCCGTTGTAGAACGCGGTGTCCTTGGCGCTGATGGTGCCGTCCAGCTTGGCCAGGGCCACCTCGGCCTGGCGCAGCAGCAGCCAGCCGATGAGCAGGTCGCCCACGCTCATGAGCAGCCGGACGCTGGCCAGGCCCACCTTGTAGAGGTTCTTGGCGTCGTCCTGGGCGGCCATCAGGTTGCTCGTCATCGCGGCGAGCATCGCCTGGACGTCGGCCAGCGCGGTCGCCAGGTGCGCCCGCTCCTCCTTGAGGCGGCCGTTGCCGGACTCCGACTCAATGAACTTCTGGATCTCCCCGGCGACGAAGCCCAGCGCGGCGCCCTTGTCGCGGATGATCTTGCGGAAGAAGAAGTCCTGCGCCTGGATCGCCGTGGTGCCCTCGTAGAGGGTGTCGATCTTGGCGTCCCGGATGTACTGCTCGATCGGGTAGTCCTGCAGGTAGCCGGAGCCACCCAGGGTCTGCAGGCTCTGCGCGAGCTGCTCGTAGGCACGCTCGGAGCCCACGCCCTTGACGATCGGCAGCAGCAGGTCGTTGACCCGCTCCGCCAGCGTGACGTCGGTGTCGTTGCCGTCGCCGGCGATGATCTCGTCCTGGAAGGAGGCCGCGTAGAGGTACACCGCGCGCAGGCCCTCGGCGTAGGCCTTCTGCATCATCAGGCTGCGACGCACGTCGGGGTGGTGGGTGATGGTGACGCGCGGCGCCGCCTTGTTGCTCATCTGGGTGAGGTCGGCACCCTGCACGCGCTCCTTGGCGTAGTCCAGCGCGTTGAGGTAGCCGGTGGAGAGCGTGGCGATGGCCTTGGTGCCGACCATCATGCGGGCGTTCTCGATGACCTTGAACATCTGCGCGATGCCGTTGTGCACCTCGCCGACCAGCCAGCCCTTGGCGGGCACGTCGGTGTCGCCGAAGGTCACCTCGCAGGTGGCGGAGACCTTCAGGCCCATCTTGTGCTCGACGTTGGTGACGTAGACGCCGTTGCGCTCGCCCAGCTCACCGGTCTCGGGGTCGAAGTGGAACTTGGGGACGAAGAACAGCGACAGGCCCTTGGTGCCCGGCTTCGCGCCCTCGGGGCGCGCCAGGACCAGGTGGTAGATGTTGTCGAAGAGGTCGTTGTCGGCGGAGGTGATGAACCGCTTGACACCCTCGATGTGCCAGGAGCCGTCGTCCTGCTGGATGGCCTTGGTGCGGCCGGCGCCCACGTCGGAGCCGGCGTCGGGCTCGGTGAGCACCATGGTGGCGCCCCAGCCCTTGTCCACCGCGAGAGCCGCCCACTTCTTCTGCTCCTCGGTGCCCTCCTCGAACAGCACCTGGGCGAAGCTCGGGCCGGCCATGTACATGTGGGCGGCGGGGTTGGAGCCGAGCACCAGCTCGCCGATGGCCCACACGACGGTGCGCGGAGCGGGGATGCCGCCGATGTCCTCGGCCAGGCCCATCCGGTACCACTCGCCGTCCCACAGCGCCTGGAAGGACTTCTTGAACGACTCGGGCAGGGTCACCGAGTGGGTGGCCGGGTCGAACACCGGCGGGTTGCGGTCGGCGTCGGCGAAGGACTCCCCGAGCGGACCCTCGGCCAGCTCGCGGACCTGGCCGAGCATGTCGCGCACGGTCTCCTCGTCGAGGTCGCTGAACAACCCCTTGCCGAGACGGTCGCCGAGACCGAGCACCTCGAAGAGGTTGAACTCGATGTCGCGGAGGTTGCTCTTGTAGTGGCCCATCGTGATGCTCTTCCCGTTTCGTCGGCCCAGGTGGGATGGATCGTCGACGGAGCAGCATTCACTACCCGCCGGTAACAAGAGGATATTACCGACCGGTAACCACGGCAACCACTAACCCTGGGCGCTCCGGCGCGCGACCACCACGGCATCGATCGCCATCCGCAGGCCGTCAGGCGTGTCCACCTCGCGGTGGGGCTGGGCGGCAGTGACCAGGGTCATGTCTGCCGGCAGCTCCCCAGCCACGTCGGCGGGGATGAACAGGATGTCTGGGTCCTGCGGGCCGCCGTAGCCGTCGGTGAGGTTGGTGGAGTCGTGGGCGACCACCAGCAGGTGTCCGCCGGGGGCGAGGGCGGCGCAGGCCGCGGCCAGCACCGCGCGTCGCTGCTCGCGCGGCAGGTGCAGGTAGACCACCAGGACCAGGTCGTAGGGCGCCTCGCCGGGACCGCGCAGCTCCGTGGCGGTGACGTCGGCCTGCTGCCAGTGCAGCCGGGAGACCACCGAGCGGGGGGAGCGCGCCGCGACCTCGGCCGCCTTGGTCAGCGCCACCCGGGAGAAGTCCAGCGCGGTGACGTCCCAGCCCCGGGTGGCCAGCCACAGGGCGTTGCGCCCCTCCCCACAGGCGAGGTCGAGCGCCCGCCCGCGGGGCAGCGCGGTGGCGTGCTCCACCACGTAGCGGTTGGGCGGAGCGCCCCACACCAGGTCGCTGTCGGCGTAGCGCTCGTCCCAGGCGTCGGCATCCATGCCCCGACGCTATCGCGCCACCGGCCCTGTCCCGTGCCGGCAGGGTGGGGCTAGCAGTAGGTCCGCTCGGCCGAGCCGACGAAGAGCTCGGAGATCTCCCGGGAGGACTTCTTGGTGGTGGGGGCCAGCATGGTCCCGATCTGGTCGAACTGGGTGAGGATCGACTGGCGGGAGTCGCCACGCGCCTTGGCTTGGCAGGTGGCCTGCGCGAAGAGGATGTAGACGCCGTTGATGGCCTCGTTGCCGGGAACGCCACCGGCCGCGAGGGCCTGCAGGTAGGCCTGCCCCTTGGGGCCGGCGTTGGCGAGGGCCTTGGCGGGATCGGTGTCCACCTGCGGCAGGGCGCCGGCGCCGGCTGGAGCCGGTGCGGGCAGCGTGGACGGGGCCTGTGCCGGCGGCTGGGCGGCCCCGTTGGGCGCTGGTGCGGGGGCTGCCGCGGTGGGCGCGCCAGCGCCGGTGCCCGGTGCCGGTGCCCCAGGAGCCGCCGGGGCACCCGGAGCCGCGCTCGGAGCCGCTCCCGGGGCAGGCGCACCCGGAGCGGGTGCTCCGGGGTCGGCCGCGGCGGGAGCGGGTGCGGCCGGGTCGGCCGCGGTGGGACTGGCGGCGGCGGTGGAGGAGGCCGGCGGCAGCGCTGGAGCCACGTCGTCGTCGCTGCTCGAGCCGCAGCCGACGAGGCCGACGCAGAGGACCGCGGTCAGGGGGACGGTGAGCTTCCGCAGTGACATCACCTGCCTGATAGTGCCATGCGTGTGATGCGGGACGCATCTACTTAGGAGCAGGGCGACACCAACGGTCGACGACACCAACGGTCGGCGAGACTGGGCGGATGGACCTCAACAGCGATCTGGGTGAGTCGTTCGGCCGGTGGGTGCTGGGCGACGACGAGGCAGTGCTGGCCGCGGTCACCAGCGCCAACATCGCCTGCGGTTTCCACGCGGGTGACCCCTCCACGCTGCGGCAGACCGCCGCGCTGGCCGCGGCCGCCGGGGTCGAGGTGGGCGCCCAGGTGGCCTACCGCGACCTGGCCGGGTTCGGCCGCCGATTCATGGACGTCTCGGCCACCGAGCTGGCCGACGACGTGCTCTACCAGATCGGCGCGCTGGAGGGCATGTGCCGGGTGAGCGGCACCCAGGTGCGCTACGTCAAGCCGCACGGCGCGCTTTACCACGCCGTGGTGCACCACACCGACCAGGCCGCCGCGGTGGTGGCCGCCGTCCGCGACTACGACCCCGCCCTGCCGATCCTGGGGCTGCCCGGCTCCGCCCTGCTCGCCGCCGCCGAGGCCGCGGGGATGCGGGCGGTGCCGGAGTTCTTCGCCGACCGCGGCTACCTGCCCGACGGTCAGCTGGTGCCGCGGACCGCGCCGGGCGCGGTGCTCGACGACCCGACGGCCGTCGCGGAGCGGGTGGTGCGGGTGGTGCAGGAGGGTGTGGTGCGGGCGGTGGACGGCACCGACGTGCGGGTGAGCGCGGAGTCGGTGTGCGTGCACGGGGACTCGGCGGCGGCCGTGGCGATGGCGGTGGCGGTGCGGGCGGCGCTGGGCGAGGCTGGGGTCGACGTGGCGGCCTTCGTGCGGGGCTGACGTGAGCGGGGGGAGGCCGGTGGTGTTCCAGGTGCACGCCCTCGGTGACACGGCGCTGCTGCTGGAGCCGGCCGACGCCGAGGTGGTGCACGCCCTCGCCGCCGCGGCGCGCGAGCTCGACGACGTGCTGGACGTGGTGCCCGGCGCGCGCACGGTGGTGCTGCACGCCCGCGGTCCCGCCGCCCTGGTCGCCCTGCGCGGGCGGCTGGAGCAGCTGCAGGTGCAGCCCGCGCTGGCGCAGGCGCGTGCCGGCGACGTGGTGGAGCTGGCCACGGTCTACGACGGGCCCGACCTGGCGGAGGTGGCGCGGCTGACCGGGCTGAGCCCGGCGGAGGTGGTGGCTGCGCACACCGGCTCGCTGTGGCGGGTGGGCTTCGGCGGCTTTGCGCCCGGCTTCGCCTACCTGGTGGGTGGCGACCCTCGGCTGCACGTGCCGCGCCGCGACGAGCCCCGGGAGCGGGTCCCGGCGGGCTCGGTGGGGCTGGCCGGCGAGCACAGCGGGGTCTACCCGCGGTCCTCGCCCGGCGGCTGGCAGCTGATCGGCCGCACCGACGCGGTGCTGTGGGACGTCGACCGCGATCCGCCCGCGCTGCTGCACCCTGGCGGGCAGGTGCGGTTCGTGGCGGTGGAGCGGCCGTGACCGCGCTGCGGGTGCTCGCCACCGGACCGCTGGCGCTGGTGCAGGACCTGGGCCGACCGGGCCTGGCCGCCCAGGGGGTGAGCCGTTCCGGCGCCGCCGACCGCGCCGCCCTGCGCCTGGCCAACCGGCTGGTGGCCAACCCCGAGGACGCCGCGGCCATCGAGGCCACCCTGGGTGGGCTGCAGGTGCGCGCCGAGGCGGACCTGCTGGTGGCGCTGGCGGGGGCCGCGGCGCCGGCGGTGCTGGACGGCACCCCGGTGGGCCACCACGCGGTGCTGCGCCTGCCTGCGGGCAGCGTGCTGCGGCTGGGTGCGCCGGCGGCCGGGCTGCGCACCTACCTGGCCGTGCGCGGCGGGATCACCGTGCCGGCGGTGCTGTCCTCGCGCAGCACCGACGTGCTCTCCGGGCTGGGGCCGGACCCGCTGGCGGTCGGCGTGGTGCTTCCGGTGGGCCCCGCTCCGGAGGCCTACCCGGAGGTGGCCCAGGCCGCGGTGGCGGTGCCCGGCGGCGGGCTGGTGCGGCTGCGGGCGCTGCGTGGGCCCCGCGCCGGGTGGGTGGCCGACGTGGACGCGCTCACCACCCGGGCGTGGACGGCGTCGGCGCGCAGCAACCGGGTGGGCATGCGGCTGGAGGGCCACCGGCTCACCCGCTCGCGCACCGAGGAGCTGCCCAGCGAGGGGCTGGTGCGCGGGGCGGTGCAGGTGCCCCCGGGTGGGGAGCCGGTGCTGTTCCTGGCCGACCACCCGGTGACCGGCGGCTACCCGGTGGTGGCGGTGGTGCTCGACGCCGACGTCGACCGCGCCGCGCAGGTGCGCCCCGGCCAGCAGCTGCGCCTGTACTGGGTGGGCTGAGCCCACCGGTCGAGGGCCGGAGCGGACCAGCTCAGGGCTTTTGGCTCGGACGACCTAGGTTGACCGCCAGGGCGACCACGCCCACAAATCGGCCCGTATGAGTGACGGTGTGTACATACTGTTAGCCCCTGGTGGTGGCTGACGGTGGAGAGGCAGCGGATGCGCGAGCTCGATGTTCGTCGGCAGAGTGACTCCGCCCGGCGCTACCTCGACCTCGCTGCTCCCTCCTCGGCCCTGCGCACCACGCTGTTCCTCGCCGCGGAGTCGGTCACCTACCCGGTGGCGGCGGTGAACATCCTGGACGAGCACGAGCAGCACACGCTGATCAGCGTGGGCACTGCGCCGCCACCGCCCCAGCCCCGCTCGGCCACCCCCTGCGACGTGGTGGTGCGGACCGGGCAACCGCTGGCGATCAGCGACCTCCCGACCCGCGGCTACCCCCAGCAGCCCTGCGTGGGCACTGCGGCCGCGCGGTCCTACATCGGCATCCCGCTGGTGGGCCGCGAGGGCCTGGTGGTGGGCACCCTGGCGCTGGTGGACGTGGCCGAGCGGCACACGACCGAGCAGGCACTGCGGCGACTGGTCCAGTTCGGCTCGGTGCTGGAGGAGCAGCTGGACCTGCTGCGCCGGGTGGGGCCGAGCCGGCCGCAGACCGACGTCTACCAGCTCGCGGTGGCCATCGACGAGGGCCAGATCTTGCCCTACTTCCAGCCGCTGGTGCACCTGGCCACCGGCGAGGTGGTGGCCTACGAGGCGCTGGCCCGCTGGCACCACCCCACGCGCGGCGTGCTGCCGCCCGCGGAGTTCATCCCGCTGGCCGAGGACAGCGAGCTCATCATCGACCTCGACCTGGCCGTGCTGCGGCAGGCCGCGGTGGTGGCCCAGCGGTGGCGGCAGACGTCACCGGAGCTGCGGATCACCGTGAACGTCTCCGGTCGGCACTTCGAGCACCCCGGGTGCGTGGACCGCATCCACGACGCGGTGACCGCGTCCGGCCTGCCGCCCAGCGCAGTGTCGCTGGAGCTCACCGAGACCGCGGCCATCGCCGCCAGCCCGGCCAACGTGGCGTTCCTGGACCAGCTGCGCGCGCTCGGCTTCCGCATCGTGCTGGACGACTTCGGCAGCGGGGTGTCCACCCTGGAGCACCTGGTGTACCTGCCCTGTGACGGCGTGAAGATCGACCGGAGCACGGCGGCGGCGCTGCACACCCGGTCCGGCGCCGCGGTGGTGCGGGCCATCGCCGGGCTGGCCGTGGAGCTGGGCAAGACGGTGGTGCTGGAGGGGCTGGAGACCGTCGACCAGGCGGAGCGGGCCCTGGAGCTGGGCTGCATGATCGGGCAGGGCTACCTGTGGTCGGAACCGCAGCCGGAGGACGTGCTCGTCGGCTAGCAGGGCAGTGGTGGAGCGGATGACGGGAATCGAACCCGCGTGTTCAGCTTGGGAAGCTGATGTTCTGCCATTGAACTACATCCGCGTGACGCTGCCGGTTGGCTCAGGCCGTGGCCCGGGTCGGGTGGCAGCGTCGAGAGGCAGCATAGCGGCTCACCACCCGCGCAGGTCCACCGGCCAGCGCTGCAGCACCTCCTCGCCGTCCACCAGCCACATCGCCTCGTGCAGAGCGACCGTGGGATCGACGTGCGCGGGCAGCACCCGCACCCGCTGGCCGACGGTCGGCAGCTCTGCGCCGGACAGTTCTGCCGCCCCGAAGGTGGTGTGCTCGTCGCTGCAGAACCACACCTGCCCGTCGGCGATGGTGGGGTTGCCGTGGTCCATGCCCAGCGACTTCAGCCCGACGTCGGCCACCGCGTACGGCGTCTCGCCCGCCGTCCCGGTGGACAGGACGGTGGCGAGCAGGCTCAGCGCGTGGCCGAAGGGCAGGCCCAGCTCGGCGTAGGCGGTGTCCATCAACGCGTAGGAGCCGGCCTGGATCTCGGTGGCCCAGGTGTTCACCGCGTAGGTGCCGGTGCCTCCGGCGCTCACCAGCTCCCCGCCGACGTCGGCGTGCGCGGCCAGCAGCAGCGCCATCGCCTCCTCGGTGAGCCGGGCCTGCTCCGCCGCGGGCTGGGCCATCATCAGGTGGCCCTCGTAGCCCATCGCCCCGCGCACGGCCAGGCCCCGCCCACGGGCCAGGTCGGCGATGCGGCCGGCCTCGGCCGGGGTGCAGCCGCAGCGGGGCAGGCCCACGTTGACGTCCACCACCACCTCGCGCACCCCGCCGTCGGCCGCGGCCGCCACGGTCTCGGCGGAGTCCACCGCCACGGTCACCCGGTGCCCGGCCGCCACCAGCACCCCCAGGCGCCGGGCGTCCAGCACCTCGTTGGCCAGCAGCAGGTCCGTGCCGAGTCCGGCTGCGGCCATGCCCTCCACCTCGCGGATGGTGGCGCAGGTGAAGCCGTGGTGGCCCACCGCGTCCTGGCGCCGGGCCAGCTCGGTGCACTTGTGCGCCTTGACGTGCGGGCGCAGCCGCGCCCCGGGGTGGGCGGCGGCCATGGTGTCCAGGTTGGCCTGCAGGACGCTCTGCTCCACGAGCAGGGCGGGGGTCTGCAGCTCGTCGATCTTCATCCCAGCACCCGTTCCAGGTAGTCGTTGCCGAAGCGCCGCTCGGGATCCACCGCGGCGCGCACCGCGGTGAACTCGTCGAAGCGGGGATAGCGCTGCCGCAGGGTGGCCGCGTCCTGGTAGTGCATCTTGCCCCAGTGCGGACGGCCGTGGAGGCGGTCCATCACCGCCTCCACGGCGCGGAAGTACCGCTCGAAGGGCTCACCGCGGAACACGTGCACGGCCAGGTAGGCGCTGTCGCGGCCGCTGGCGGTGGACAGCGGGACGTCGTCGGCGGCGGCGAAGCGCACCTCCACCGGGAAGGACACCCGCAGGTGGTGCTCGGCGATCACCCGCTCGATGCCCGCCAGCGCCTCGCCCACCGCCGCCGTGGGCACCGCGTACTCCATCTCCACGAAGCGGACCCGGCGCGGGGAGACCAGCACCCGGTGGGAGACGTCGGAGTACTCCCGGGCGCCCAGGACCCGGGAGGCCACGCGGTTGATCCGGGGCACCAGCCTCGGCCGGGACCGGCCCAGCCGGCAGGTGAGCTGGAACAGCCCGTTGCTGAGCACCTCGTCCTCCAGCAGCGCCCGACCGCGGGGCAGCGGCTGGGGCACGGCGTCGGCGGGCAGCCGGTTGTTTCGCTTGGTGAGCGTGGCCGTGGTGTGCGGGAACCAGTACAGCTCGAAGTGGTCGTTGTCCCGCACCAGCTCCGGGAGGTTGTCCAGCACCTCGCGCAGCGGCATCGGCTCCTCCCGGGCGTGCAGGGTGTAGGTGGGCTCGGTCTGCAGCGTCACCGTGCTCAGCACGCCCAGCGCGCCCAGACCCACTCGTGCCGCGCTGAACAGCTCGGGGTTCTCGGTGGGGCTGGCGGTCACCACCGAGCCGTCGGCCAGCACCAGCTCCAGCGCCCGCACCTGGGTGGCCAGCCCACCGAAGCGGCAGCCGGTGCCGTGGGTGCCGGTGGACAGCGCCCCGGCCAGGGTCTGGGCGTCCACGTCGCCGAGGTTGGTCATCGCCAGGCCCAGCTGGGCCAGCACCGTGTTCAGCCGTCGCAGGGTGGTGCCGGCCCGCACCGTCACCAGCCCGCTGCTCGGGTCGGCCGACACCAGCCCGGTCAGCAGGCCGAGGTCGACCTGGACGCCGTCGGTCAGCGCGATGCCGGTGAAGGAGTGTCCCGACCCGACGGGCTTGACCCGCTCGCCGGCCGCAGCGGCGGCACAGACCACCTCCGCCAGCTCCGCGGTGCTGGTGGGCCGGGCCACCGTGTGCGGGTCGGCGTGCTGGTTGCCCGCCCAGTTCGTCCAGGTCACGTCCGTGGCCCTTCTGTCGTCCGGTCGTGTCGCGACCCGAAAGTTAGTCGCTCGTCCAACAGCGCGTCGAGCGGGCCGGCGGCCATGGGCATTGCCGTTCGGCCGGCATAGGCGCTGTTCAGGGCTAGTCTGGCGCGGGGCGGTCGTCAGCGTTGGGGGACTCAGGTGGCACGCATTGCGGTAGCAGAACGACGTCAGCAGCTGATCGACGCGACGATCCGGGTGATGGTCGAGGACGGGGTGGCCGCGGCCACCACCCGCCGGATCGCGGGCGAGGCCGGGGCCACGCTGGCCACCGTGCACTACTGCTTCGAGTCCAAGCAGGCGCTGCTGCGCGAGGTCATCACCACGCTGGTGCGTCAGCTGGCCACGGCGGTGCGGCAGCCGCCCCGGCAGACCAGCGATCTGACCACGCTGGTGCGGGAGTACCTCGACGCGGTGTGGCAGGTGGTGGAGGGCGAGCCCAAGCGGCAGCGGCTCACCTACGAGCTCACCCAGTTCGCGCTGCGCGAGCCCGACCTGGCGGAGCTGGCCCAGTGGCAGTACCGGCTCTACCACCAGGAGTGCGAGCAGACGCTGGGCGCGGTGGCCCGCGCGGCGAACGTCAGCTGGATCCTGCCGGTGGACGTGGTGGCCCGGATGGTGCTCAGCGCCATGGACGGTGCGGTGCTGGGCTGGCTGGTGGACGGTGACGCGGCCCGCTCCCGCCAGGTGCTGCTCACCTATGGCGAGCTGCTGGCCGGGCTGGCCGAGCCGGTCCGGGACGCGCACCCGGCAGTGGTCGGCGTCCGGCCCTAGCGCTGCACGGGGCGGCGCTCGAGGGCGCTAGCGCTGCACGGGGCGGCGCCCGAGGGGGTGCTAGCCGACCGCGCTGCGGCTGGGTGCGGCCACGGGTCGCCCGAACAGGAAGCCCTGCGCCTGCGGGCAGCCGTGCTCGCGCAGCCAGTGAGCCTGCTCGACGGTCTCCACACCCTCGGCCACCACGTCCAGCGCCATGCCGGCGCCGAGCCCCACCAGCCCGTCGACCAAGGTGCGAGCCTCCCCGGTGTGCGGCAGCCCGGCAATGACGCTGCGATCGATCTTGACCGCGCTGATCGGCAGCCGGTGCAGCGCGGCGATGGAGGAGTGCTGGGTGCCGAAGTCGTCCAGGGTGAACCGCACTCCCAGTGCGCTCAGCCGGGTGGCGGCCGCGCGGGTGGACGGCGAGGAGCTCAGCGCCGTGTGCTCGGTGATCTCCAGCCGCAGGCGGGTTGGCGCCAGCCCGCTGCGGGTCAGCTCGGCCTGCACCATGTCGGCGAAGCCGCTGCGGCCCAAGTGGTTCGCGGAGACGTTGACGCACAGCTGCACGTCCTCGGGCCAGCTGAGCGCGTCGGCGCAGGCTCGCTGCAGCACCCAGCGTCCCACCGCGGGCACGCGCTGCCTGCTCTCCGCCGCGGACAGGAACGCCTCCGGCAGCAGCAGCCCGCGCCGTGGGTGCTCCCACCGCAGCAGCGCCTCCCGGGCCACCACCTCCTCGTCGTCCAGCCGCACGATCGGCTGGTAGTCGATGCGCAGCTGGTCGCCGCGCACCGCGCTCTCCAGCTCCGCGGTGAGGTGCAGCCGATCCACCGCCGCGGTCTCGCTGACCTCGTCGGTGCGCACCCCGCCGGCGGCTCCGCCGGCACGCTGGCGCTTGACCCGGTACATCGCGGCGTCGGCCTGGCTCAGCAGCACCTCGGCGGGCCCCCCGCTGCCCACCGCCATGCCGATGCTGGCGTGCATGCTGAGCTGCTCGCTGCCCACCTGGAACGGTTCGTGGAAGAGGGTGCCGATCCGCTTGCGCAGGGCGCGGACCTGCTCCGGCTCGGCCACCTGCTCGCAGACCACGACGAACTCGTCACCGCCCAGGCGCACCGCGGTGTCGCCCTCCCGGACGGCGCCGGACAGCCGCGCGGCCACCTGCCGCAGCACCTCGTCGCCGCGCTCGTGCCCGTAGGTGTCGTTGACCTCCTTGAACCCGTCCAGGTCCAGGAACAACACTCCCACCGAGGTGCCCTGCCGGTCGGCCAGCGCCAGGGCGTGGGTGAGCCGGTCGAGCAGCACCAGGCGGTTGGGCAGCCCGGTCAGCGGGTCGGACAACGCCTGCCGGGCCAGCTCGGCCTGGGCCTGCTTGCGGGCGGTGATGTCCTGCACCTGCACCACCAGGTGGCTGACCTCGCCGTCGTGGCCCCACACCGGCACCGCGTGCCGGTGCACCCACACCACGGTGCCGTCGGCGCGCACGTAGCGCTTGTCGGTCTCGGTGGGGCCGGGAGTGCCGTCCTCGTCGAGCATCTCCTCGAACAACGACTGCGACTCGTCGAGGTCGTCAGGGTGGGTGATGTCGCGAAAGGTCCTGGCCATCAGCTCGGCCTCGGTGTAGCCGGTCAGCTCGCACAGGGCGCGGTTGACCTGCACCCAGTGTCCGTTGCGGTCGACCACGGCCAGTCCGATGGGGGCGTGGGCCATGGTCAGGTGGAACAGGCTGACCGCCTGGTCGCGGGCCTGCTCGGCCAGCACCCGCTCGGTGATCTCGCGGGTGACGGTCTGCAGCTGCACCTGGCGCAGGGCGCGGTCGTACATCGCCTGGCCGGTGATCTCCACCCACACGGGGCGGCCGTCGGCGTGCCGCGCGCACACCACCTCGGTGACCGGGGTGCCGATGCGGGCGTGCCGGAAGGAGGCGACCAGGCTGTCGCGGTCGCCGGGCTCGACCAGCTCGATGGCGCGCACCCCCAGCAGCTGCTCGGGGGTGTAGCCCAGGTGGGTGCGGGCCGAGCCGGACACCCAGGTGATGGTGGAGTCGGGCAGGTGCAGGGCCACCACGCTGTCGGCCCGCTGCAGCAGCATCTGCGAGGCGCGCTCGGTCTGGCGGCGGCGCAGCTGGTGCAGGCGCTGTCCCCGCACCGGGCTGACGGTGCTGAGCGCCCCGACCAGCGTGCCGTGCTCGTCGTGCACCGGCTCGGAGCTGCTGTGCAGCCACAGCTCCTCGGGCTCCCCGGACAGGCTCCGCCGGCGAACGCCGACCACGAAGTCGTGGGCGGGCACCGCCGTGCGCAGGACCTGGGCGGCCGGGTGGTCGCGCAGCCGGATCGGCTGGTCGTCGCGGTCCACCACGGCGAACAGCAGGGTGGACGGGTCGTGCTCGGCGGAGCCCCCCTGCGCCAGGCCCAGCAGCCGACGCCCAGCCGGGTTGACCGCCAGCACCGCCCCCCGGCAGTCCTGCAGCAGCCGCCCCACCTCGGCTGGCCCGGTCGGGGCACCGGCGTCGGCGTCGGTGCGCTCGGCATCGGGATGGTCGGGCTCGGCGCTGATCTGTGCCGCGAGCATGATCAGGTCCATGCGACTGTGTTGCTCCCCCCAGAGACGGTGAGCACCCGGATGGACGACGTCCCGCGGGCATTCGGCGCCCAGAATGGCACCGACCAGGCACTTTCGCCACCACGGCGGGTCCCGTGGCGGTGGGCCGGGGGATACCCGGCGTCGACTACGCTCGCGTCGTGCTGCTCTCTGATCGTGACATCCGGGCCGAGATCGACGCAGGGCGTCTGGGGCTCGACCCCTACGACCCGGCGATGGTCCAGCCCTCCAGCGTGGACGTGCGGCTGGACCGCTTCTTCCGGGTCTTCAACAACACCCGGTACACCCACATCGATCCCGCCCAGCAGCAGGACGAGCTGACCTCGCTGGTGGAGGCCGAGGGCGACGAGCCCTTCGTGCTGCACCCGGGCGAGTTCGTGCTGGGGTCGACGCTGGAGACGTGCTCGCTGCCCGACGACCTGGCCGGGCGGCTGGAGGGCAAGTCGTCGCTGGGGCGGCTGGGCCTGCTCACCCACTCCACCGCGGGTTTCATCGACCCGGGGTTCAGCGGGCACATCACCCTGGAGCTCTCCAACGTGGCGAACCTGCCCATCACGCTGTGGCCGGGCATGAAGATCGGCCAGCTGTGCCTGCTCAAGCTGTCCTCGGCCGCGCAGGACCCCTACGGCAGCGCCGCCGCCGGCTCCCGGTACCAGAACCAGCGCGGCCCTACCCCGTCCAAGGCGTACCTGAACTTCCACAAGGTCAGCACCCAGCGCTGACTGGGGGCGTCTGCAAGTACGCCCATCCCCGCGCTTGGCGCGTCTGCAAGTACCACCTACTCAGCACGGCGGCCCCGCACCCTCCACGGTGCGGGGCCGACTGCGTGCGGGGCTAGCGGACCAGGTGGCCGAGGTCGACGGGCAGCTGGATGCCGGTGACGTGCCGGGCCTCGTCGGAGGCGAGCCACGCCACCGCGTTGGCGATGTCCTCGGGCTGGCTGATCGGGTCGGACAGCGCGTTCATGAACATCGGTGCCAGCGTGTGCGCGTGCTCGGCGATGTAGGGCGTCATGTCGGTGGGCCGCATCCCGCTGTCCACGCCGTTGGGGTGCACCGTGTTCACCCGGATGTTGTGCTGGCCCAGCTCGTTGGCCATGGTCCGGGCCAGCCCGACGATGCCGTGCTTGCTGGCCACGTAGTGCCCGACGAAGGGCAGCCCGCGCAGGCCCGCCACCGAGCTGGTGAAGATCATGCTGCCGCCGGTGCCCTGCTCGAGCAGGATCGGGATGGCGGCCTTGGCGGTGTGGAAGACGCCGGTGAGGTTGATGTCGATGGTCTCCTTCCACTGCTCGGCAGTGATCTCCCAGGAGTTGGCGGCGGAGCAGACCCCGGCGTTGGCGATCACCACGTCCAGGCGGCCCAGCTCGGCGACCCCGGCCTGCAGCGCCGCGGACAGCCCGTCGAAGTCCCGGACGTCGGCCTCGGTGGCGATCATCCGCCGCCCGGTGGCCTCCACCAGGCGCACGGTCTCCTTGAGGTCGGCGGAGGTGGCGCCCTCGTAGATGGTGGAAGGCAGCTTCTCGCAGATGTCGATGCCGATGATGTCGGCGCCCTCCTCGGCCAGCCGCACCGCCTCGGCACGTCCCTGGCCGCGGGCGGCTCCGGTGATGAAGGCGACCTTGCCGGTGAAGCGCTGCATCGAGGGCATGCGGGGTAGACCTTTCGCGAGACGGCGGGTGCAGGTGCCGGCTGCGAGCTCGCCGGGCCCTGGCGGACGCTACGCCGGGGCCTGGGCGGGCCTGGGGCGCTTCCCGCTCGGTGGGACAGGTCACACTCGACGGATGACCTCGGACAACCCGGCCGGGACAGCCGGGCCGGGACGGGGCTCGCCACGGGAGGTCAGACCGGGGTGGCCACGTCCGAGGTGGTGCGCCCGAGCAGGGCCACCAGCTCGGTGGCGGGCATCGGGCGGCCGTAGTAGTAGCCCTGCGCCATCGGGTAGCCCAGCTCCGCCAGCGTCTCCGCCTGGTAGTCGTCCTCCACGCCCTCGGCGATGACCTCGATCGTCAGCGCCTTGGACAGCGCGGCGATGGCGGTGAGCACGGCGGGGACGGGCTCGCCGCGCTGCAGCGTGGAGACGAAGGCGCGGTCCAGCTTGAGGAAGTCCCGTGGCAGGTCGTCCAGGCGGCTCAGCGAGGAGTACCCGGTGCCGAAGTCGTCGATGGCCACGCGCACGCCGAGGGCGCGCAGCTGCTTGAGCAGGTTGACCGCGTGCACCGCGTCGGGGACCAGCACGCTCTCGGTCACCTCCAGCACCAGCTGCTCGGCCGGCCAGCCCGTGCTGGCGAGGACGTCCTGCACCCCGTGCAGGTAGCGCGAGCTCATCAGCTCCAGGCCGGAGACGTTGACGTTCAGCCGCAGCGCCACCCCGGTGGCGTCCTGCATCCAGGCCGCGTCGGAGCAGGACTTGCGCAGCACGTGGTGACCCAGGGCGTGGATGCAGTCATCGCGCTCGGCGATGGCGATGAACTGGTCCGGGGTGATGCCGGGGTAGCTGCTGCTGCGCCAGCGGGCGAGCGCCTCCATGCCCACCACCACGCCGGTGCGCAGGTCCACGACCGGCTGGTAGTGCACGTCCAGCGCCCCGGTCTCCACCGCGGCGCGCAGCTCCACCGCCACCGGTGAGCGGCGGGTGCGCTCCACCACCACCCGGCTTCCGCCGTCCTTCTTGGCCCGGTACAGCCCGGCATCGGCCCGGCCCACCAGCAGCGACGCCGACTCCCCGGCCTGCCAGGTGGTGACGCCCGCCGAGCAGGCGTGCTGGGGGAGTGCAGCGCGGACCTGCTCGACCACCGCGGCGGCCTCCTCCTCGCCGCAGCCGAGCAGCAGGGCGAACTCGTCGCCGCCGAAGCGGGCGATGGCGTGGTCGGGTCCGACGACCTCGCGCAGCACGGTCGCAACGGTCTGCAGCACCGCGTCGCCGGCGGCGTGCCCACCGGTGAGGTTGACCAGCGAGAAGCGGTCCAGGTCCAGCAGCGCGAGGGTGAGCGGCTGGCCGGTGAGCCGGGCCTTGTCCACCGCGGCGCGCAGGTAGCGGTCGAAGCCGCGGCGGTTGTGCAACCCGGTGAGGGTGTCCACGTCGGTCTGGTCGGCCAGCCGCATCAGCCAGTGCTGCAGGTACCCGATGATGACCACGATGGCCGCGACCACCAGCCCCGCCCAGCGCTGGGTGTCCCCGTCGGCCCAGGTCACCCCGATGCAGGAGGCCACCGCGCTGAGCAGGTGCACCACCACCCACCAGCGGGAGAAGAAGAACACCACCGCGGCCACGAAGACGTTGCAGCACAGGATGGAGATGGCGGGTGCACCGCCGCCGCTGGTGTGCGCCCCGACGCCCAGCAGCAGCACGCCCAGGGAGACCAGCGGGTTGAACGCTGCTCGGCGCAGCCGGTCGCCGCACAGCAGCAGCGCGGTACCCACCACCACCGCGACCCCCGCCACCACGTACAGGGTGCCGAGGGAGGCGGCCTGGTTGTGCGGGACGAGCGCGGCCAGGCTGACCAGCAGGCCACCGGCGGAGAAGAGCAGGCCGAAGGCGCGGGCCATCACCATCGGGGTGGCGATCACCGGGTGTCGGCGCTGTCGCCGGTGCCAGGCGCTCGCGGAGTCAGGCCAGCGGGGCACGGCTCACCTCCTGGGCGCTGGGGCGCAGGTGCCCCACGAGGAAGGGCCGCCCCAGCTGGTCGGCCACGTGGTACAGGCTCAGCTCGCCGTGCACCGAGTTGCCGTCGGCGTGCAGCAGCACCAGCCCGACGCTGATCTCGGTGCCGCCGCCGGTGCGGGCCTGGCGCAGGTGCGCGGCCACCTCGTCGTGGGTGTCCGGGTGCACCAGCTCGTGCAGCCGCAGGCCGACCAGCTCCGCCGCGCCCCGGCCCAGCAGGCTGGCCAGCGCGGTGTTGGCCTGCAGCACCGTGCCTTGCGGGGACAGCGCGAGCGCCCCGTGCGGCAGGGCGTCGAACGCCCGGCGCAGCAGCTCGGCGCGGTTGACCAGCGCGGTCTGGGCGTGCACCCGGTCGGTGACGTCGACGGCGGTGGTGGACAGCCGGCGCAGCCCGCCGGTGCCCGGCTCGCGGATGGGCCGGAAGGCGACGTCCACCCAGGCCACGCTGCCGTCCTTGCGCACCAGCGGGTGGGTGCGGGTGCGCTCGGCGGCGGCCAGGTCGCCGGAGGCCAGCTGGTCGCGGTGCGGCTGGGGCACCAGGTCCAGGGCACGGGTGCCCATCAGCTCGGCGGGCTGGTAGCCCAGCAGCTCCACGCAGTCGGCGGAGACGTAGGTGATCAGGCCGTGGTCGTCCAGCAGGGTGGTCAGGGTGCCGGCACCGTGGCGCTGGGTGGGCCCGGCGGTGATGAGGTGGCGCACCGCCCGGTCACGCGTGTCCAGCAGGGTGGCGCTGACCGGCCCGCCGAGCAGGTGTCCCTGCGCGACGTCGCAGCCCAGCGCCGCCAGCTGCTCCAGCTGGGCGTGACGGTCCACGCCCTCGGCGCACACCCGCAGCCCCAGCGCGTGGGCGGCCTCGATGATGAGCCGGGTCAGCACCGCGTCGGTGGGGCTGGTGTCCACGTGCGAGACGAGGTCGGCGCCGATGTGCACGCAGTCCAGGGGCAGGTGCCGCAGCAGGGTGACCGAGGAGTGACCGGCGCCGTAGCCGTCCACCGCGATCAGCACGCCCTGGGCCTGCAGCGTGTGCAGGGTGTCGGCGACGGTCTCCTGGTGCGCGCTGGTCCCGGTCTCGGAGACCAGCAGGCACAACCGCTCGGCGGGCAGCCCGGTCTCCTCCAGCGTCGCCATGACCAGCGCGGGCAGCGCCGGGTCCTCCAGCTGGGTCGGGCGCACCCGCACGCTGAGCACGGCGGCCTCGGTGTCGTCCAGGCGGGCCCGCGCGGCGATGTCGCCGCAGGCCTGGCGCAGCACCCACTCGCCCAGCGGGCCGATCAGCCCGGTGCGCTCGGCCAGCGGCACCAGCTGGTCGCTGGGCATGGCCTGGCCCGGGTGCTGCGGCCAGCACGCGCCGGCAGTCACGCCCTGCACCTGGCCGCTGACCAGGTCGACGCTGGGCTGGTACTGCATCGTCAGGGCATCGGTGTCCAGCGCGTCCTGCAGGCGCCGGCCGGCGGCGGGGTCGTCGGCCCAGCGGCGGTTGCGCGAGCTCACCGGCGGCTTGATGCGCTCGGTGTAGACCTCCGCCCGTCCGCGGCCGCGCGACTTGGCCCGGTACATCGCCAGGTCCGCCTGGTGCAGCAGCACGTCCAGCGGCGGCGGGTCCTGGTGCGCGGTGGGCACGGTGGTGACACCCACCGAGGCGCCGATGGTGACGAGGTGGGTGTCCACCAGGAACGGCTGTGCCGCGGCCCGCACCACCCGCTCGGCCACCGACAGCGCCTGCTCGGTGGTCAGCGGCTCCACCATGAGCAGCGCGAACTCGTCGCCGGCCAGCCGGGCGGGCACGTCGTCGGGACGGCAGGACTCGCGCAGCCGACGCGCGAACTCCACCAGCACCGCGTCGCCCACGGTGTGCCCGTAGTCGTCGTTGACCGACTTGAAGGAGTCCAGGTCGATGTAGAGCAGCACCGGGTGCACCGCCTGTGCGGAGTCGGCGGAGCGGTCGGGGGCGGCGGGAGACCGGGTGAGGTGGGCGGTGCGCTGCTCCAGCAGGCTGCGGTTGGCCAGGCCGGTCAGCGCGTCGCGCAGCGCAGCCTCGGCCAGCTCGGCGTTGACCCGGGCCAGCTCACGGGCGGCGCTGGACTCCTCGACGACGGCACGCAGCAGCTGCTCGCGCAGCAGGGCGGTGGCCAGCCCGGTGTCCGCGCTGAGGGCGAGCTGCTCGGTGAGCGCCCGCTCGTGGTTGGTGAAGCCGCGGGGTGCGGCGTCGCTGTGGGCGACGGTGAGCAGCGCGGCGGCGGGCTCGCCCACGGCGACCGTCAGGTACGAGCAGATCCCCGCGCTGGGGTCGAGCGGGTAGCCCAGCGGGTTCTCCGTGGCGTCCTGCACGCAGGTCGGCAGCTGGTGCCGGTGGTCCCACTGCCGCCGCATCACGTCGTCGAGCAGCGCGGTGTCCAGGGTGAGCCCGGGCGGCCCGGACACGCGCAGCCTGCCGTCGGGCAGCCAGATCACCGCTCGGGCGCATCCCAGGGCCTCCCGGGACACGTCCGCCACGGCGGCGAGCGCGTCCTCCACGCTGCTGGTGGGCCCGCTCCGGTCGCTGAGCACGCGCCGAGCGGTGAGGATCTCCAGCTCGTCGGCCAGCGGCTTGGCGGCGGGCACCTCGCGCACCTGTCCGGCGGCGGCGCCGGCGATCTCCACCAGCTCCACGTCGGTGCGCTCCAGCAGCGCGGCGTGCGGGTCGTCGGTGCCGAACACCACGACCAGGTCGTCGCTGAGCCGCACCACCACGGCGGCCCGGGCGAAGTAGGGACCAAACACCCGCTGCGGCCGGGAGTGGTGGAACACCCGCACCGCGCCGACCGCCAGGTGGCGCTCCAGCGGGTCGCTCCGCGGGTCCAGCCACAGCCCGCCGGCCCAGCGCTCGCCGGCGCCGACCCCACCGACCAGGCGGAAGCGCGGCTCTGCGGACCCAGCGCCGTGCTGCGAGGTCCCGCGGCGCAGGACGAGCAGGTCCTGCGCCCCGAGCACGCCGGCGAGCCGGTCCAGCGCGGCGGTCTCGGCGACCGCCTCCAGGCGCAGCGCGCGCGGCACCGTGCCCGCGGAGGACGGCGCTGCGGACGAGGGGCCCATCGGAGTCTCCTGTGCTTGGGACAGCTGCTGGGTCCAGCGTCGTCGCGGCTTTACCCTCAGTAATCGGCCGGGTGTCGCGAAAGTGAAGCGCGGTGCGCCCCGCGACAATTCACCGATCTCAACCCTATAGTCAGGGCGGGGCAGGGGTGGTTTCGGACATCGGGGGCGGGCTGAGGTGCAGTGTCGAGTGGGGTGCGACCTGCAGTCGGTCGGCGAGGTCGCCGACAGCGTCGCCACCTTCGGCAGGCGCTACCTGGACCGGGTCTACACCGCCGGTGAGCTGGCGGCCTCGGGCGAGCGCCCCGAGCGCCTGGCCGCCCGCTTCGCAGCCAAGGAGGCGGTGGCCAAGACGTTGCGCACGGCCGACGCCGCGCTGCCCTGGCCCAGCATCGAGATCGTCAGCGATCCCGGCGGCTGGTGCGGGGTGCGCCTGAGCGGACCGGCGGCGGCACTGGCGCGCGCCCAGGGCCTGGGCGAGTTCGAGGTGTCGCTGTCGCACACCAGCGAGCACGCGATGGCCGTGGTGCACGTGCCGGTTCGCTCAGGACGGGACGCACCCGTGCCGAAGGAAGCAGGGACGGCACTGGTGGTCCAGCAGGACGACCAGCACGAGCGCAAGGCGGAGGACCAGCTGTGACGGCGGACGAGCAGATCGCGGACGAGCAGATCATCGTGGACGTGCTGCGCGAGCACGGCAAGGTGCCGATCTCCAGCGCGGGCGTGGATCCCGACGCCGACCTCTACGCGCTGGGGCTCACCTCGCACGCCAGCGTCAACGTGATGCTCGCGCTCGAGGACGCCTTCGACATCGAGCTGCCGGACCGGTTGCTGCGCAAGTCCACCTTCGCCAGCGTCGGGGCCATCCGCAGCGCCGTGCAGGAAGTCCGCGGGGCTGCCTGAGATGGGCACTCCCACCGACGCCGCCAGGTCCATCGCCGCCACCGTGGTGCGCGAGCACGCGGAGGAGGTGGACCGCGACGCCCGCTTCCCCCAGGAGGCGGTCACGGCGCTGCGCGAGGCTCGGCTGATGTCCTGCGCGGTGCCGGTGGAGCTGGGTGGGGACGGCTGCTCGCTGGGCGAGGTCGGTGCCGTGGTGCAGGCCCTGGGGGAGCACTGCGCCTCCACCGCGATGATCTTCGCGATGCACCAGATCCAGGTGCTGTGCCTGGTGCGCCACGGCGGCACCGAGGCGGCCCGCCAGCTGCTGCAGCAGGTGGTGCGCGAGCAGCTGCTGCTGGCCTCGGCCACCACCGAGATCGGCATCGGCGGCGACGTCCGCTCCAGCAGCTGCCACGTCGCCGACGGCCGTGCCGGCCGGGTGGTGCTGACCAAGAACGCGCCGGTGATCTCCTACGGCGAGCACGCCGACGTGGTGCTGGCCACCGCCCGGCGCAGCAGCGACAGCCCGCCCAGCGACCAGGTGCTGGTGGTGTGCCCCCGGGCCGACCTGCGCCTGGAGCCCACCGGCACCTGGGACACGCTGGGCTTCCGCGGCACCTGCAGCCCCGGCTTCCTGCTGCACGCCGACGTGCCGGCCGAGCTGGTGCTGCCCGAGCCCTACGCCGAGGTGTCGGCGCAGACCATGCTGCCGGTCTCGCACGTGCTGTGGGGCCACGTGTGGCTGGGCATCGCGGTGGCCGCCACCGCCCGGGCCCGCCGCTACGTCCAGCAGGCCGCGCGGCGCACGCCGGGCACCGTGCCCCCTGGCGCCGTCCGCCTGGTGGAGCTCACCGCGCTGGTGCAGCAGCTGCGCGACCTGGTGACCGGCGCCGCGCAGCGCTTCGACGACGCGCCGCTGGGCTCGGACGTGCTCACCAGCATCGGCTTCGCCGTGGCCATGAACAACCTCAAGGTCACCGCCTCCGGGCTGGTGGTCGACGCGGTGGGCCAGGCCATGCTGATCTGCGGCATCTCCGCCTACCGGGAGGACAACGAGTTCCGCCTGGGCCGGCACCTGCGCGACGCGCACGGCGCCGCGCTGATGGTGAACAACGACCGCATCATCGCCAACAACGCCCAGCTGGTGCTGGTGCACCGAGGTACGTCATGACCCTGGATCCTGACCCGAGCACCACCGTCGTCGACGTCTCCGCGCTGGCGGCGGCGCACGGCGACTTCCGCACCGAGCTGGTGGGTGCCGGGCTGCTGGTGCCCACCTCCGTCCCCGGCCTCTACGGGCGCTCCGGCGTGTTCGAGGACGTGGTGGAGGGCATCGACGTGGTGGTCCGCGCCGCCGGTCCCGGTGCCGCCGCGGACCGCTACCGCTTCCCGCCGGTGTTCCCCCGCGACAGCTTCGAGCGCACCGACTACATCGCCTCCTTCCCGCACCTGACCGGCGCGGTCAACACCTTTGCCGGGGACAACCGCGCGCACGCGGCGCTGCTGGCTGCGCGCGCGGACGGGCAGTCCTGGGACGGCTGGCTCACCCCGGCCGACACCATGCTGGTCTCCGCCGCCTGCCACCCCGCCTACGCCATGCTCGCCGGCACGCTGCCGCCGGAGGGCCGGCTGCTGGACGTGCACGGCTACTGCTTCCGGCACGAGCCCGCCGTGGACCCCGCCCGCATGCAGGCCTTCCGGATGCACGAGTTCGTCACCGTCGGCACCGCCGAGCAGGCGGCGGCCCACCGCGAGCAGTGGATCGGCCGCGGCCTGCAGGTGCTGGCCGACCTGGGCCTGGCCGCCGAGGCAGTGGTGGCCAACGACCCGTTCTTCGGCCGGGCCGGGCGCATGCTCTCGGCCAACCAGCGCGAGGAGAACCTCAAGACCGAGCTGGTGGTGCGCCTGTACGGCGACCTGGACGCGGGCACCGCGGTGGTGTCGTGCAACTGCCACCGGGAGCACTTCGGCGCCACCTTCGGCATCAGCACCGCCGCCGGGGACGTCGCGCACAGCGCCTGCGTGGGCTTCGGCATGGAGCGCATCGCCCTGGGCCTGTTCCGCACCCATGGCCTGGACCCCCGCGGCTGGCCGGCGCCGGTGCGGGCCCGGATGCAGCTGTAGGCGTCATGTCTCCCGCCACCGCGCCCGACCTGCGGCTGCTGCCGCTGGACGCCGACACCTACCGCTGCCACCGGCTGCACGCCGGGGAGCGCGCCTGGTCGGAGACCAGCTGCTACGTGGACCTGTGGGTGGAGCTGCTGCACGCCCTGGGCCACGACCCGGTGCCCGCGCTGGCGTCGGTGCTCAGCGCCGACCACGACGGTGCACAGTGGACCTTCCTCAAGCCGGCCCCCGAGGACCTGCGCCGGCTCTACGGCATCGACGTCGACGAGCTCAACGTGTGGCGCAGCGTGCTCGAGCACGTCGTCCAGGCCCTCGGACAGGGCCGGCTGCTGACGGTGGAGGTGGACTCCTGGTGGCTGCCCGACACCGTCGGCACCACCTACCGAACCGAGCACGGCAAGACCACCGTGGTGGCCAACCGGGTGGACACCGCCGGGCAGGTGCTGGAGTACTTCCACAACGCCGGCTACCACCGGCTGGCCGGCGAGGACTTCCGCGGCCTGTTCCACCTGGACGGCACCGACCCGCGGGTGCTGGTGCCCTACGTGGAGCAGTTGCGCCTGGACCGGGTGCACCCGCCGGAGCCCGTTCAGGTGCGGGCGGTGGTGCGCGAGCACCTGGCCCGGCGCCCCGAGCGCAACCCGGTGGCCGCGCTGGGGACCTCGGTGCGTCGCGACCTGCAGTGGCTCACCGGCGGTGGGCTGGAGCTGTTCCACCGCTGGGCCTTCGGCGGCCTGCGCCAGTGCGGGGCGGGGGCCGAGCTGGCCGCCGACCTCACCACCTACCTCGGCGCCGAGGTGGGTGTCGCGGGCCTGGAGGCGGCCGTGGAGAGCTTCCACGCGGTGGCCACCGGAGCCAAGAGCGTGCAGTTCCGGCTGGCCCGCGCCGCGCGGGGACGGACGGTGAGCGTGGACGCGGAGCTGGACGCGATGGCCGCGCACTGGGCCGCGGCCACCACCACCCTGGCGGAGCAGGTGTGAGCACCGACCTGCTGGCCGACCGACCCTGGCGCTGCGCCGCCACCGCACCGGGCGCGGTGCTGAGCCCGGCGGAGCTGGCCGGGCTGGACCTGCAGTGGTACCCCGCCACCGTGCCGGGCACCGCCGCCGCTGCCGTGCGCGCCGCCGAGGGACGCGACGCCGCCCTGGCCCGCGACTACGACGCGCAGGACTGGTGGTTCGTCACCACCCTGGGCGAGGCGGTGGGTGCGGGCCCGTGGACGCTGCACGCCCTGGGCCTGGCCACCGTGGCCGAGGTGTGGGTGGACGAGTGCTGCGTGGCGCGCTCGGAGTCGATGTACACCACCACCACCGCCACGCTGGACACGCTGGCGCCGGGAAGCGTGCTGGCCCTGCGCTTCGCCGCGCTGCGCCCGCTGCTGGGCGTCTCCCGGCGACCCCGCGCCCGCTGGCGCAGCCTGCTGGTGGACGAGCAGAACCTGCGGTGGTGGCGCACCAGCCTGCTCGGCCGCGCCCCGCTGCTCACCGGCACCGCTGCGGTGGTGGGCCCGCACCGCCCGCTGACGCTGCACCGGCGCCCGGACCTCGAGGTGCTCAGCCGCGACCTGCACACCGGCGTGCGCGGCGACACCGGGGTGCTCGAGGTGCGCGCCCGGCTGCGCGGCGCGGAGCAGCTGCGCAGGGCCACCGTGCGGGTGGGGGCGCACCAGTCCACGGTGGACCTGGAGCACGTCGGCGACGAGGCGGTGCTGCACGCGGTGGTGGAGGTGCCGGCGGTGGCGCGGTGGTGGCCGCACACCCACGGCGACCAACCGCTCTACCCGGTGCACCTGCACCTGGGCGAGCGGGAGCTCGACTGGGGCACCGTGGGCTTCCGCGACGTGCAGGTTGGCACCGACGACGGCGGCTTCGCGCTGTCGGTCAACGGCGTGGCGGTGTTCTGCCGCGGCGCCTGCTGGACGCCGCTGGACCCGGTGGGCCTGAGCAGCGACCCCGACGCGCTGCGTGCCGCCCTCACCGCGGTGCGCGAGGCCGGGCTGAACATGCTGCGCGTCACCGGGACGATGACCTACGAGGAGCCGGAGCTCTGGCGGCTGTGCGCCGAGCTGGGCCTGCTGGTCTGGCAGGACGCCATGCTCGCCACCCTCGACCCGCCCGCCGAGGAGCACTTCGAGGCGCTGCTGCGCACCGAGGTGGAGCAGCTGTGCACCGCGCTGCAGGGCAACCCGGCGCTGGCCGTGCTCTCCGGCGGCAGCGAGACCGAGCAGCAGCCCACCATGCTCGGCCTGGACGCCACCCGTCGCTGCGTGCCCGCGGTGCACGAGCTGGTCCCGGCGGTGGCGCGGCGGCTGCTGCCCGGCGTGCCGTGCGTCAGCTCCAGCCCCTCCGGCGGTGCGCTGCCCATCCACGTGGGCACCGGCGTGGCGCACTACTTCGGCGTGGGCGGCTACCTGCGCCCGCTCACCGACGTCCGCACCGCCGGGGTGCGCTTCGCCGCCGAGTGCCTGGCCTTCGCCACCCCGCCCGAGGCCGCCGCCGTGGAGCGCGAGTTCGGCTCGGCCGCGGTGGCGGGGCACCACCCGCGCTGGAAGGCGGCAGTGCCCCGCGACCACGGCGCCTCCTGGGACTTCGAGGACGTCCGCGACCACTACGTGCGCACCCTGTTCGGGGTGCAGCCCGCCGAGGTGCGCCGCCACGACCCCGCGCGCTACCTGGACCTGGGCCGGGCCGCGGTGTGCGAGGCGGTGCAGGCCTGCTTCGAGCACTGGCGACGGGCTGAATCCGGCTGTGCCGGCGCGCTGGTGCTCACCCTGCGTGACCTCGAGCCCGGCGCCGGGTGGGGCCTGCTGGACTCCACCGGCGCCCCCAAGGCGCCCTGGTACGTGCTGCGGCGGCTCAGCGCCCCGGTGGCGGTGAGCATCACCGACGAGGGCCTGGACGGGCTGCGGGTGGACGCCTGGAACGACCGCCCGCACGACCTGCCGGGCGTGCTGGTGGTGACCGCGCACCAGCGGCTCGGGGCGCGCCAGGTGCTGGCCGAGACCGACGTGGTGCTGCCCGCCCACGGCAGTGGCACCTGGTGGGTGGACGCGCTGGTGGGGACGTTCCTGGACCTCAACCACGCCCACGGCTTCGGCCCGCAGACCTACGACGCGCTCACGGTGCAGCTGCGCACCGCGACCGGCAGCACCCGTGCGGTGCGCCTGCTCGGTGGCGCCGACCGTCCCCTGCAGACCGACGTGGGCCTGGCCGCCACCGCCACCCGCGACGGCGACGGCGGGTGGGCGCTGGAGATCAGCACCCGGGGCACCGCCCAGCACGTGCACGTCGACGTGGCCGGCTTCCTGCCCGAGGACTCCTGGTTCCACCTGGGCGCCGGGGACCGGCGGGTGGTGGCGCTGCGGCCGACGGGCCCGGACGCCCCGGCCCTGCCCGCCGGCACCGTGGGAGCACTCAGCTCGCTCACCGCTGCCCCCGTGGTGCTGCCGCGATGAGCGCCCACCCCACCTGGTTCGGGCCCGAGGCCGCCCCGTTGCTGGGCGTGCTGCACGTTCCGGACGACGCGACCGCCCGCGGCGCCGTGGTGCTGTGCCCGCCCCTGGGCAAGGAGCACACTGACTCCTACCGCGGTCTGGCCCTGCTGGCGCAGCAGCTGTGCGCCGCCGGCGTGGTGGTGCTGCGCTTCGACTACCAGGGCACCGGTGACTCTGCGGGCGAGCCGGCGGACGACTCGGTGCAGCGCTGGCTGGACAGCATCGCCACCGCGGTGGCACACGTGCGCTCCACCGGCGTGGACCACGTCGCGCTGGCCGGGCTGCGGGTGGGGGCGCTGCTCGCCGCTGCCGCCGTGGCGCGCTGCGGGGAGCTGGCCGGGCTGGCGCTGTGGGACCCGGTGACCAACGGCCGCAGCTTCCTGCGCCACCAGCGCACCCTGTACCGGCTGACCATCGGGGCCGACGTCGCCGAGGACGGCATGGTCTCGCTGCCCTTCACGCTGCTCGCCCCGGGCGCCGTGGCCGAGCTGGGCGGGCTGCGGCTCACCGTCCCGGAGCCCGCGGGCGGACGACCGCTGCCGGTGCTGGTGGCGGGCAGGCCCAGCGCCGCCGACGACCAGGCCCTGGCCGCCCTGGCCGCTCGCCCCGAGACCACCCGGATCACGGTGCACGAGCACGAGGGCTTCCTGGAGCCCACCACCTCCATCGTGCGCATCCCCGCCGACAGCGTCGCTGCCGTGGCCCGGTGGCTGCTCGGCGTGCTGCCCGCGCAGCGACAGCCGGTGGTGGCCCAGGCACAGACGTCGGCGGTGGTGGCAGTGACGCCGGACGGCACCGCGGTGCGGGAGAGCCTGCACCGACGTGGACCCCACCAGCTGTTCACCATCGTCACCAGCACCGACCACCCGCCGCGGCGCTCGCTGGTGCTCAACAGCCTGGGCTCGCACCACCGCATCGGGGCGGGTCGGATGCACGTGGACCTCGCCCGGTCGCTGGCCGCTGAGGGCGTGGAGGTGATCCGCTTCGACCGCAGGCTGACCGGGGACACCACCGAGGTGCGCGCCGACGAGCTGGCCCCGATGTACGCCCAGGTATGTGTGCAGGACGCCCGGATGGCGGCAGGCACGGTGCGCAGCGCCGCCCGGGACACGGTGGTGGCCGGGGTGTGCGCCGGTGGATGGATGGCCATGCACGCCGCGGCGGCCGGTGACGCCGGCACCGTGGTGGTGCTCAGCCCCACCATCTGGGGGCTGCGCAGCCAGGAGCGCTACCGGGAGGCGGAGCTGGCTGCCGCGCAGCAGAGCGGGCCGGACGAGCAGGGCCCCGCACCGGTGTCGGCCACTCGGCGGCACCAGGTCAAGCAGCTGCTGCGCCGCCGCCTGCCCTACCCGCTGTGGCTGCTGCTCGGCCGGGCCGGGGTGACCCAGGTGCCGGAGGTGGCCCTGGCGCGGCTGCTCCGGGCTGGAGTGGACGTCACGGTGGTGCTCACCCCGGCCGACCACACCTGGTTCGTGGAGCAGCGCGGTCCCGAGGGGCTGCGCCGGCTGCACCGTCGGGGTCTGCGGCCCCGGGTGGTCATCGGTGAGGAGGGCGACCACAGCCTGTTGCACCGCGGCATGCGGGAGCAGTCCGTGACCGAGGTCCGCCGCGCCGTGCTCGCTCACCTTCGCCGGCGGGACGCCGATGAGGACGCTGCACCGGTGTGACGGTGCGCCCCTGCCACGCGGGTCAGGCAGGCTGGCGCAGGTGAGTGGTTGCGCGACAGTGCCGCTCACCTGCAGTTCGCAGTAGGCTGCCACCGTGCCCACGGGGGGTCGCGAGGAGAGGGCGTGAGGGTGACAGCCACGACGGACGAGCGCGGGTCGTCAGCTGCTGCCCCCGGGGTGCCACCCACCCTGGACCTGGCGCAGCACTTCCGTGACCTGCGCAGCGTGCTGCTGCCGGCGCTGGTGGTCGCCGTGGTCTGCGCCCTGCTGGTGTTCCTCGGCCGCGGCATGGCGGCCGAGCGCTGGGAGGCCACCGTCACCGCGCGGGTGGACGCCCCCACCGCCAGCACGAGCAGCACCGACACCACTGCGCTGACCACGGCCTCCTACCTGGCCCTGGCCACCGATCCCGCCGTGCTGCAGCAGGCCGCCCAGGCCACGGGCGCCACCTGGCCCGCCAGCGAGCTCACCTCCCGGGTGACGGTGACCGAGGGGGACACCCCCGGCCTGCTCACCGTCACCGTGCGGGGCGACACCGCCGGGCAGGCCGCTGCCGTCGCCAAGCAGGTGGTGCAGGTCTTCGACGCCGAGGCGCGCAACACCGCCGCCGGGGCCGCCGCGGTCCAGGTGCGCCAGCTGCAGGAGCGCACCTCCCCGCTGTTCGACCGTCTGCAGGCGCTGGGGCCCAACGACCCGGCCCGCCCTGCCGTGGAGGCGCAGTACCAGGCCCAGCTGGCCCAGATCGGCCAGCTCGGGGCGGTGGCGACCGGTCGGCTGGTCGCGCTGTCCGCCCCGACCACCTCCGACGGCCCGGTGGCGCCGACCCCGGCCCGCGACGCCGCCCTCGCCCTGATCGCGGTGCTCATCCTGGCCGCCGAGGCCCTGGTGCTGCTGCGCGGCCGGTTCGGCCGGACGGTGTCCCGCCCGTGGGCCACCCATGCTGCGCAGTCCACCGGGGCGGAGCTGATCGACTGCACCGCGGGAAAGCACAGCGGCGCGGCGGTGCGGATCGAGATGATGGTGCGCCGCGAGCTGCGCGCCGGCGACGACGTCCTGGTGCTGTACTGCCCGCCGCTGGTCCCGGGCACGGAGGGCAACCAGGCCGCCGACGCCGCAGAGGCTGACGCCGATGCCGCTGGCGCCGCCGCTGAGCAACCCAGCGACGGGCGTGGTGCGCTGGTCCAGCTCTCCGCCGACGAGCCGTGGTGGCGCAGCACTCCGCTGGAGCAGGTGACGCTGGCCGTGGTGGTGGTGGAGCGAGGCGCCCGCACCCGCGCAGTGGTGCAGCGCACCCTGCAGGTGCTGGCCCAGTCGCAGGTGCGCACCGTCCTCAGCGTGGTGCGCCCCGGTCGGGCCGTCGCCGAGGTGCTGCTGGCCACCCAGCTGGCGGCGGCCCGGCAGGCCCCGGACCGGCAGGACCCGGACTGGCAGGACCCGGAGGGTCAGGAACCGGACTGGCAGGAACCGGAACTGGAGCCGGCCCGGGTGGACCCCCGAGACCACTCCGAGGCGCCCACCCAGCCGCAGGAGCGCGTGCGCGCGGACACCGACCCCGCCGCGCGGGCACGACGCGCTGCCGCCCGTCCTGGGCTGTCCCCGGACCGGGGTTCGCTGCGTTGGTGAGCACCCCACGGCTGGCCCTGGTGCACGAGCGCCTCACCGAGGTCGCCGGTTCGGAGAACGTGGTCGAGCAGCTGAACCGGCAGTGGCCGGAGGCGCGCGTGCACGTGCCCATCGCCCGACCCGAGGGCATCCCCGCCGGGCTGACCCACGCACCGGTGACCACCTGGCTGGACCGGCTGTACCGCCGCAGCGGGCAGGGCTCCTACGCGCCGCTGCTGCCGCTGCTGCCCGGCTCCTTCCGCCGGATGCCGCTGCGCGAGGCCGACGTGGTGATCACCAGCCACCACGCCTTCGCCACCCAGGTGGTGCACGCCACCGACGCCCCGGTGATCGCCTACGTGCACAGCCCCGCCCGCTGGGCCTGGCACGCCGAGCTGCGCGCCGGCGAGGCCGGTGGTCGCCTGGGTGAGCTGGCGCTGACCGCGCTGGCCGCGCGCACCCGCCGCCAGGAGCTCGCCGCCGCCCCCCGCCTGGCCCACGTGGTGGCCAACTCCACCGCGGTGGCCGAGCGCGTGCAGCAGTGCTGGAACCGCACGGCCGAGGTGGTGTACCCGCCGGTGAACACCAGCTACTACCACCCGGACCCGGCCGTGGAGCGCGAGGACTTCTTCCTGCTGGCCGGGCGGCTGGTGCCCTACAAGCGGCCCGACCTGGCGGTGCGGGCCGCCGAGGTGGCCGGGGTGCGGCTGGTCGTGGCCGGCGACGGCCGGTTCCTGCAGCGCTGCCAGGAGCTCGCCGGCCCGCGCACCACCTTCGCCGGCCGGGTCTCCGACGCTGCGCTGCGCGACCTGCACCGGCGCAGCCGCGCGCTGGTGATGCCTGGCGTGGAGGACTTCGGCATCGTCCCGGTGGAGGCCATGGCCTGTGGCAGCCCGGTGCTCGCCCTCGGCAGCGGGGGCGCGCTGGACACGGTCCTGCCGCAGGTGAGCGGTCAGCTGGTGGCGGCGGGCGGCGACGACCAGGTGGTGGCGGCCCTGGCCGAGGCGATGACGGGGTTCCGCGCCGGCGACTATGACCCGCAGGTCGTGCGCAAGCACGCGGAGCGCTTCTCCGAGGACGTCTTCCGCACGTCGATGCGCGACGTGGTCACCCGGGTGACCCGGTGAGCGATCCGGTGCGGGTGCTGTTCGTCAACGAGAACATCGGTGGCCACGTCACCGTGCACAACGCCATCCGGCGTTGCGTGCAGGAGCGCACGGACGTCGTCGCGGAGTTCCTGGACGCCCAGGACCCGCACCTGGCGGGCAAGCTGCTGCGCGCCCCGCTGCCGGGCCTGGCCCGCCTGGACCTGGACCTGCAGCCGCTGCGTGCCCAGCTGGTGCGCTCCCGCGGGGTGCGTCGCGCCCTCGCCGCCCGCCTGGCCCGCGGGGACGTCGACGTGGTGCACGTCTACACCCAGAACTGCGCGCTCACCTCGGCTCGCCTGCTGCGCCAGCTCCCGTGCGTGGTCACCACCGACAGCACCACCGCGCTCAACGCCTACCGCATTCCGTACCGCACCCCCACCCGGTTCACGCGGCTCACGGTGCGGGCCAGCGTCCCGGCCGAGCGGCGCGTCCTGGACGCCGCCGACCACGTCATCGCCAACAGCGCCGAGGCCGCCGACTCGCTGCGGCAGGTCTACGGCGTGCGGGAGCCGCGGCTGGAGGTGCTGCCCTTCGGGGTCTGGCTGCCCCCCGAGCCGGCTGAGCGGCCGGAGCGACGCCCCACCCTCGTCTTCGTCGGGCACAACCTGGAGCGCAAGGGCGGCAACCGGCTGCTGCGCCTGCACCAGCAGCACCTGCGGGACCGCTGCGACCTGGTGCTGGTGACCACGCAGCCGGTGCAGCCCGCGCCCGGGGTGCGGGTGGTCGCCGACCTCGCCGGCGGTGACGACCGGCTGTGGGAGGTGCTCGCCGGGGCCGACGTCATGGTCTTCCCCAGCACCATCGACCAGGCACCCAACGCGGTGCTCGAGGCGGCCGCGGCCGGGTTGCCGGTGATCGCGCACCCGGTGGCCGCGGTCGGAGAGATGGTCCGCGACGGGGTGACCGGGCTGCTGGTGCCGCCCGAGGACGACACCGCGCTGCTGGCGGCCATCACCAGCCTGCTGGACGACCCCGCTCGGCGCCGGGAGATGGGCCGCCAGGGCCGCCGGCACGTGGAGCAGCACTACGACATGCGGGTGGCGGTGGACCGGCTGCTCGCGATCTGCCGAGACCTTGCCGCCGCACCCCGTGCCGGGCGGGGCCACCCGGCATGAGCTCGACCACCGACCACAACCGCGCCGCGGTGAGCAACTCCGTCGCACTGGTGCTGAGCCGGGTGGTCATCGCCGCGATGGGGTGGCTGGGCAGCGTGCTGGTGGCCCGGGCGCTGTCGCCGGAGGCCTGGGGCCAGTACTCCTTCGTCTTCGGCCTGCTCGGGCTGTTGTCGATCATCACCGACCTCGGGGTCGGGCGGGTGGTGCTGGCCCGGCTGGTCGCCGACGACGAGCGCGAGGTGTCCCTGGTCGCCGGCTCCTACATCGCGCTCCGCCTGGTGCTCGGCCTGCTGGGCTACCTGGTGGGGCTGGGCTTCGTGCTGGCGCTGGGGTACCCGGGGGAGGTGGTCCGGGCGACCGCGGTGGCGGGCATCGTGGTGGTGGTGGCCACGCCCAGCCACGCGCTGACCGTGCTGTTCCAGAGCCGGCTGCGGCTGACGGTGGTGGCCATCGCCGAGTCGGTCGGGCAGGCGGTGCAGCTGCTGCTCACCGTGCTCGCCGCGGTGCTCGCCCCGACGCTGCTGATCTTCGTGCTGCCGGTGATCGTCAACGAGCTGGTCAAGATCACCTGGAAGCTGCGGGCAGTGCGCCGCGGCGAGGCCGGCCCGCTGCCCGCCCGGCACGTCGGTGCCCACCGCTGGCGAGCACTGCTGGTGGACGCGCTGCCGATGACGGTGGGTGCGGGCCTGGGCATGCTGCTGTCCAAGATCGACCTGCTGCTGCTCAGCCGGCTGGACACCTTCGACTCCGTCGGCCTGTACTCGGTGGGCTACAAGTTCGCCGACGTGCTCGACGTTGTCTCCTACGCGGTGATCACCCCGGTGCTGACGCTGCTGGTGCGGGCCTGGCCCGGTGACCTGGCGGAGTTCCGCCGGCGGGTGCAGGAGTCGGCGCTGGCGCTGGCGGTGCTCGGCGCGGTGAGCCTGGCCGTGTTCTGGGCCGCCGCGGAGCCCATCCTGCGGCTGCTCTACGGCGAGCGGTTCGGCGAGGCCGCGTTCGCCAGCCGGATGCTGGTGCTCGGCTCCTGCTTCGGGATGCTCACCTACCTGGGCTTCATGGTGGCGGTCTCGGCGGAGCGCCGCCGTGCGTACCCGTTGGTGGCGGTGGTCGGCCTGGTGGTCAACGTCGGGCTCAACCTGGTGCTGATCCCCCGGATGTCCTACGACGGCGCGGCCATCGCCACCGTGGCCACCGAGGCGCTGGTGCTGGTGCTCATCTGGACCGTGGCCGCCCGGGCGGTGCGCGGCCTGGTGCCGCTGGGCACGGGGCTGGGCCTGGTCGCGGTCACGGCGGCGGTGATCGGCCTGAGCGAGCTGCTGGTGGACGTGCTCCCGTGGCCGCTGGTGTCGGCGGGCAGCGGGCTGGTGGTCCTCGCGGCGGCCTGGCTGCTGCGGGTGCCGGTGGTGCGGGGCGCGCCGGCCTTCGTGCGCGAGCGCTGGACCGCGCGCCGCTCCTGAGCTCGGCCTGCTCGGACGTCGCTGGAGCGCACGACCCCCGAGGTCGTGCGCTCCAGCCTGGCCAGGCGGTCGGTGGTTGGGCCGGGCAGGGCGGTGTGGGTGGCGCCAGGTGTCAGCGGAACCAGGTGTCAGCGGAACCAGGGGTCAGCGGAACCAGGTGGTCAGCAGGGCCAGCAGCCAGCTCCACACCGAGGAGAAGAAGTCGGGCGCCGGGACGGCGGCCGGGGGCGCAGGCGCAGGCGCAGGCGCCGGCGCCGGGGCGGGGGCAGGGGTGCTCGGGGCCACGGCGCCGGTGTCCCGGGCGGCCTGCGACACCGCGGTGTAGGCGGGCTTGGCCGAGCGGTCGGTGCGCAGCAGCCCGAAGTTCTCCTCCAGGTCTGCGGTCCCGGTGCGGGAGTCGCGGATCTCGTAAAGGAAGGTCGGGCCGGTGTAGGACAGGCCGCGGGCGGTGGCCAGGCCGTCGGCGATGATCGAGGCCTGCTGCTGCTCGGTCACCGCGTTGTTGCCGGGGCCGGTGGGAGCGCCGAACTCGGTGAGCCAGATCTTCTTGCCGGCGTCACCCTTGCTGACCATCAGGTCGTGCACGTTGCGCAGCCGGTAGAAGGTGTTCCAGTTCGCCGTGGTCGGGTCGCTGGGCAGGGCCGGGAAGCTGTACGGGTGCACCGACACCGCGTCCATGTAGGGCTGGACACCCGCGTTGTACATCTGCTGCAGGAAGGTCACCGGCGAGGTCGAGCTGCCGTCCCGGCTGTCCACCGCGGGGGCCATCGACCCGGCGAGCACGGTGGCGCCCGGGGCGTTGGCGCGGATGGCAGTGGCGCTGGCCTTGACCAGCGAGGTGTAGAAGCCGGCGTCCACGCGCGGGGAGAAGAACGTGGCCAGGTTCGGCTCGTTCCAGATCTCCCACGCGGAGATGCGCCCGGCGAAGTGGGCGGCGGCCTGGCCGGCGAAGGTGCCGAAGGCCTCGGCGCTGGCCGGACGTCCGTGCGTGGTGCCCGCGGGCACCGAGGCGTCCTGGGCCCAGCGGGGGGCGTAGGTGGCGATGCCGAGGACCTGCAGGCCGCGGCTGCGGGCGGCGTCGACCACCCGGTCGGCGTTGGACCAGCTCTGGCGTCCCTTGGTGCCCTCGATGGAGGACCAGTCGATGTCCAGCCGCACCCAGCCCGCGCCGGCGGCGCGCATGGCGTCCAGGTCGGCGGCCAGCTGGTCGGCGGGCTCCCACATCAGGTCGCCCCCGCCGTTCATGCCGATGCTGCCGGCGGCGGGCACGGTCGCTGCACCGGCCGACAGGGCGGGGGCGGCGGACGCGGCTCCCGACGCCAGGGGCAGCACCAGGGTGGCGGCGGTGAGGGCGGCGGCGGCGAGGACGCGGAACCTACGCATAGTTGGTTCTCCACTACGTAGAGTGACCTCGACGGGTACGCCTGCGCCCGTGGAAATGTCAGGGAGTGACGGGAGTGAACTGGCCGTAAAGTTAGCCCTCGGCCCGTGTGATTGGCAACACCCGGTCAGAGTGAATAACTCTTAGTGACTATCGGCCGCTGCGCTGCTTTGTTGAGCGGTCCGGGGGAGTTGGACGGCTATCGCGGCCGGGTGTACTCCTGCACCACGGTGTAGGCCGCCTTGCGGGTGAAGTCGGTGCGGACCAGGCCGAAGTTGCGCACGCTCTCCCGGTGGCCGGTGTCCTCGTCCCGGATGCTGTACAGGAAGACCGGGCCCACGTAGCCCAGCTCCCCGGCGTAGCGCAGCCCCTCGGCGATGATCGCCGCCTGCTGGCGCTCGTCGATGCGGACCAGGTTCTCCCCGGCCCGGACCGTCCCGGTGGGGGCGCCGTACTCGGTGAGCCAGACCTGCTTGGCGGCGTCGTCGAAGCGGAGCATGGTGGCCCGCATGTACCGCAGCCGGTAGAAGGTGTTCCAGTCGGCCGTGGCCGGGTCCGACGGCTGGGCGGGAAAGCTGTACGGGTGCACCGAGACGGCGTCCATGAAGTTCTTGGCCCCGGCGGCGTACATCTGCTCCAGGAAGGTGGTGGGCGCCACGGCGGAACCATCCGGCAGGTTCTCCGCCGGTGCCAGGCTCCCCCCCAGCACGGTGGCCCCGGGAGTGGCCGCGTGAATGGCTCGGTGGCTCGCCCGCAGCAGCTGGGTGTAGGCCTGCACGTCCGGGCGCGGCAGGAAGAACTCCTCCAGGTTCGGCTCGTTCCAGATCTCCCACGCGGCGACGTCGCCGCCGAAGTGGCGAGCCGCCTCCCCGGCGAAGGCGCCGAACAGCTCGGGGTTTGCCGGCCGGACGTGGGTGCTGTCGTGGCTGCTGGCGGGGTCCTGGGCCCAGTAGGGGGTGTAGGTGAGGATGCCGAGCACCTGCAGGCCGTGCCCGCGCACGGCGCGGACCACCCGGTCGATGTTGGTCCAGTCGAAGCGGCCCTGGGTCGGCTCGATCTCGGCCCAGTCCACGTCGATGCGCATCCAGGTGGCGCCGAGGTCACGGGCGATGTCCAGCTCGCGGTTGAGCTCGGTGTTGGACAGGTAGGAGAACGGCGCCCCGGAGGACATGCCGACCGGAGGCCTCTCCCTCGCCGTCGGCGCCGGGTCCACGAGCGTGCGCCCGTCCGGGGTGGTGGCGGAGACCGGGGCGGACAGCGGCCCGGGGCCTTCCGGTGCGGAGCAACCCAGCACGGTGAGGACCACGGCCAGGGCGCAGACAGCCAGCCCCGGCCGTCGCACCCGCCTGCCTGCCGGTGCCGTCACGGCAGCGCCCTCGACATCATGCTCGTCCCCCGGTCGTCTGCGGTGCGCTGTCACTGTCTCCCCCGTCCGCACCGGCCCCGGCGTGCAAGCCTGGACTGGTCCACCTGTCTCCCATGCTATTTCGGCAGCGAAGTCGCGCCCCTGATCAGCTCGGCAGCAATTCGTCCAGCATCCGCGGCAGGGTGTGGCTGCGGTCGTGCTCGGCGGCGACCCGGGCCCGCCCGCAGCGGGCGGTCTCGGCGCGCAGCCCGGCGTCGTCCAGGACGCGGGTGAGGGCGGCAGCCAGGGCCGCCACGTCGCCGGGCGGCACCAGCAGCCCGGCCCCCTCGCGCAGCAGCTCGGAGGTGCCGCCGTGGTCGGTGCCCACCACCGGCACCCCCAGGCTCAGCGCCTCCAGCACCGACAGCGGGCACGCCTCCGGGGAGGTGCTGGCCGAGACGCAGACGTCCCAGCCCCGCATGGCGTCGAGCGCGGCGACGTGGCCGAGGAAGCGCACTCGCCCCGCCAGGTCGGGCTGGGCCGCGCGCCGGCGCAGGCCCTCGGCGTGGACGGCGTCGCCGGGAAACGCCCCGCCGGCCAGCTCCAGGTGCACCTCGGGCAGCTGGGCCACCGCCTCCAGCAGCACGGCGTGCCCCTTCCAGGGGGTGAGCAGGGCCAGGCAGCCGACCACCGGGGGGTGGTGCAGCGTCGTGGTGGGCACCGCGTCCACCGGCCAGCTCACCCCGTTGCCGACCACCTGCACCGGCAGGCCCAGGGCGCGCAGCGGCGTTGCGGTCGCTGTCGAGACCGCCACCACCCGGCGCAGCCCGGCTCGGCCGGCCCGGACCACCAGCCGCTGCTGGGCCTGGTGCACCGTGTCGTGCACCAGCCACGACGCGCCCCCGGTCGGGGCGGCCAGGCGCACCGCGGGCAGGGCCAGCAGGGAGTTGACCACGGTGCGAGCGCCCGGCCGGCGCACCGCCGGCCGCAGCACCCGCGCAGCCTGCGCCCAGCGCGCAGCCAGCCGGGCCGCCCCGAGCGCCCGGCCCCCACCCAGGCCCAGCGCGGGCAGCGGCAGGTGGGTGACGCCCGCGGGCCGCCGGGCTGCCAGCGGGCCCGGCGGGCAGGCCAGCGTCACGGGGTGTCCGCGCTGCACGGCCAGCTCCAGCAGGTCCAGCAGCACGCCCTCGGCGCCGGAGACGTTGGCGGTGGCGTTGACCAGCACCAGCGGTGCGGGCGCCGCGGCACTCACAGCCGCGCGCCGAGGTTGCGGTAGGCGGCGACGGTCTGGGCGGCGGTGCTGCGCCAGCTGAGCAGACCTGCGTCGGCCACCGCCCGCTCGCGCAGCTGCTGGCGGGCGGGCTCGTCGGCCAGCAGCGGGCGCAGCGCGGCCACCCAGGCGTCCACGGTGTGCCGGCGCACCAGCACAGCCCCGTCGTGCACCACTTCCGGCAGCGCGCCCACTGCGCTGGCCACCACGGCGCCACCGCAGGCCATCGCCTCCACCGGCGGCAGCCCAAAGCCCTCGTAGCGGGAGGCGTAGGTGACCACGGTGGCGGCCCGGTACAGGGCGGGCAGGTCGGCCACGTCCACGTAGCCCAGCCCGGTGCTGCCCGCGGGAGCGTCCGGCCCGGTGGACCCGGCCCCGGCCAGCACCAGCGGCACGTCCAGCTCCCGAGCGGCTGCAGCCACCAGCGCGACGTCCTTGCGGGGTTCCACGGTGCCCACCTGCAGCAGGAAGCGTTCCGGCAGACCGTGCCGCGCGCGCACCTCGCGGACCTGCTCGGGGTCGGGCACCCGTGCCCAGCGGGCCGGCGCCAGCGGGGTGACCACGCAGGTGCGGCCCAGCAGGGCCTGCACCCGCTCGGCGGTGAACGCCGAGACCGCCAGCAGCAGGTCCGCCCGGCCCAGCGACGTGCGCAGCAGGGCCCGCTCGCCGGTGGCCCGCACCCGGCTGTAGGCCTCGGGCACGTCGAACACCGACATGTCGTGCACGGTGGCCACCCGCAGCGCCGGGGTCAGCACGGGCAGGTCCACGTCCAGGGCGTGCACCAGGTCCACCCCGCGCAGCGGGGCCATGGCCATCGCGGCGCGCCGCGCCCCCGCGGCCACCGGCCGGCGCACCGGGTGCACCCCGGCGGGGAGCTCGCCCACCGCGTCGCGCTGCACCACGGCCGACAGCGCCGCGGCCGGCAGCTGCTCGGCCACGCCGTGGATCAGCTCGCGGGCGTAGGTCTGGACCCCGCTGCCACCGGGACGCAGGGCGAGGGCGCCGAAGCGGATGCGGCCACCTCCTCGCTCCTCGGCGCCTGCCGCGCGCTCGTCAACCCGGCCGCGCGCTGCGAGACGGCGCATCCCACGCTCCCTAGTAGTAGCCAGAAGTAGATGTCGAGCGGAAAGATCTCCAGGTAGGTGGCGAACAGCGAGGCTGCCGCGGCTCCCAGGACGGACGCGCTCACGCCCACGGCGAGCGCGGCGTCGCGGCCCCGGAGGAAGCGGGCCGCGCGCAGGCAGGAGACCAGCGCGCACACCAGCACCAGCACGAACAGCCACAGCCCCAGCGGTCCCAGCTCGAGGATCATCTTCACGTAGTAGTTGTCCGGCTGGTAGGTCAGCGCCGCCGAGCGTCCGCTGGCCTCGGCCATCTTGTCCGCCGCCGAGCCGCTGGCCCCCAGCCCCAGCCCCAGCGGGTGGCTGAGCACGTCGGAGATGATGGCGCTCCAGCCCGAGCCACGCTCGCCCAGGCTGGAGGAGGAGAACAGCGTGCTCACCACGCGCGGGGAGACGAAGCCGGCGACCACCGCGGTGGCCACCACCGCCCCACCGAGCAGCGCGAGCAGCCGGGGGTGGCGGTGCAGGCCCAGCCACAGCAGGCCCACCGCCAGCGCCACGTAGCTGGCCCGCACGATGGACACCCCCATGCCGGCCACCATCACCGTCGTGGCCAGCAGGAACAGCCGGTTGCGCAGCCGGCCGGGCTCGGCCAGTGCCGCCGCGCCACCGACCACCAGGCTGAGCATCACGTACAGGCCGAACGCGAACGGGGCGTCGAAGGTGCTGAACGAGCGCAGCAGACCACCCGCGGTGCGCACCTGCACGTTGTAGGAGTAGCCCAGGTCCACCAGGTGCTGCGCCCCCACCAGCTGCTGCCACAGCCCCACCACGGCGACCACCAGCCCCACCGCCATGAGGATGCTGACGAGGGTGTCGCGGTCGCGGGCGCTGAAGGGGGCGCGGAAGAGCGCCACCACCACCAGCAGGTAGAAGAAGGTGATCTTGATGGCGATCAGCCCCACCAACCCGGCGGTGGCCAGCGCCGACACCGAGCCCAGCACCACGAGAGCGGCCGCGGCGGGCCACCAGGGCAGCGACGGTGCGGGACCGGCGCTGCGGGCACCGGGACCGCGAAGGGCGGTGCGCGGGGCCAGGAAGGTGGCGCCCAGGGTGGTCAGCACCAGCGCCTCCTTCCAGTAGGAGGCGACGTCGCCCACCGGGGCGATCACCAGCAACCCGTGGAAGGGGGCGAGCGCGGCGAGCGCGAGCAGGCCACGCTGCGGGCGGTCGAGCAGCGCCCGCAGGGCCAGCAGCAGCGTCGCCAGCGCCGCCAGGCCGGCCAGCACCAGCACCGGATCAGCCACCGGTGCGGCGCACCACCGCGAGGATGGTGCGGCAGATGATCTTGAAGTCGAGCCAGAGGCTCCAGTTCTCGATGTAGTAGTTGTCGTAGGAGGCCCGCTCGCGCACCGAGGTGTCCCCGCGCAGCCCGTGCACGGCGGCCCAGCCGGTCAGGCCCACCGGCACGCGGTGGCGGGCACCGTAGTGGCGCAGCGCCTCGGCGAACTCGGCGGCGAAGTGCGGACGCTCGGGGCGGGGACCGACCACGCTCATGTCGCCGCGGAGCACGTTCCAGAACTGCGGCAGCTCGTCCAGGGAGGTGCGGCGCAGGAACCGGCCCACCCAGGTCAGCCGCGCGTCGTTGGCGACGTTCCACAGCGTGGCCGACTCGGTCTCGTCCACCGGCCGCAGGGTGCGGAACTTCAGCACCGCGAACTCCTCGCCGTCCAGACCGATCCGGGTCTGCCGGAACAGCACCCCTGCGGAGCGGTCGGACAGCCACACCACCACGGCGATCACGGCCAGCAGCGGTGCGAGCAGCACCAGCGCGACGGCGCTGAACAGCACGTCGAACCACCGCTTGAAGCGCCACTCCACGGTGCGGTGCGGGGCCCGGCGCACCCGGGTGAGCGGGATGTCGCGGACCAGCTCCATGTCGCCGGTGACGCTGGCGAGCTCGAAGAGCCGGGGCACCACCAGCAGCTCGCAGTCGAGCCGGTCGCAGGTGCGCAGGGTGTCCAGCAGCTCCAGGTCGTTGGTCTCGGAGAACGCCACCACCACGGTCTCCACCCGCAACGAGGTGATCACCTCGGCCAGCGGGTACCCGGGTGCGATGAGCTGCACGTCCAGGGTCTGCGTCTCCGGCACGGGGTTGGCGTCCACGATGCCCACCGGGTGCAGCCCCAGGCCGCCGTGCTGCAGCGCGTTGCGGGTGAGCTGGGCGCCGATGGTGCCGCCGCCGATCACCAGGGTCCGGGAGGTGAGGGTGCCGCGCCGACGCAGCCACCGCACCAGTGCCTGGCTGAGCACCCGTCCCACCACCAGCGCGAGGAGCACGGCGAGGGCGAGCCGGGCAGCGGGCAGCGGCTGGTCGTCCGGGTGCAGGAGGACACCCGCCGCGAAGACGCCGATGGCGGCGGCCAGCGCCAGGCGGGGCAGCTCGTCCAGGGTGGAGAGGGTGAGCCGTCGGCGGTAGGACCGCTGCAGCGCCAGGGTGACCACGATGACCGCCACGGTCGTAGCCGTGTCTGCCGTGGCGCGACCGAGCGCCACCAGCGCCAGCGCGCTGAGCAGCACGTCGCCGAGCAGGAGGATCGCCCCGGACCAGCGAGCCCGCAGGTGCCGGTTGGTCTGTGTGTCGCCGGGCTCGAGTGGCGGTACCGCTGGTGCCGGGAGGAGGCTGGGCTCGGGGGCCAGATCCTCGCGGTCGCGCACGTCCACAGTGGGGTCGGCGGGGTCGTACAGAGGCTGCATGCACCCCTCCTCGCAGACGCGCTGGCCAGGCGACGGATGTTACTGGCCGTCGGTCCACATTGGTGGGAGTTCGGCGTGCGGTAGGTCCTGTGTCACAACCTAGTGCGAACCTGGGTTGCTGTGCCAGTTCCCGTCCCGCCAGACATGCTCAGCGCCAGTGCTTCTCGGTCTCCGCGGGTGCCCATGGGACGCGGAATCCCGGGCCGGTACCCGGCTGCGAACTACGCTCGAGGCGCGGGCGGGGCCCTCGGGACGTGGACAGGAGTGCCAGATGATTCGCCAGACGACAGTCGCCGAGCTCTCGGACGCGGTGCGAGACCAGCAGCTGGTGGTGGACGTGCGCAGTGCCGAGGAGTTCGCTCAGGGCCACATCCCCGGGGCGGTGAACATGCCGCTGGAGACGCTGGTCCGCCACTGCGCAGACCTGGACACCGCCAAGCCGGTGTACCTGGTCTGCGGTGGGGGCACGCGCAGCATGGAGGCGGCGGGGGCGCTCGACCTCGGCGGTTTCGACGCCCGCCCCGTGCAGGGCGGCACCAGGGCCTGGACCGAGGCCGGCCACCAGCTCGACCGCTAGGAGCCGGGCCGCCCCCACGGCGGCAGCAGGGTCCCGCTGAGGGTGACCAGCGCGCGCGGCGACAGCAGCCCCACCGTGTGCTCGGCGGCACCGACCAGCCGAGACGCACCCACGGGCAGTGCCCGCAGCGGGCGGGTGCCCAGCCGCACCGCGGTCGGGGCTGGGGCCGTCGCAGGGACGCCGGACAGCCGCGACCCCCAGGTTTGCAGGGCCACCTCGTGCGCCCGCGGGTCGTCCCGGCTGACCGTCTCGCTGGGCTCGCTGAGCTCGGCGCCAGGGACGCTGGGGCCGTCCACGGTCACGGTGCGGCCGACCAGGCGAACCAGGGCCGCGGCAAGGTCGGGGAGCAGCAGGTTCTCCTGCTCGGCCACTCGCTGCAGCTCGGCGAACGCCGCCAGCTCGTCCCGGCCGTCGAGCACCATGAGGGCCCCGGTGGCGACGTCGGAGCTGGGACGGTCGCGCATGCTGTGGCGCAGGTGCTCGGCCTCGAGGGCGAGGTCGGCGCCGGTCCGGATCCAGGGTTCGGGGCTCACTCAGGACCTCCTTGCTGCTCGACCGCAACGGCCTCGCAGGACACATCTCCAGGATGACGTTGCGTGGTCGGCGGGCCACCGAACCGCCCGGTGACACGCCAGGAGGTGACCCCGCTGCAGGACGCTGACCTGGGCGGTTACGCCTCAGTGGGGATTCTCACACTGGTTTTTCTGCCGCCTCGGGGCCAGGTGGGGGCGGGGGTGGCCCGGCCACGTCCGGTACTCGACCGCGACCCTCGCTACCGTGGACCGTGCCGGCCAACCTGTCCGGCGTCCACGCCGCCGGCGAGCGGAGGGGCCGATGAGCGCAACTGCGGGACTAATGGTTTGGTAAACGACATGCTGCTGCTGCGCCCACCGGGCGTGTACCCACCGCAAGACGACACGTGGCTGCTGGCGGAGGTGTACCGCCGCGAGGTCCGGGCTCCTGGCCAGCACGTGCTGGACATCTGCACCGGAACCGGTGCGCTGGGGGTGGTCGCCGCCATCGAGGGCGCGGCCAGCGTCACGGTGGTGGACGTGAGTCGTCGCGCGCTGACGGCGGCCTGGGTCAACGCCCGGCTGCGCGGCCACAAGCTGACGCCCAGGCGCGGTGACCTGGTGGAGCCGGTCTCGGACCAACGCTTCGACGTGATCCTGTCGAACCCGCCCTACGTGCCCGCCCAGGACGACCGCCTGCCCACCCGTGGTCAGGCTCGGGCCTGGGACGGCGGGGTGGACGGCCGGGCGGTGCTCGACCGCGTGTGCGCCGAGGCCCCCAAGGTCCTCGCCCCGGGCGGGACGATGCTGGTGGTGCACTCCGCGGTGTGCGGGGTGGAGACCACGTTGAAGCTGCTCTCCGCCGACGGGCTCTCCGCCTCGGTGGCCGACCGCGCCACGGTGCAGTTCGGTCCTGTCATGCGTGCCCGGGCGGCGCTGATGGAGTCGCGCGGGCTCATTCCGCAGGGCGAGCGCACCGAGGAGCTCGTGGTGATCCGCGCGGTCAAGCCGCTGGTTTGAGCGGCCCCTCGCCACGCAGCGAGCTCTGCCCGGCCTGCCAGCGGTCCATCATGTGCTGGGCCCCGAGCTCGTCCATGGCCAGGCACACCGCCGCGCCGAGGACGACGTCGGCGGTCCGCTCCGGCTGCTGGCGGGCCAGGCCGCCGGCCAGGTCGCGGCTGACGATCTGCTCGTGCACCGCATCCGCCTCGACGTGCTCGTCGAAGAACAGGGTGGCGGCGGTGCCGAAGCCCAGCCGGCGCAGACCGCGGGCGTAGACCTTGCAGGGCAGCGACGACGTCATCTCCACCGCGCACAGGTGCCCGACGAGAGCGCCGAGCAGGCGGCGGTGCAGCGCGAACAGCGACAGGGCGTTGACCGAGGCCAGGGTGACGGCGGGCACGCGGTCCAGGTGTGCGGCGTAGCTGGCGTCGATGCCCAGCTCGCGCATGGTGTGGCCGAAGAGGGTGGAGTGCATGCGCTCGGCCCGGCCCCCGCCGTACTCGTCGGCCTGCACCTCCACCAGCGCAGCCTTGGGGCCACCGGCCAGCCGGGGGATGCCCAGGGTGTGGGGGTCGGCCTCGCGCAGCTGGTAGATCGAGCGGTGCGCGCAGAACTCCTGCCACTGCTCGAGGGTGCCGGTGCGGGCCAGGTGGCGGGACAGGCCCGGGCCGCCCTCGGCGGTGGTCATGGTCTCCAGCGTCTGCTGCAAGGTGTCCGGCGTGGCCTCGGGCAGCTCCACCAGCGCCCGCAGCGCTGCCTCGAAGGGGCCCTCCAGCAGGGCACGGGTAGCCAGCAGGTCGGGGTTCCACTCCCAGGAGTCGTCCACGCCGGCCAAGCCCTGCAGGTGCAGCTCGTAGAGCAGCGTCAGGGTCAGCTGGGCGTCCTCGTCGGTGACGATCCCGGCGCCGCCTGAATCGGTCGTGGCGGCCCACTCCTGCGCGGCGCCGTGCAGCTCGGCGGAGGGGCGCTCCTCGCGCAGCACGGCCAGCAGGGCGGTGCTGACGGGTCCGCGGGCGGCCGGCAGCGGCATGGCGGTGCCGGCACCGACTGGCGCTGCGCAGGCCTCGGCGAGTACTACTTCAGACATGGCAGCCCTTCCTGACGACTCCACCGACGAGGACTCCACTGTTGAGGACGCCACCGTCGAGGACTTCACTGCTGAGGACGCCGCTGCAGCCGAGCGCGCCGCGCTGCTGGGACCGGAGGTCACCATCACGGTGTGTCCGGACGGTCCGCTGCTGGTGCGCGGCCCGGCCGAGCTGCTGGACGGCGACGGCAACGCGCTGACCCGCAACCGGGAGACGGTGGCGCTGTGCCGCTGCGGACGGTCGGGCATTGCGCCGTTCTGCGACAGCACCCACAAGAAGCGAAGGGCCACCACGGGTTCCGCGGGAGGCTCGGCGAGCTGAGGAGGGCATGGGCCGAGCCTAGGCAGGCCCTGGCGGGTGTGCCGAACGGGGTGTTCAGGCCAACAGCACCGGGGGCAGGCCGAAGGCGGCGAACTGCTCAGCACCGAGGAAGTTGTGGTGACCGCTGATGCGGCCGTCGCTGACCTCAATGACCTGGATGGCCCACGGCTCCCAGCGACCAGGTCCCACCCGGTGGTAGTTGCCGAAGCCGGCGGTGCCGTTCACCTGCACCGGTAACAGCCGGCCGCCCTGGCAGACGATGCCAGGCCCCAGGAACCACGCCGCCAGGTCGTCGGCGCCGCGCATCCAGAACGGAAAGGGCGGCATCGACAGCACCACGTCCTCCTTGAGCAGCCGCACCAGCGCGTCGATGTCGTAGCGCTCGAAGGCATCGACGTAGCGGGTCAGCAGGTCCGTCTGGCGAGCGTCGAGCGTGGAGTCCAGCGGGGCGGACCTGGTGGTGGCCATGGTGGCCCTGGCCCGCTGCAGCGCGCTGTTCACCGAGGCCACCGAGGTGTCCAGCAGCACGGCAACCTCCGCGGCCTGCCAGCGCAGCACCTCGCGCAGGATCAGCACCGCGCGCTGGCGGGCGGGCAGGTGCTGCAGCGCCCCGATGAAGGCCAGCCGGATGGACTCCCGGGCCACCGCGACGTTCGCCGGGTCGCCCTGGGTGTCGATCACCGAGTCGTCCCGCACGGGCTGGACGAACACCGACTCGGGCAGCTGCTCGCCGACGACCACCTCGGCGGCGGGGGTGGGGGCGGCCAGGTCCATCGGCCGGGCCCGTCGCTGCGGGCTGCGGATCATGTCCAGGCACACGTTGTGGGCGATGCGGTACAACCACGACCGGAGCGAGGAGCGGCCCTGGAAGGTGTCGATGCTGCGCCAGGCGTTCACCAAGGTTTCCTGCACGGCGTCCTCGGCCTCCGAGGCCGCACCGAGCATTCGGTAGCAGAAGCCGGTCAGCTCGCGGCGGTGCGACTCCAGCGCGCGCTCCAGGTCGCCGCCGGACAGGTCACTACCCACCAGGGAGGTGCTGTCGCTGCCCGTCGTAGAGATCGACATGGGCCGAGTCTAGGGGTGCAGCCCCCTCGCCGGGAAGCGGTTTCTCGGCCAATCGTGCAGGTCAGCGGGCCGCAGGCGGGAGGCGCTCCGCGACGTTCTGCGGAGGGTGCCGCGGGGGGCTACGTTCAGTAGTCCAGCCGTCCGTGTCGCCCAGGCGTGCGCGGAGGAGGACACCATGAGGAGCAGTGATGACTGAGTACGGCACCACGACGAAACAGCCCCGACGCGCGAAGGGCATCCCTCGCACCCGCGGCGCCATCACCGGGCTGCTGCTGGTGCTGCTAGGTCTGTGGGGTGCGCTGATCCCGTTCGTGGGGCCGTACTTCGACTACGCCACCACACCCGACTCCACCTGGGAGTGGACCACCGGCCGGTTCTGGCTGGAGGTGCTGCCCGGCGGGGTCGCCGTGATCGCAGGCCTGCTGCTGCTTCTCGCCGCCAACCGGCCTGCCGCCGTCCTCGGCGGGTGGCTGGCCAGCCTGGCCGGCGCGTGGTTCATCGTCGGGCCGGTGCTCAGCCGGATCTGGCCGGACTTCCTGGGCGAGACCGGTGCCCCGGTCGGTGACACCACTCGACAGGCCCTCGTGGACCTCGGCTTCTTCTACGGCCTCGGGGCGCTGATCCTGTTCCTGGGGGCACAGGCAGCCGGCCGGCTGAGCGTCAAGTCCGTGCGGGACGTCCGCGCCGCTGAGCGCAGCGCGGAGACCGCGCCGGTCACCACGCACGAGACCCAGCACCGCGGCGGCACGGAGCACTCCGGCACCGCCCACCAGCGCACCGAGCCCGGCGTGTCCGACAGCTCGGCGGAGACCCAGCGCATCAACGACCCGTCCGGGCAGGGTCGCACCAGCGGTGCCCGGGTGATGGGCAGCCAGGACGGGCCGCCGGAGACGCGCCGCTAGGACGGCAGCTGCAGCTTCGCCACCAGCTCCTCCCTGCTCGGCTGCCACGGCGCCGGCCAGTCCCGTCCGCGGATCAGCGCGTCGGTGCCGCCGTCGGTGAAGACCACCGTGCCGCAGAGCAGGGAGGAGCGCTCGTCGAGGAGGAACTCGATCACCGAGGCCACCTCCTCCGGCCGTCCCCGGCGTCCGAGCGGCACCGGGTAGACGTCCAGCAGCTTCACCAGCTCGGGGTCGAGGTCGGGCCCACCGGTCATCGGGGTGTCGATGGTGCCGGGGGCCACCGCGTTCAGCCGGATGCCCGCGCCGATCCACTCCGCAGTCGGGGCCTGCGTGCGGATCCACCACGCCAGGGCCAGCTTGGTGGCCGGGTAGGTGCCCAGCGCGCCCAGCTCCTCGGCGCGCGCACAGGCGTCGCCCTCTGACCCGGCCAGGCACGCCTGCACCAGCTCGAGGGGGATGCCCGGCTGGGTGCTGCTGCTGCTGGAGGACACCGCCACCACCGCAGGGTGCTGCGCCGCCAGCAGCGTGGGGCGCAGGCCCTGCACCACCTCGACCACGCCGAAGTAGTTCACCGAGGCCAGCACGCTGCCGGGGCGGTCGGAGAGCGGGCCGACCCCGGCGCAGGCCACCAGGCCGTCCAGCACGCCGCCGCACTGCGTGGTCACGGCCTCGACGGCCGCCGCGCGGCCCTGGGCAGTGGCGAGGTCGGCGACGACGTCCGCGCCGGGCTGGACGTCCACCCCGATCGTGCGGTGCCCGGCGGCCCGCAGCCGCGCCACGCAGGCGGCGCCGATCCCCGACGCGGAGCCGGTGACGGCCACTGTCCTGGTGCTGGTGTGTGTCATTCCCGGAGTACAGCACGCGAGGGGCGCAGGGGCAGTGCTCTCAGCGGGCGAGCCCTGGGGGTGTCAGCGCTCCGTGAGCGGCTTGGCCACGGTGAGCAGCACGACGGCGTCGGTGTCGGCGTGCAGGGAGTGGCGCGCAGGCGGAACGATGATGAGGTCGCCCGGGGAGCCCTCCCAGGAGCTCTGCCCGGCCACCAGCCGCACCCGGCCCTGCAGCACGTGCACGGTGGCCTCGCCCGGGCTGTCGTGCTCGTCCAGGTCCTGCTCCGCCACCAGCGCGATCAGCGTCTGCCGCAGCGTGTGCGTGTGCCCACCGAAGACGGTCGCGGCACTGCGCCCGGCCGATCCGTTCTTCGCCAGCTCCAGCTGCTCGCGGGCGAGGGCGCTGAGGGAGAGCTTGTCCATGGTGTGCTCCTCCGGTGTGGTCAGTAGTCGCGCGGACGACGCAGCGGGCGGCCGTACTCGTCGACGTCGGCGGGGGCCACGTAGTCGTCGCGACGGCGACGCCGGGGCATCAGGATCGCCAGGTCCAGGATGATGCCGAGGACACCGACGATCATGAGGATGATGCCGACGACCTGCAGGTCGACTCCCTGTACCTGCACGTCCAGCGCGAACTTCAGGATCGCACCTACCGCAAGCAGGAAGATTCCGGCTCCGATGCCCATGAACAGCTCCTCGTCGTGCGGTGTGGTCGCGGTGATCGTCGGGTCGCGCGCAGGCAGCGTGCTTCACGTCCCTGCACCGTCAAGGTAGAGCATTCGGTGTGTCCGAAGCACTTCTGAGCTGGTTGCGCAGGCGGCGCGGCGGTGTCCACCGGCCGCCGACCGCATGCAGCCTGGTCACCGCAGGTTCTCCCGGGCACTGCCGGAGTCGGGCGGCGCCAGCGGGTCCTGGGCCCCGGCCCGGTGCGGTGCCGACCCCACCGAACGTGGGTCGAAGCCGAACGGCAGCTCCAGCCGGTGCGCGCGCATGAGCTCGTCGTCGGTGAGCACCTCGTACGTCGGCCCGTCGGCCACGATCGACCCTCCGGAGAGCACGACCGAGCGCGGGCAGAGCTCGAGCGCGTACGGCAGGTCGTGGGTCACCATCAGCACGGTCACGTCCAGCGACCGAAGGATGTCGGCGAGCTCGCGGCGCGAGGCCGGGTCGAGGTTGGAGGACGGCTCGTCGAGGACGAGCACCTGTGGCTCCATCACCAGCACCGTGGCCAGCGCGACCCGGCGGCGCTGGCCGAAGGACAGGTGGTGCGGCGGGCGGTCGACGTGCTCGGCCATCCCGACCTGCTCCAGCGCGGCCAGCACGCGGCGGTCGAGCTCAGCGCCGCGGATCCCGAGGTTGACTGGGCCGAAACCGACGTCCTGGCGGACGGTGCCCATGAAGAGCTGGTCGTCGGGATCCTGGAACACGATGCCGACGCGGCGCCGGATCTCCGCGAGGTGCTTCTTCTCCACCGGCAGCCCGCCGACGGTCACCGTGCCCGCGCCGGCGGTGAGGATTCCGTTGAGGTGGAGCACCAGGGTGGTCTTGCCGGCCCCGTTGGGACCCAGCAGCGCCACCCGCTCGTGGCGCTGGACCTGCAGGGTGACCCCGAAGAGCGCCTGGTGACCGTCGGGGTAGGCGTAGGCGAGCCCCTGGAGGTCCAGCACGGGCGTGCTCATCGGTCCGCCCCAGGCATGGTCCCGGTGTAGCCGCGCGAGAGCATCGCGAGATGGACCCGTTCGCCGCGCTCGTAGGAGCGGATGAACAGCGCGCCCAGCGACCGGGCGAGGCTCGGCCAGTGGCGCGGCCACCGTGGGTCGCACCCGCGGGAGCGCATCGCCACCAGCATCCGGCCCATCTCCGCGGTGACGACGTCGAGGTAGCGAATCATGAAGCCCATGATCTCCACGATCAGGGCGGGTGCCCGCAGCCGCCGCAACCCGGCGAGGACTGCGGTGGGCTCGGTGGTGGCCGCCAGCGTCAGCGAGGCCAGCACGCCCAGGGTGCCCTTGGCGAGCAGGGCCCACGCACCCACCAGCCCGGCCTGGGAGACGCTGAGCCCCAGGACCTCGGTCCGTGGGCCGGTGGCTACGAACGGCATCAGCGCGGCGAAGACCACGAAGGGCAGCTCCACCACCATCCGCTTGCCGAGGTAGAGCGCCGGCACCTGGGAGGCACCGATCACCCCGAGGAGCACCAGGAACCAGACCAGGTGGACGGCGTACCACTGCCTCGGCGTAGCCACCACGAGCACCATGAACCCCAGCAGGACAGCGAGCTTCAGGTGCGCGGGGGTCCGGTGGACGGGGCTGTGCCCGTGGTAGTGCAGACGGTGCCCGTGCCCGGCGCCCACTAGCGCTGCGACGAGGCGGGGACGCCCTCGTCGTCCTGCTCGGCGGCGGGGCCGCGGCGGCGCACTCCCCAGGCGATCCCGCCGGCCAGCAGCAGGACGACGAACACCCCGGTGACCCCGGCCAGCCCGACGCTGACCCGCTCGTCGTCGACCCCGCTGACCTGGTAGTCGGCGAGCGGGCTGTCGGCCGCCGCGGAGTCCTCGGCGGTGTCGGCGAACCCGGTCCGCTCGGCGACGTGCTCCAGCCCGTCCGGGTGGGCGCTGGCGTAGTAGCTGGCCACGCCGGCCAGGAGCAGCGCCGCCACCAGGGCGCAGACGTAGAAGGTGCGAGTCTTCATGCGGCGCTCCCGGTCGTGCGGATCTCCATCGGACGGCTGCGAACCAGGTCCTGCGCCCCGTGCACCAGGTCCGGGCGGGCCGTCATCACCGCGCCCACCACCAGGCCGGTGATGATCGCTTCGCCCACTCCGATCAGGACGTGCCAGCCGAGCATCGCGGCCAGCACCGAGCCGGTCTCCACCGGGGCGGTGCCGCCGACGGCGAACAACAGGGTGAACACCGCCGCGGCCGCAGGCACGGAGACCAGCGCACCCAGCGCCGCCGCAGGGGCGATCACGCCCGGGCGGCGCGGCAGCACGGCGCGCAGACCGCGGAACACCAACCAGCCCACGACGACGGTGACCACCCCGATCAGGGTGATGTTGGTGCCCAGGGCGGTGATCCCCCGTCGGCCATGAACAGCGCCTGGACGATCAGCACCACCGCCAGGCAGAGGATGGCGGTCCACGGCCCCACGAGGACGGCCGCGAGCGCACCTCCCATCAGGTGCCCGCTCGTGCCTGCACCGACGGGGAAGTTGATCATCTGCGCGGCGAACACGAAGGCCGCCACCAGTCCCGCCATCGGGGCGGTGCGGTCGTCGAGCTCGGAGCGCGCCTTGCGCAGAGCCACGCCCACCGCAGCCACGGCGACGACACCGGTGGCCACCGACGTCGGCGCGTTCAGGAATCCGTCGGGCACGTGCATGGTGGCTCCTCAGGGGCTGCTCGGCCCGGCGTCACAGGTGGTCCGGCGCGACCAGGGGCGATGCGTGCTGCAATCCACTGTAGGTTGTTGCGCACCGATTGCAAGAAGACGGCTCCTGGGCCCCAGGCGGGCGCTGACCAGGCCAGCGGGGGAGGGTGCCTCAGCCGGCCGGGGTCTCGGCGCCGCTGGTGTAGTACAGCCCCAGCAGGTGCCCACCCACCTGCTCGATGGCGATCTCCATGTCGAAGACACCACGCAGGCAGTCGGTGGTCATGATCTCCGCGGGCGAGCCCTGGCAGCACACCGCGCCGTTGCGCATGGCGACGATGTGGTCGGAGTAGCAGGACGCGAAGTTGATGTCGTGGATGACGATCACGATGGTCTTGCCCAGCTCCCGGGCCGCCCGGCGCAGCAGCTGCATCATGGCCGCGGAGTGCTTCATGTCCAGGTTGTTCAGCGGCTCGTCCAGCAACACGTAGTCGGTGTCCTGGCACAGCACCATGGCGACGAACGCCCGCTGCCGCTGGCCGCCGGAGAGCTCGTCGAGGTAGCGGTCGGCCAGGTCCTGCAGGCCCAGGTACGCCACGGACTCGTCGATGTGGCGCTTGTCCTCCACGGTGAGCCGGCCGCCGCTGTGCGGGAACCGGCCGAAGGCCACCAGGTCGCGCACGGTCAGCCGCACGGTGACGTGGTTGTCCTGGCGGAGGATGGCCATCCGGGTGGCCAGCACGCGGCTCTTGGCCTGGGAGACGTCCAGGTCGTCCACGGTGATCACCCCGGAGTCCATCGGCAGCAGCCGACTCATCATGGCCAGCAGGGTGGACTTGCCGGCACCGTTGGCGCCGATGATCGAGGTGATCCCGCCGCGGGCGATCTGCAGCGAGACCCCGTCGACCACGGTGGTGTGGCCGTAGCGCTTGGTGACGTTGTCGATGGTGATCACGGGGTGGACCTCCGCAGGAGCAGGAAGATGAAGACCAGGCCGCCGAGGAAGTCGACGATGATGGACAGGCTGGTGTCGGAGCGGAAGACCCGCTCGAGCACGGTCTGGCCACCGACCAGGGTGATCACCGAGACGAGGGCGGCGGCGGGCACCGTCACCCGGTGCTTGTGCGAGCGCATCAACCGGTAGGCCAGGTGCGCCACCAGCAGGCCGAAGAACGTGGTGGGCCCGACCAGGGCGGTGGCCACCGACACCAGCAGGGTGACCATCACCAGCACCGTGAGCAGCGTGCGGCGGTGGTCGACGCCGAGGTTGACCGCGGTCTCCCGGCCCAGCGCCATCACGTCCAGCTTGGCGAGCATGCGCCAGGCCAGCACGCTGATCACCACGACCACGAGTGCGCTGACCACGAGCAGGCGCCGGTCCACGCGGGAGAAGTCGGCGAAGAAGCTGTCCTGCAGCACGATGAACGCCGCTGGGTCCATCAGTCGCTGCAGGAAGCTGGAGATGCTGCGGAAGAAGACGCCGCAGATGATGCCCACCAGCACCAGCAGGTGCATGCTGCGCTGCATGCCCACCAGCAGCCAGCGGTAGAGCAGCAGCGAGAACACCACCATGAACGCCACCTCGACGCCGAAGCGGCTGATGGGGTCGGCCGTGGCGGTGGCCGTGGCGCCGATGAAGAACGCCGCCACCGTCTGCATCAGCAGGTAGAGGGAGTCGAAGCCCATGATGGACGGAGTGAGGATCTGGTTGTTGGTGACGGTCTGGAACAGCACGGTGGACAGCGCGATGGCGTAGCCGACCACCACCATGGTCACCACCACCACGGCACGCCGCTCCAGCACGTACGACCAGTTGCCTCGCACACCCAGGGTGAGGAACGCGACCACCGACACCAGCGCCAGCAGCCCGAGCAGGGCCAGCCGGACGCCGTCGGAGCCGAGCAGGCCGGCAACCGTCCGGGAGCGCGTGCGCTGCGGTGCCGTCAGTGCCTCAGGCGGGGCCACGGCGAGTGCCTCTCAGCAGCAGGAACAGGAACACGGCGGCACCGATCACGCCGACCACGGTGCCGATGGGCATCTCGAAGGGGTAGCGCACGGTGCGGGCCACGATGTCGCAGGCCAGCACGAAGCCGGCACCGCCCACGGCCACCCAGGGGATGCCGCGGCGGGCGTTGTCGCCCACGATCATGCTGACCACGTTGGGCACGATCAGGCCGAGGAAGGGGATGGCGCCCACGGTCACCACCACGACCGCGGTGACCAGGGCGACGATGGACAGCCCCAGGGTGAGGACTCGGCGGTAGTTCAGCCCGAGGTTGGTGGTGAAGGTCTCGCCCAGGCCGGCCACGGTGAACCGGTTGGCCACCGCGTAGGCGATGACGGCGAGCAGCCCGGCGAGCCAGAGCATCTCGTAGCGACCCTGGATGACGGCGGAGAAGTCGCCGGTGGTCCAGGCCGACAGCGACTGCAGGAGGTCGGCGCGGTAGGCGAAGAAGTCGCAGACCGCCCCGATCACGCCGCCGAGCATCAGACCCACCAGCGGGACGAGCAGGGTGTTGGCGGTGGGCAGCCTGCGCAGGATGCGCAGGAAGAGCGCGGTGCCGATCAGGGCGAAGACCGCACCGCCGAGCATCTTGGCCAGCACCGGCAGGCCGGGGGCGAGCATGGTCATGACGAGGATGCCCAGGGTGGCCGACTCCACGGTGCCCGCGGTGGAGGGCTCGACGAACTTGTTGCGGGCGAGCATCTGCATGATCAGCCCGGCGATCGCCATGGAGGCGCCGGCCAGCACCAGCGCCAGGGTGCGCGGGACGCGGCTGATCACCAGCACCTCCCAGGCCTCGCTGCCGCCCTCCCACAGCGTGGACGGCCGGACGTCGCTCACCCCGATGAACAGGCTGACCCCCGCCAGGACCACCACCGCGACCGTCCCCAGCACGAGCCAGAGACGGTCGCGAGACGGCCGAGTGGCCACCGGCGTGCTGCCGGTGGCCACTGCGACGGGAGACGGGAGCGTCACTTGGCGAAGGTGTCCTGGACGGACTTGATCATCTCGGAGACGTTGCTCAGACCGCTGCCGAGGGAGTACCAGCGGTAGCCGTCGAGGGTGACGACCTGCTTCTTCTGCCACGCGGTGGTCTTGGCGACCAGCGGGTTGTCCAGCACCTCCATGGCGGCCTTGCTCTGCTGGCCGATGGCGGCGTCGCGGTCGATGACGAACAGCCAGTCGGGGTTGGTCTCGGCGATGTACTCGAAGGAGACCGACTGACCGTGGATGTCGACCTTGAGCTCGGGTGCTGCGGGGGTGACGCCGAGGGCGTCGTGCAGCAGGCCGAAGCGCGAGCCCGCGCCGAAGGCGCTCATCTTGCCGCCGGTGACCAGCACGATGAGGCCGTCACCCTTGCCTGCGGTGGCCTTCTTGGCCGCTGCGACCTGGTCGTCGATCTTCTTCAGCGCTGCGCTCGCCTGGTCCTGCTTGCCGAAGATCTGGCCCACGGTGGTGGTGGTGCTCTTCAGCGCCTCCAGCGCGTCACCGTCGCTGGTCAGGTCCACGGTCGGGGCGATCTTGCTCATCTCGGCGTAGCTGGCCGCGCTGCGGCCGGCGACGATGATGAGGTCGGGGGCGGAGGCGGCCACGGCCTCGGCGTCCGCGGTCTTGTTGGTGCCGTAGTCGGCGTACTTGCCGTCGGCGTACTTGCTCAGCATCGGGGGCAGGGCCTGCTTCGGAACGCCGGCCACCGGGACGCCCAGGGTGTCCAGGGTGTCCAACACGGCGAAGTCGAGCACGGCGACCTTCTGCGGGTCGGTCGGCACCTGGGTCTCGCCCTGGGCGTGCTTGATGGTGAGGGTGCTGCTGCCCGACTCGTTGGCGGAGGCGTCGTCGCCACAGGCCGTGAGGGTGAGCGCGGCGACCAGGGCGACGCCGGTGGCGGCGACGGCGCCGCGGAAGCGGCGGGTACGACTTGTCATGAGGGCTCCGGGTTCTTGCGCAGGCTCAGTGGTTGCGAGCAACCGATTCTGAGGTGACCCTAACCTAAGAACTGCGGTGCGTGTGCCGCGTCGTCCCAGCCAGCGGACGGTCCGTCGGCGGAGAGCCACGCACCGAGGGCCACAGCCGTGTGCTCGGCTGTGGCCCTCGGTGCGCGTCGGGCTCGGCTAGCGGTCGGCGTCGGTGTAGCGGATGACGCCGCGCAGGTTCTTGCCGTCGAACATGTCCTGGTAGCCCTGGTTGATGTCCTCGAGCTTGTAGGTGTTGGTGACCAGCTCGTCCAGCTTGAGCTGGCCCTCCTGGTAGAGCGAGAGCAGCTTGGGGATCTCCACCCGGGGGTTGGCACCACCGAAGATGTTGCCCTTGAGGTCCTTCTGCAACATGGTGAAGGTGAAGAGGTTGAGCTTGACGTCCATGTCGGCGATGTCGCCCATGCCGGTGATGACGGCCGTGCCGCCCTTGCCGATGATGGACACGGCGGTGTCGACGTCCTCGCCGTGGATGTGGCCGATGCAGACGATCGACTTGTCGGCGCCGCGGCCCCACGTCATCTCGTAGACCTTCTCCATCGCCTCCTGGGCGGTGGCGTAGGCGTGCGTGGCACCGAACTCCATGGCCTGCTCGCGCTTGAACTCCACCGGGTCGACGACGACAACGCGCTTGGCCCCGGAGGCGGCCGCACCCTGGACGGCGTTGATGCCCACGCCACCGCAGCCGATGACCACCACGGTGTCGCCCACCTGGACGTTGGCCACGTTGGTGGCCGAGCCGAAGCCGGTGGTGACGCCGCAGCCGACCAGTGCCGCCACCTCCAGCGGGATGTCCTTCTCGATCTTGACCACCGACGCCTGGTTGACGGTCATGTACGGCGAGAACGTGCCGAGCAGGACCATGGCGGAGACGTTCTGACCGCGCGCCTGGATGCGGAACGAGCCGTCGCTGATCGACGCGCCGCCGAGGAGCGAGCCACCGAGGTCGCAGAGGTTCTGGTGGCCCGAGGAGCAGGCCGGACAGTGGCCACAGGAGGGGATGAAGGAGCTGACCACGTGGTCGCCCTCCTGCAGCCCGGTGACGCCCGGACCGACCTTGGTGACCACGCCCGCGCCCTCGTGCCCGCCCAGGAAGGGGAACGTGCTCGGCGTGGCCCCGGTGACGACGTGATGGTCGGAGTGGCACATCCCGGAGGCGACGAGCTCGACGGTCACCTCTCCCGCGTGCGGGTCACCGATCTCGATCTCCTCGACCGACCACGGCTCGTTGAGTCCCCAGAGGATTGCGCCCTTAGTCTTCACGTCGCCTTAACGCCCTTCGTTGTGATGAGAGACTTGCTCCTTGTGACGTGAGTCATTGTGGCCCACGACACGTGCTCGACTCTGCATCACCCGCCCAGCGGCGTCAAGAACACGTTCTAGTCCTTCTTGCGCAGGCCGATCTTGCTGCCCAGCCACACCAGCGGGTCGTAGCGACGATCGGCCACCCGCTCCTTCATCGGGATGATCCCGTTGTCGGTGATCTTGATGTGCTCGGGGCACACCTCGGAGCAGCACTTGGTGATGTTGCACAGGCCGATGCCCTGCTGGTCACGAGCCACCTCGGCCCGGTCGGTGCGGACGTCCAGCGGGTGCATGGCCAGCTCGGCGGCGCGGATCAGGAAGCGCGGGCCGGCGAAGGCCTCCTTGTTGTCCTCGTGGTCGCGGATGACGTGGCAGACGTCCTGGCAGAGGAAGCACTCGATGCAGCGGCGGAACTCCTGCGAGCGCTCCACGTCCACCTGCTGCATGCGGTACTCGCCGGGCTCCAGGTCAGGAGGGGCGAAGGCGGGGATCTCCCGCGCCTTGGCGTAGTTGTAGGAGACGTCGGTGACCAGGTCGCGGATCACCGGGAAGGTGCGCAGAGGCGTGACGCTGATCGTCTCCTCCTCGGTGAAGGTGGACATCCGCGTCATGCACAGCAGCTTGGGGCGGCCGTTGACCTCGGCGCTGCACGAGCCGCACTTGCCCGCCTTGCAGTTCCACCGCACGGCCAGGTCGCCGCACTGGGTGGCCTGCAGCCGGTGGAGGACGTCGAGCACCACCTCACCGTCGATGGCCTCCACGGTGTAGTCGACCAGCTCGCCGCCCTCGGCGTCACCGCGCCAGACCTGAAAGTGCGCGTCGTAGCTCATTGGTCCTCCCGGACAGCGCTCATGGGGCCTTCCCGGACAGCGCTCATTGGTCCTCCCGGACGGTCTCGAGCTCCTCGTCGGTCAGGTACTTCGCGAGCTCCTCGCGGGTGAACAGCTCCTGCAGGTCCGGGCGCATCGGCTCCATCACCTGCTCGACGATGTCGACCTTGCCGTCCACGGCCGAGCAGAGCAGGTTCTTGCGCCGCCACTGGGGATCCATCGTCGGGAAGTCGTCCCGGGTGTGCCCGCCCCTGCTCTCCTCGCGCAGCAGGGCCGCCCGGGCCACGCACTCGCTGACCAGCAGCATGTTCCGCAGGTCCAGCGCCAGGTGCCAGCCCGGGTTGAACTGCCGGTGCCCCTCCACGGTCAGGTGCTCGGCACGGCCCTTGACCTGCTCCAGCCGGGACAGCGCCTCCTGCATCTCGTCGGCCTTGCGGATGATGCCGACCAGGTCGTTCATGGTCTGCTGCAGGTCCTGGTACAGCGTGTACGGGTTCTCCCCGCCGTCCTCCTCGAACGGGGCCAGCGCGGTCGCCGCCGCCGCGTCCACCGCCTCCTGCTCCACCTGCGGCCGCTGCCCGTCCAGCCGCTTCACGTGCTCGGCGGCACCGATCCCGGCCCGGCAGCCGAACACCAGCAGGTCCGACAACGAGTTGCCGCCGAGGCGGTTGGAGCCGTGCATGCCGCCGGAGACCTCTCCCGCGGCGAAGAGCCCCGGCGCCCCCACCGCGGCACCGGTGTCCGGGTCCACCTGCACCCCGCCCATCACGTAGTGGCAGGTCGGTCCGACCTCCATCGGCTCGCTGGTGATGTCGACGTCGGCGAGCTCCTTGAACTGGTGGTGCATCGACGGCAGGCGGCGCATGATCTCCGCGGCGTCACGCCGGGTGGCGATGTCCAGGAACACCCCGCCGTGCGGGGAGCCCCGCCCCTCCTTGACCTCGGTGTTGATCGCCCGGGCCACCTCGTCCCGCGGCAGCAGCTCCGGTGGGCGCTTGTTGTTGTCCGCGTCGTCGTACCAGCGGTCGGCCTCCTCCTCCGACTCCGCGTACTGGCCGCGGAAGACGGCGGGCACGTAGTCGAACATGAAGCGGCTGCCCTCGGAGTTGCGCAGCACCCCACCGTCGCCACGGACCGACTCGGTGACCAGGATTCCCTTGACCGACGGCGGCCACACCATGCCGGTGGGGTGGAACTGGACGAACTCCATGTTCACCAGCGTGGCGCCCGCGCGCAGGGCCAGCGCGTGGCCGTCGCCGGTGTACTCCCAGGAGTTGGACGTCACCTTGAACGACTTGCCGATGCCGCCGGTGGCCAGCACCACGGCGGGGGCGTCGAGGCGGAGGAACCGGCCGGTCTCCCGCCAGTAGCCGAACGCACCGGCGATGGCACCGGAGGGGTCGCGCAGCAGCTCGGTGACGGTGCACTCCTGGAACACCCGGATGCGGCTCTCGGCGTCGCCGGAGGCGGCCAGGTCCTCCTGCTGCAGCGACACGATCTTCTGCTGCATGGTGCGGATGAGCTCCAGGCCCGTGCGGTCGCCGACGTGGGCCAGCCGCGGGTACTCGTGCCCCCCGAAGTTGCGCTGGCTGATCCGGCCGTCCGGGGTGCGGTCGAACAGGGCCCCGTAGGTCTCCAGCTCCCACACCCGTTCCGGCGCCTCCCGCGCGTGCAGCTCGGCCATCCGCCAGGAGTTGAGGAACTTGCCCCCGCGCATGGTGTCGCGGAAGTGCACCTGCCAGCTGTCCTTGCTGTTGGCGTTGCCCATGCTGGCGGCGATGCCGCCCTCCGCCATCACCGTGTGCGCCTTGCCGAGCAGCGACTTGCACACCACCGCGGTGCGCATCCCGGACTCGCGGGCGGCGATCGCCGCCCGCAGGCCCGCTCCGCCGGCGCCGATGATCACCACGTCGAAGTCGTGCTGCTCCACGTCGGCAGCCATCAGTTCACCAGCCGCAGGTCGGTGAGCGTGCCCGAGGCCACCAGCGCGACGTAGCCGTCGGCGATCACCAGGGTGGCCAGGGTGATCCAGGCCAGCTCCATGTGCCGGGTGTTGAGCTTGGAGACCCCCGTCCACGCCTTGTACCGCAGGGGGTGGGCGGAGAAGTGCTTGAGCCGGCCGCCGATGAGGTGGCGGCAGGAGTGGCACGACGCCGTGTACGTCCACAGCAGGGCCACGTTGAGCACCAGGATCAGCGTGCCCAGCCCGATGCCGAAGCCACCGTCAGCGCCGCGGAAGGCGCGCGCCGCGTCGTAGGTGTTCAGCGCCGAGACCAGCACGGCGGCGTAGAAGAAGTAGCGGTGCACGTTCTGCAGCACCAGCGGGAGGCGGGACTCTCCGGTGTAGCGGGAGTGCGGCTCGGCCACCGCGCACGCCGGCGGGGACAGCCAGAACGAGCGGTAGTAGGCCTTGCGGTAGTAGTAGCAGGTCAACCGGAAGCCCAGCAGGAACGGCAGCACCAGCAGCGCGTAGGGCAGGAACGGCGGGAACTCCCCGAACCAGGTGCCCAGGTCGCGCGCGGCGGGGGCGCAGGAGGCGGACACGCAGGGGGAGGAGAACGGGGAGAGGTAGTGGTACTCCTCCACGAAGTACGCCCGCTGCGACGCGGTGCGCACCAGTGCGTAGAGCAACCAGGCGGTGAGCAGGGTGAAGGTGACCGCGGGCTGCAGCCACCACCGGTCCCGGCGCAGCGTGCGGGCGCGGATGGTGGCCCGGCCGGCCTCGGCGTCCCCCACCCCGGCGCGGACCGCCGAGCGGGTCACAGCCCCCTGCCGCCGTGGTAGCCGCCAATGCCCTCGTCGTCGACGCCCAGCCACATCGCGGGGTCCACCGGGGTGTCGTCGATGCGCTCCAGCGGGGGCCGAGTGGCCACCACGGGGGCGGGCAGCGTGTCCATCTCCGACAGGTCGAGGTCGATGCGGTCAACGTCGCCCATCAGCCGGCGCACGTGTGGGATGTCTCCGTAGCGCCCGCGCAGGTCGCCCACGCAGCTGCGCAGCTGCTCGACGGCGCGGTGGAGGGTGTGCAGCTCTGCGGTCTCGGTCATCAGTCGACTCCTCAGCAGCGTCGTGTTCGCCAGCCGAGTGTGGCCCACCGAGCAGTTGTGAGCAACATCTCACTTTCTGCGCGCGAGCTCCAGCATTCCCTCCACCAGCAGCAGCTGGGCGAGCACGTACGAGGCGAGGACGACGCCCTCCGCGGCGCTGCGACCAGCGCCGTTGGCAATCACCGTGCGGCGCACCGCGACCAGCGCGTCCGAGGCGGCGAACGTCAGTCCACCTGCGGCCAGCCAGGTGCGGGGGTCGCTGCGGCTGGGCAGCGGCAGCCCCAGCAGTCGAGGCGCTGCGGGGGCCAGCGCCGGGTCGGCGGCCAGGGTGGACGTGGCGCTGAGGGTGAGGCCGTAGGCGCCCAGGGGTGCTGCCACCTCCGGGGCGCGACGGGCCAGCAGCGCACCCAGGCCACCGCTCGCGGCCAGTCGGGGCAGGGCCGTCGCCAGGTGCGAGCGCGCGCCGTGGCGGCGCAGCACCCGCGAGTAGGCACCGTGCATGGCCGCGAACGCCGAGGCGCCCTGCACGATGCGAGCGTCGTCGTCGGGCTCGAGCATGTAGACGTCGCCCACCGTCGCGGCAGCGAGGCCGGCGAGCAGCAGCGCGGTGTCGGTGCCGCTGAGGTCGGCGCGTGCCCGCAGCACCCGGACGGCCAGCGACGGCCCGATCAGCGGCTTGGCCGCCCGCTGCAGCGCGGGGCGGTCGGTGAGCGCCCCCGCGACGGTCACGGCCGCCGCAGCGGCCAGCACCAGGTGCTCGGGGCGCCTCACGAGGCGGGGGTGACGTCGGCGGGGCGGGTGGTGGCTCGCTGGTTGGTGGCTTGCTGGGTGTTCGCGGCGACCAGCTGGTAGCGGCTGGGGTCGAACCGCTTGGTCAGCTGCCGGTAGCGCCAGGTGAACGTCGGCCACATGGCGGAGTTGCGCCCGCTGGCGTCGAGGTACCAGCTGGAGCAGCCGCCGGCGTTCCACACCGTGCCCTGCAGCTGGTCGTCGATCCGGGCGTTGTAGGCCTGCTGCTCGGTGGGCAGCACCTGCAGGGAGGACAGCTCGCGGCGGCGCATCAGGGCCAGGGCGTCGCTGATGTATGCCGCCTGGCTCTCCAGCATGTAGACGATGGAGCTGTGGCCCAGGTTGGTGTTGGGCCCGTACATCAGGAACAGGTTGGGAAAGCCCGCCACCGTGGTGCCCAGGTAGGCGTGCGGGCTGCCGGCCCAGTGCTCGGCCAGCGTCTGGCCGTCGGCCCCGCGCAGCAGGTGCGCCACCGGCGGCTCGGTGGGGGTGAACCCGGTGCCGAAGATGATGGTGTCGACGGCGTGCTCCACGCCGTCGTTGTCCACCACGCCACGCTCGGTGACGTGGTGGATGCCGCTGGCCACCAGGGTGAGGTCTGGTCGGGCCAGGGTGGGGACCCAGGTGTTGGTGAGCAGCACCCGCTTGCAGCCCAGGGTGAAGCTCGGAGTCAGGGCCTTGCGCTTGCCCTCGTCGGTGACGTGCTTGCGCAGGTAGCGCCGCGGCCACACGCTGATGATCGGCAGCAGCCGGGTCAGGTGGGCCAGCACCAGCACCAGCAATTCCAGGATGGCGTACACCCCGCCGCGCACCAGCTTCTGCACCAGCGGGACGCGACGGTAGAGCGCGCGGGTACGGGCCGATGGCGACCCGTCGGGCCGTGGGCAGGCCCAGGCGGCGGTGCGCTGGAAGACGGTGAGGTGCTCGGTGTCGTCGATGATCTCCGGCACGAACTGCACCGCGGAGGCACCGGTGCCCACCACGGCGACTCGCTCGCCGCGCAGGTCGTGGTCGTGGTTCCAGGTGGCGGAGTGGAAGGTGGTGCCGGTGAAGTCGGCCAGGCCGGGCAGCGCGGGCAGCTTGGGCTGGGAGAGCGTGCCGGTGGCGGCGATCAGCACCGTCGCCGTCAGCTCGCCCAAACTGGTGCGGACTCGCCACAGCTGGGCGTCGTCGTCCCAGGTGGCGCCCAGCAGCTCGCAGCCGGTGACCAGGTTGCGGCGCACGCCGGCACTGGTGGCGACGTTGCGCAGGTAGTCGAAGATCTCCGGCTGGCGCGAGTACGAGTGCTTCCAGTCCGGGTTGGGCGCGAAGGAGAAGGAGTACAGGACGCTGGGCACGTCGCAGGCCGCGCCGGGGTAGGTGTTGTCCCGCCAGGTGCCACCTACCTCGTCGGCGCGCTCGATCACCAGCACGTCGGCGTTGCGGTCGGCACGCAGCAGCTTGGCGGCCATGCCGATGCCGGCGAAGCCCGCACCCACCACGAGGGTGTGGACGTGGCCGGGCAGCGTGCGCGGGCGGGTGGGGGCGTTCTCGGTGGTGGTCACTGCTGCTCCAGCATCTCTCGCCAGGCGGCGAGCAGCCGCTGGCGACGTCGTTGCGCGGTGGCGGGGGAGTTGAACAGGACGGACATGCCCAGGCCGCGGACCAGCTCGATGGTGAGCTCGATCGTGGCGGCGTCGGCGGGGACCTCGAGCAGCTCGGCGCCCAGGGCGGTCAGCGCCTCGGCCACCTCCCGCTCCAGGGGCAGCAGCGCCGCGCGCAGCGCCGGGTCGGTGCGCGCGGCAACCCAGAGCTCGAGCGCGGCGAGGAACAACGGGCCGTCGAAGGCGTCGGCCAGCAGCTCCAGCGCCCGGCCGCGGTCGTGGTGCCCGCCCAGCTCCGCGCGGATCTCGGCCTCCCGCTTGCGGGCGAGGTGCTCGACCGCGGCGACCACCAGGGACTCCTTGGTGGGGAAGTGGTGCAGCTGCGCGCCCCGGGACAGCCCGGCGCGCGCGGCGATGCCCGGGGTGGTGGTGCGGGCGTAGCCCAGCTCCACCAGCGACTCCAGGGTGGCGTCGAGGAGCTTGGCGCGGGTGGTCGCCGTGCGCTCGCTCTGCGTGCGCGACGACTTCGGTTGCTGTTCAACAGGCACGTCTCTACCCTAAGGTGAACTCAACAAACAGTCCAACCTGCATTTAAGTCTGAGCACCCCGCCCCTGGAGGCATCCTGTGGATCGCACCATCTTCGAGCCGGAGCACGACCTCTTCCGCGAGTCGTACCAGTCCTTCCTCGCCCAGCACGTCGCGCCGTTCCACGACCAGTGGGAGGACGACGCGATCGTCGACCGCGAGCTGTGGAAGGAGGCCGGCAAGCAGGGCTTCCTCGGCATGGCGGTGGAGGAGTCCTTCGGCGGTGGCGGCGTCAAGGACTTCCGCTACAACGCGGTGGTGGCCGAGGAGCAGGCCCGCAGCGGGTTCAGCGGCCTGGGCTTTCCGCTGCACAACGACGTGGTGCAGCCCTACCTCACCGAGCTGGCCACCGAGGAGCAGAAGCAGCGCTGGCTGCCCGGGTTCTGCAGCGGCGAGCTGATCACCGCCATCGCGATGACCGAGCCGGGCACCGGCAGCGACCTGCAGGGCATCCGCACCAGCGCCAAGCGCGAGGGCACCGACTGGATCCTGAACGGGTCCAAGACGTTCATCACCAACGGCATCAACGCCGACCTGGTGATCGTGGTGGCGCGCACCAACCCCGAGGCCGGCGCCCAGGGCTTCAGCCTGCTGGTGGTGGAGCGGGACATGCCCGGGTTCAGCCGCGGCCGCAACCTCGACAAGATCGGCATGAAGGCGCAGGACACCGCCGAGCTGCACTTCGACAACGTGCGGGTGCCGGCGGAGAACCTGCTGGGCACCGAGGGCCTGGGCTTCGTCCACCTGATGACCAACCTGCCCCAGGAGCGGCTGTCCATCGCCGTGGTGGCGGCGGCGGCCATGGAGGGCGTGCTGGAGACGACGCTGCAGTACTGCAAGGACCGCAAGGCGTTCGGCAAGCCGATCGGCTCGTTCCAGAACAGCCGCTTCACCCTGGCGGAGCTGGCCACCGAGACCGCGGTCACCCGCAACTTCGTGGACCGCTGCATCATGGAGCTCAACGCGGGCAAGCTGACCGTGGCCGACGCCGCGATGGCCAAGTGGTGGAGCACCGAGAAGCAGGTCGGCCTGATCGACCGCTGCCTGCAGCTGCACGGCGGCTACGGCTACATGCGGGAGTACCCGGTGGCCAAGGCGTACATGGACTCCCGCGTGCAGACGATCTACGGCGGCACCACGGAGATCATGAAGGAGATCATCGGGCGCAGCATGGGCGTCTGACCCTCCCGCACCACGACGGCGCCGCAGCCGCACGGATCTCCGTGCCGGCCGCGGCGCCGTCGTCGTGTGGCGGGGCCTCGGGTGGGAGCGCTAGCGGCGGGAGTGCTCGGGCACCAGCGCGCCCAGCAGCCAGTTGACCAGCGAGACGATGAGGGCGCCCCAGAACGCGGCACCGAAGCCGGAGATGGTCAGGCCGTAGTCGGTGGCCTGGGAGATCCACGCCGTCAGCCACAGCATCAGGGCGTTGATCACCAGGGTGAACAGGCCCAGGGTGACGATCAGCAGCGGCAGCGACAGCAGCTTGACCACCGGGCGGATCGCCGCGTTGACCACGGTGAAGACCAGCGCGATGAACAGCACCACCACGACGTCCCAGCCCTGGCCGCGGCCGGAGGAGGCGATCTCGATGCCGGACACCCACTCGGCGGCCAGCCAGATGGCGACGGCGTTGATGACGAGACGAACCAGGAATCTCATCCGGGCATGTTGGCACACACCGACGGCAGCGCGGGCCTGCTGCCGGGAGACGCCACCCGGACCTACTGCGTGTACGACGCCAGGAAGTTGCCCAGCCGCTGGATCGCCTTGGACAGGTCTCGGGCCCACGGCAGGGTGACCACGCGCAGGTGGTCCGGCGCCGGCCAGTTGAAGCCGGTGCCCTGCACCACCAGGATCTTCTCGGCCAGCAGCAGGTCGAGCACCAGCTTCTGGTCGTCGTAGATCTCGTGCACCTGCGGGTCCAGCCGGGGGAAGGCGTACAGCGCACCGCGCGGCTTGACGCAGGAGACGCCGGGGATCTTGTTGAGCTCCTCCCACGCGGTGTCCCGCTGCTCCAGCAGCCGGCCGCCGGGCAGGATCAGGTCGTTGATGCTCTGGTACCCGCCGAGCGCGGCCTGGATGGCGTTCTGCGACGGCACGTTGGGGCACAGCCGCATCGAGGCCATCAGCGTGAGGCCCTCGAGGTAGCTGGCCGCGTGCGCCTTGGGCCCGGTCACCGCCATCCAGCCGGCGCGGTAGCCGGCCACCCGGTAGGCCTTGGACAGGCCGTTGAAGGTCAGGCAGAACACGTCCGGCGCCAGCGAGGCCAGCGGGACGTGCACGGCGTCGTCGTAGAGGATCTTGTCGTAGATCTCGTCGGCCATCAGCACCAGCCGGTGCTTGCGGGCCAGCTCCACCAGGCCGGTCAGCACCTGCCGGGTGTAGACCGCCCCGGTCGGGTTGTTCGGGTTGATCACCACCAACGCCTTGGTCTGCGGGGTGATCTTCGCCTCGAGGTCGGCGAGGTTGGGGTTCCAGCCGTCGGCCTCGTCGCAGAGGTAGTGCACCGGGGTGCCGCCGGCGAGGTTCACCGAGGCCGTCCACAGCGGGTAGTCCGGCGCGGGCACCAGCACCTCGTCGCCGTCGTCGAGCATGGCCATCAGCGACATGGTGATCAGCTCGGACACGCCGTTGCCCAGGTAGACGTTGTCCACGTCGAGCTCGGGGAAGCCCGCCTGCTGCTGGTAGTGCTGCACCACCGCGCGGCGGGCGGAGAGCACACCCTTGGAGTCGGAGTAGCCCTGCGCGGTGGGCAGGCCGGCGATGACGTCCTGCAGGATCTCGTCCGGCGCGTCGAAGCCGAACGGCGCCGGGTTGCCGATGTTGAGCTTGAGGATCCGGTGTCCCTCGGACTCCAGCCGCGCCGCGTGCGCCTGAACCGGTCCCCGGATGTCGTACAGCACGTTCCCCAGCTTGCGGGACTGGTTCAGCGCGCGGTGGCTGTGCGTCAGCAGAGTGCTGGGGGACTGGTCCACGTGGTTGCTCACCCCTACATAGTTGCACTCGGGTCCAGGCAATATTTTTCGGACATTTCCTGGGGCCGCTCCCGACCCTCTCCGGGGTGCCGGCCACTGACCGTGCCCGTGTCGACACTGCAGGTCAAGCGGCTGCTGCCCCCCGGTGCGGCACGCCGAAGTGATCGGCGTCTCAGATCGAAATTGCTTGTGTGCACGTGATTTTCGGGATGCGAACCGCTCGCCGTCGTCGCACACTGGGGCGCGAGCATCTCCACGAGAGCAGGACAGAGCCACCGGTCCAGCAGCGTGGCCGGAAGCAGTACGGGTGTGGCTTCGACCGTCAGGTCGTAGCCACACCCGTACTCGTGTGTCAGGCGCCTCGCGGCGCCGCCGGCTCAGCTCGCGTCGCCGTCCTTGCGGGCGGTTGCGGCGTCGTCGGGCTCCGGCGTGGTGCCGGTCCCGTTGGCCGAGCCACTCTCCTGCTCCGCACTGGCGCCGCTTCCGTTGGGCGACGCCTCGGTGCCCTCGGTGCCCTTGGTGCTCGGGTCGTCCGAGCCGTCGGCGGGCTGGGTGGCGGACTGCGCGGCGCCAGGGGCGTTGTCCTCGTCCGGCAGCGGGGTGCCGGTGGGCACCTCGTCGGTCGGCACGTCAGCAGGCTCCTCGGTGGCCAGGTCGCCAGCGCCCGGCTTGCGGTCGGCGGTGACGGACTCCAGCAGCAGCTGGGCCACGTCGACCACCTGCACCGACTCCGGCGCCACCTTGGTGTCCTGGCGCGCGGTCAGGCCGTCGGTCAGCATGACGCGGCAGAACGGGCAGCCGGTCGCGATCTTCGTCGGAGCGGTGGACAGCGCCTCGTCCACGCGCTCGAGGTTGATGCGCTTGCCGATGCGCTCCTCCATCCACATCCGGGCGCCACCGGCACCACAGCAGAGCGAGCGCTCGGCGTGGCGCGGCATCTCCCGCAGGGTGGCACCGGAGGCCCCGACCAGCTCGCGGGGAGCGTCGTAGACCTTGTTGTGCCGACCCAGGTAGCACGGGTCGTGGTAGGTGACGTCCTCGCCGACGCTGGCCACCGGCACCAGCTTCTTCTCCCGCACCAGGCGGTTCAGCAGCTGGGTGTGGTGCACCACGTCGTAGTCACCACCCACCTGCGGGTACTCGTTGCCCAGGGCGTTGAAGCAGTGCGCACAGGTGACGACGATCTTGCGCTTGCCCTTCTCCACACCCTCGAAGACGGAGTTGAGCACCTCGACGTTCTGCTGGGCGAGCATCTGGAAGAGGAACTCGTTGCCGGAGCGGCGCGCGGGGTCGCCGCTGCAGGTCTCCTCCGTGCCCAGCACCGTGTACTTCACGCCGGCGATGTGCAGCAGCTCGGCCACCGCGCGGGTGGTCTTCTTGGCGCGGTCCTCGAAGGCGCCGGCGCAGCCGACCCAGAACAGGTACTCGGCGTCGCCGAGCTCACCCTCGAAGACGGGCACGTCGAAGCTGAGGCCCTCGGCCCACGCGAGGCGGTCCTTGGCGTTCTGGCCCCACGGGTTGCCCTTGTTCTCCAGGTTCTTGAACAGCCCACCGAGCTCGGTGGGGAACTCCGACTCGATCAGCACCTGGTAGCGACGCATGTCGACGATGTGGTCGACGTGCTCGATGTCCACCGGGCACTGCTCCACGCAGGCGCCACAGGTGGTGCAGCTCCACAGCACCTCGGGGTCGATGACGCCGCCGTCGACCGCCTCGGCGATCAGCGAGCGGGCCGCCTCGTCCCGGGCGGCCTGCGGGACCGCGTCGAGCTTCGCCTGGTCGACGTTGCCCTCGCCGTCCACCAGGCCCACCTCGTCGCCGGCCATGTCGGTGGAGCCACCGGCCAGCAGGTAGGGCGCCTTGGCGTAGGCGTGGTTGCGCAGGGAGGTGATGACCAGCTTCGGGGAGAGGGGCTTGCCGGTGTTCCAGGCCGGGCACTGCTCCTGGCAGCGGCCGCACTCGGTGCAGGTGGTGAAGTCCAGCCACCCCTTCCACTTGAAGTCCTCGATCTTGCCGGCACCGAAGACGTCCTTGTCCGGGTCGGCCTCCTCGAAGTCCAGGGCCTTGCCCTGCGACATCATCGGCAGCAGCGCGCCGAGCGCGGGACCACCGTCGTCCTGGCGCTTGAAGTAGATGTTGAAGAAGGCGCTGAAGCGGTGCCACGCCACACCCATGGTGAGCGAGCGGCCGACGACGAGCAGCCAGATCATGCCGGAGAGCAGCTTGACCAGGGCCACGACGGAGACCGCGGTGGCGCTGTCCGGCAGCGCGTGCCCGATCGGGTTGGTGAGGAAGTTGGCCCAGTTCGGCGCGTGCTCGATGTCGCTGGCGACCTTGAACGCCTTGACGGCCAGGATCCCCAGGCCCTCGATGATGACCACGGCCTCGACGAAGTAGGCCTGCTTGAAGTTGGAGCCGCCGAAGCGGGACAGCCGGTCAGCGCGTCGCGGGTGGTTGATCTGCCGGATGATCACCAGCGCCAGGCCACCCAGCACCGTGCCCACACCGAGGATCTCGGTGAGCAGCAGGTACGGGGCCCAGTTGCCGATCAGCGGCCAGTGGAAGTGCGGGTCGAAGGTCTCGCCGTACGCCTCGAACCACGCGAGGCTGCCGATGAGGAATCCCCACATGACGAACCAGTGCGCAGGTCCCACGTTGCGCTTCTTGTTCATCTTGGTGTGGGCGACGACCTCCTTCGCCATCTGCGTGAGGCGGGCCGCGAGCGGACCGTTGCGGGTGGCGTCGGGCTGGCCCAGTCGGATGATCTTGATCATCTTGACCACGCCCTGGATGAAGATGTACCAGCACACAAGGCTGATGAGGACACCAACGGTGCCCATGGTGATCGTCAACGCGTTCATTGACCTGCAACCTTCCGTCGCGACAGTGCTCGGGTGACCCTACTTTGCGGTAGCCGCCTCCTTGCATACGGAGCGGGAACAGTCGTCACAGGTGGTGCGTTGAAGGATCCGCAGCGCCTTGAGCGGACCCGACTCAGGTTGGATTTGACCGAAGTGTCAGTGCTCAGGCAAACTTGAGCCGATCACGCTTAAGGTTGCCGTTCGCCGCGCGAGCGGGGACGCAATCGGTAACCCAGGACAGAACTAGTAGGAGGAACCACCATGGCTCGTGCGGTCGGGATCGACCTCGGTACCACCAACTCAGTCGTATCGGTGCTGGAGGGTGGCGAGCCCACCGTCATCGCCAACTCTGAGGGCTCGCGCACCACGCCGTCGGTCGTCGCGTTCGCGCGCAACGGCGAGGTGCTCGTGGGACAGCCGGCCAAGAACCAGGCTGTCACCAACGTGGACCGCACCATCCGATCCGTCAAGCGCCACGTCGGCACCGACTGGAAGGTGGGCATCGACGGCAAGGACTACACCTCGCAGGAGATCAGCGCCCGCACGCTGATGAAGCTCAAGCGCGACGCCGAGGCCTACCTGGGCGAGGAGGTCACCGACGCGGTGATCACCGTCCCGGCCTACTTCGAGGACTCCCAGCGCCAGGCCACCAAGGAGGCCGGCCAGATCGCGGGCCTCAACGTCCTGCGCATCGTCAACGAGCCCACCGCGGCTGCCCTCGCCTACGGCCTGGACAAGGGCGAGAAGGAGCAGACCATCCTGGTCTTCGACCTCGGTGGCGGCACCTTCGACGTGTCCCTGCTGGAGATCGGTGACGGCGTCGTCGAGGTGCGGGCGACCTCCGGTGACAACCACCTCGGTGGTGACGACTGGGACCAGCGGATCGTCGACTGGCTGGCCGACAAGTTCAAGTCCTCGCAGGGCATCGACCTGACCAAGGACAAGATGGCCATGCAGCGCCTGCGCGAGGCCGCGGAGAAGGCCAAGATCGAGCTGTCCTCCGGGCAGAGCACCTCGATCAACCTGCCCTACATCACCGTGGACGCGGACAAGAACCCGCTGTTCCTCGACGAGCAGCTCTCCCGGGCCGAGTTCCAGAAGATCACCTCCGACCTGCTCGAGCGCTGCCGCGCGCCGTTCAAGGCCGTGGTCAAGGACGCCGGCATCTCCGTGGGCGCCATCGACCACGTCGTGATGGTCGGTGGATCCACCCGCATGCCCGCCGTGACCGACCTGGTCAAGGAGCTCACCGGTGGCCGCGAGCCCAACAAGGGCGTGAACCCCGACGAGGTCGTCGCCGTGGGCGCCGCCCTGCAGGCCGGTGTGCTGCGCGGTGAGGTCAAGGACGTCCTGCTGCTCGACGTGACCCCGCTGTCGCTGGGCATCGAGACCAAGGGCGGCGTGATGACCAAGCTCATCGAGCGCAACACCACCATCCCGACCAAGCGGTCGGAGACCTTCACCACGGCCGACGACAACCAGCCGAGCGTGCAGATCCAGGTGTACCAGGGTGAGCGCGAGATCGCGGCGTACAACAAGAAGCTCGGCATGTTCGAGCTCACCGGCCTCCCGCCGGCGCCCCGCGGCGTCCCGCAGATCGAGGTCACCTTCGACATCGACGCCAACGGCATCGTCCACGTCAGTGCCAAGGACCTGGGCACCGGCAAGGAGCAGTCGATGGTCATCACCGGTGGCTCGGCCCTGAGCAAGGACGAGATCGACCAGATGATGAAGGACGCCGAGGCGCACGCCGAGGAGGACAAGAAGCGCCGAGACGAGGCCGAGGTCCGCAACCAGGCCGAGTCCCTCGTGCACCAGACGGAGAAGTTCGTCAAGGACAACGAGGAGAAGGTCCCGGCCGAGGTCAAGACCAAGGTCGAGTCCGCCATCGCCGAGGTCAAGGACGCCCTCGGTGGCACCGACACCGAGGCCATCAAGTCCGCGGTGGAGAAGCTGGGCACGGAGTCGCAGGCGCTGGGTGAGGCCATCTACGCCTCCGCCAACGCCGAGGCCGCCGACGGCCAGCCCACCGGCGGTGCCGACGGCGCCGACGACGTGGTCGACGCCGAGGTCGTGGACGAGCCCGACGACGCCAAGGAGGGTGACTCGAAGTGAGCCCCCGCGAGGAGGAGCACCGCGAGGAGCCCGTGCGGGTGACCGACCGGCGGCGGATCGACCCGGAGACGGGTCAGGTCCGCCCGCCGGGCGGCCCGGTGGACGAGGCCGACCTCGACGAGGTGGCCGTGGAGTACCACGACGCGGAGCCGGTCGGGGCCGAGGACGCGGTCGACAGCGGTGTCGAGGAGGGGGCTGCCGACGAGGGCATGGACCCGCTCCAGACCGAGCTGCTCGAGCGCACGGCCGACCTGCAGCGCGTCTCGGCGGAGTACGCCAACTACCGCCGCCGGGTGGAGCGCGACCGGCAGCAGGTCATCGGCACCGCCAAGGCGTCGGTGGTCTCCTCGCTGCTCGGCGTGCTCGACGACCTGGCCCGCGCCCGCAGCCACGGTGACCTGCAGGGCCCGCTCAAGGCCGTGTCGGACAAGCTCACCGACGCGCTGGTCGGCCAGGGCCTGGCGGCCTTCGGCGCGGAGGGCGACCCGTTCGACCCCGCGCTGCACGAGGCGGTCTCGCACGAGGGCTCCGGTGGCGAACCGGTGCTCAGCGCCGTGATGCGCCAGGGCTACCGGTTCGGCGACCGGGTGCTGCGCCCGGCGATGGTGGCGGTGTCCGAGGACCCCGTGCCGGACGCCGGCTCCGCCCCGGCCGAGGACGCTGCGGCGACCTCGGCGGTCCAGGACAAACCAGCAGAATGAGGGGAGGAGACGCCCAGTGAGTGCGCGGGACTGGATGGACAAGGACTTCTACGGCGAGCTGGGCGTCTCCTCCGACGCCTCCTCCGAGGAGATCAAGAAGGCCTACCGCAAGCTCGCTCGCGAGCTGCACCCGGACGCCAACCCCGGGGACGCCAAGGCGGAGGCGCGCTTCAAGGCGGTGTCGGAGGCGCACGGTGTGCTCTCCGACCCCGCCAAGCGCAAGGAGTACGACGAGGCCCGCAGCCTCTTCGCCGCCGGCGGGGGTCGCGGGTTCGGTGGTGGGCGCCCCGGTGCGGGGATGCCCAACGACTTCGACCTGAACGACCTGTTCGGCCAGGCCCGCAACGGCGGGTTCCAGGCCGACCCGGGCAGCTTCAACGACCTGTTCGGCGGGCTGTTCGGCAAGTCCGGCGGGCAGCAGGCGAGCCGTCCCCAGCGCGGGGGCGACGTGGAGACCGAGGTGCGCCTGGACTTCGCCGACGCCACCAAGGGTGCGGTGGTCCCGCTGCGGCTCACCAGCCCGGCGGCGTGCACCACCTGCCACGGCAGCGGCGCCAAGCCGGGCACCCACCCGCGCAGCTGTCCCACCTGCGGCGGAGCCGGCGTGGTCAGCCGCAACCAGGGGGCGTTCGGCTTCAGCGAGCCCTGCCGGGACTGCCGCGGCACCGGCTCGCTGGTGGACGACCCGTGCCCGGAGTGCCGGGGAACCGGCACCACCACGCGCACCCGCACCATCACCGTGCGAATCCCCGCCGGGGTGGACGACGGGCAGCGCATCCGGCTGGCCGGGCAGGGCGAGGCCGGCCTGCGCGGCGCCCCGGCCGGCGACCTGTTCGTCACCGTGCACGTCACCCCCGACCCGGTGTTCCGCCGGGACGGCAACAACCTCACCATCACCGTGCCAGTGAGCTTCGGCGAGCTGGCGCTGGGCACCACGCTGTCGGTGCCCACGCTGGACGGCCGGGTGAAGATGAAGGTCCCCGCCGGCTCGGCCAACGGCCGGGTGCTGCGCCTGCGCGGCCGCGGGGTGAGCAAGCGCGACGGCCAGGCCGGTGACCTGCTGGTCACCCTGGAGGCGGCGGTGCCCCCGACGCTGAGCCCCGAGGCCCAGCAGGCGCTGCAGGCCTACGTCGAGGCCGAGCGCGCCAGCGGGTTCGACCCGCGAGCACGCTGGGCGGGCGCGATGGCGGGCGATCGCTGATGGCCGGGCCCGGACCCACCCCGGGGCCCTCGCCGTCCATGGACCCCGACGCCCGGGTCTTCGTGATCAGCGTGGCTGCCGAGCTGGCGGGCATGCACGCCCAGACCCTGCGCACCTACGACCGGCTCGGCCTGGTCACCCCGCACCGCAGCCCCGGCGGCGGGCGTCGCTACTCCCCACGAGACGTGGCGCTGCTGCGCGAGGTGCAGCGGCTGTCCCAGGACGACGGGGTGAACCTCGCCGGCATCAAGCGCATCATCGAGCTGACCGAGCAGGTGACGGCGCTGCAGGACCAGGTGGAGGAGCTCACTGACGAGCTCGAGCGCACCCGCGCCTCCGCCGAGCAGGCCACCGCCGGCGTGCACGCCAGCTACCGGCGCGACCTGGTGCCGGTGCGCCGCTCCACCGCCGTGGTGGTCTGGAAGCCGCGCCGGTAGCTGCGCCGGCTCCCGTGCCGGTACGGACGACGGTCAGGCCGTGGCCTTCTCCAGCTCGGCCAGCGAGTCCTCCAGGTGCACCAGGAGGCGTTGCAGCCGCGGCACGTTGCGCCGGCAGCCGGTGAGCCCGAACTGCATGGTGTCGGCGTAGCTGGCCACCGTGATGTTCAGCGCCTGGCCGTCCACGGGGATGGAGGCGGGGAAGAAGTTCTCCAGCCGCGCCCCGTTCCAGAAGCGCTCCGTGTCCGGCCCCGGCACGTTGGAGATGATGATGTTGAACGGCGGCCCGGTGAGGCGGTCGGCGCCCCCGAGCGGGCCCAGCGCCAGGCCGCCGATGTTCAGCGCGCTCACCGCCAGGCTCTGCAGCGGGCTCAGCCCGGCCAGCACGTTCTTGGAGTACCGCATCGACTGGTGCACGCGGTGCAGGCGCTGCCCGGCATCGGTCAGCTCGGTGCCCAGGTTGCACAGCACCGCCCCCACCGCGTTGCCCTCGCCGTCGCCCTCCTTGCGCAACGACACCGGCACCATCGCGACCAGCGGCTCGTCGGGCAGGGCGCCCAGCTCCAGCAGGTAGCGACGCAGCGCCCCGGCGGACATGGCCAGCACCGTGTCGTTGACCGTCACTCCCGCTGCGTCGCTGACCGCGCGCAGCCGCTCCATCGGCCAGGCCTGCGCGGCGAAGCGCCGGGCGCCGGTGATGGGGACGTTGAAGATCGTGCGCGGCGCCTGGAAGGGCAGGGCCGCGGTGTTGTCGTTGAACGCCTGCAGCGCGCTGCCGATGGTGGCGGGGGCGATCCCGGCCACGTCCAGCGCCGCGCGGGCGACGCCGCCGAGCGCGGCGGACAGCGGGCTCGACCCGCCGCTGCTGGGCTTGTCCGCACGCTCTGCCTGCTTGCGGTCCTCCGGCTCCACCCACGGCGAGACGAACGGCGTGGTGGCGTCCTCGCTCAGCGCGCGGTACCACGCCCGGGTGGCCGCGACCCCGTCGATCAGCGCGTGGTGGGTCTTGAAGTACACCGCCACGCGGCCGTCGTTGAGGCCCTCGATCACGTGCAGCTCCCACAGCGGGCGGTGCCGGTCCAGCAGGGTGCCGTGCAGCCGCGAGACCAGCTCCAGCAGCTCGCGGACCCGGCCCGGGCTGGGCAGCGCGGACAGCCGGAGGTGGTAGTCCGCGTCGACCGTGGCGTCGTGCGTCCACCGCAGCGGGGCGAAGCTGGTGAGCAGGTGCTGCGGCTTGCGCAGGAAGAGCTGGCGCATGTTGTCGGTGTCGGAGAGGTCCTCGTACATCGAGCGGGCCAGCCCGGCTCCGTCGCTGCCCTCCGGCGGGGTGAACAGCGAGAGCCCACCCACGTGCATCGGGTGTTCCCTGCTCTCCATGAGCAGGAACATCGAGTCGACCGGCGACATGAACGCCATGCCAGAGCCCCCTACCGCATCATCTTCGTGGAGTTCGTCCGAACAGCGGTGACGCCGGCTCGGCGGCGACGGCCAAGACGGGGACAGCGCTGTCAGCGAAACGCTTCCTGCACAGTAGGGCGCGTCTGCTGCTGCGGCCACCCGTTGGTGCTCAGCGGTTGAGCCAGCCGATCACCTGGCGGTTGAGCCAGTACGGGGTCATCCGGGTGAGCGGGGCCGCCAGCCTGGTCTGCGCACCCACCATCACGTGCGGCGAGCGCACCCGGCGGCGGCCGGACAGCACGCGGTGCACCTGGCGGGCCACGTCCTCCGGGCCCAGCCGGACGCCGAGCCTGCGGGTGGTGCCCAGGTCCTTGATCTCGTCCACCATGGCGGTCCGGACGAACAGCGGCCACAGCGAGGTGACGGTGATCCCGGTGCCGCGCCACTCGATGTCCAGGGCCTCGGTGAGGCTCTTGACCGCCGACTTCGTGGCGCCGTACACCGCGAGGCCGGGCTGGCCGTACATCGCCGACGCCGAGGCCAGGTTGAGCAGGTGCGCCTGGGGGGAGCGCAGCAGGTACGGGTGGGCCAGCCGGGCGCCGCGGATCACCCCGCCCACGTTGACCTGCACCAGGCGCAGGTGGGTGTCCACGTCCTGCTCCACGAACGTGCCTGCGGAGATGACCCCGGCGTTGTTCACCAGGGCGTCGAGCACGCCCCCGGTGCCAGCGGTCAGCTCGGTCAGCGCCTGCTCCCAGTCGGCGGTGCTGGTGACGTCCAGGCGCCCGCAGTGGATGGGCACCGCCGCGCCGGCGGCCTCCGGAGCCTCGGCGAGGTCGGGGACCGTGAGGTCGAACGCGCCCACCCGCCAGCCCTGCTGGGCCAGCAGCAGCGCGGTGGCGCGGCCGATGCCCGACTGGGCGCCGGTGACGAGGACGGTGCGTGGGGCCACGGTTGCTGCTCCTAGCTGAGGGTGGGGCACGGGGTGGGGGAGGTCAGCACGTAGCGGCTGGTGGGCACCACGTCGATGCCCTGGGCGGCGCCGAAGGTGTCGACGCTGGCCGCCATGGCCTGCAGCCGGCGAGCGAGCTCGGCGTCGTCGCCGCCCGAGCCGTAGAAGGCGTGCACGTCCTGCAGCGCCTCGGGGCGGAAGACCTCCTCCACGATGCCGTCCACCACCGGGGCGTCGGGAGTGAGCGCGCGCACCACCACGTTCTGCACGTAGCCGTGGGTCTCCTGGGTCTCGATGGCCACCGTGGTGTGGTGGTTCTGCCAGCGGTCCAGCCAGGTCGCCGGGTCCAGCTCGGCCGGGCGGCGCAGGAAGGCGACGTTGGTGAAGCCGTAGCCGCGCGCACCCGGCTCCCACTGCGGAGCCATCGGCACCGACTCGGTGACCAGGTAGCCGGCGATGCGTCCGCTGACCTCGGCCAGCAGCTGCTCCAGGGCGGGCCGGACCGGGCCGGCCACGGTGTCCACCCACACGCTGACCACGGCGCTGATGGGAACATCGAAGGTGGTGATCCGCAGCATCGCCGTGGCCACCGCGTCGTCGGAGACGTTCACCTGCACGCCCCGGGCGCCGGCGGCGGTGAGCTGCTCGGCCACCTCGCCGCGCAGCCGCTCCGCCCAGCCTGCTGAGGGCTCGTCCGGGCGGGGCCACAGCGCGTACACCAGCTTCTCCATGGGCGCGGATGCTACGGAGCCGGCGGGCGGGGCGGAACCGGGAAGTTCCGACCACCGGAATCGCAACGGCCCCAGGGCAACGCCTAGACTTGAGCGGAACAGGCTAAGGTTTGTTGACGTTGGACCTTGCAGGGCCTTCGGGCGCAGCACGAGCAGACCATGAGGTGGATCAGTGGACTCCTTCACGCCGACGACCAAGACGCAGCAGGCGCTGTCGACCGCTGTGCAGTCAGCGACCAGCGCCGGACACCCCGACGTGCGGCCCGCGCACCTGCTGGTCAGCCTGCTCGGAGTCAGCGACGGCATCACCGGACCGCTGCTGACCGCCGTCGGCGCCGACCCGGCCGCCGTGCGCGCCGAGGCCGAGACCCTGCTGCGGCGCATCCCCGCCGCGTCCGGGGCCACCGTCGCCGCGCCGCAGCTCGACCGCCCGGCGCTGCGGGCCCTCAACGCCGCCCAGCAGCTGGCCGAGTCGATGGGCGACGAGTACGTCTCCACCGAGCACCTGCTGGTCGGCCTGGCCGAGGGTGACTCCGACGTGGCCAAGCTGCTGGTGGGCCACGGCGCCACCGCGCAGGCCCTGCGCGAGGCCTTCACCACCGTGCGCGGCTCCGCCCGGGTCACCAGCCCCGACCCGGAGGGCAGCTACCAGGCACTGGAGAAGTACGGCTCCGACCTCACCGCCCGCGCCCGCGACGGTGAGCTGGACCCGGTGATCGGCCGCGACGCGGAGATTCGCCGGGTGGTGCAGGTGCTCAGCCGCCGCACCAAGAACAACCCGGTGCTCATCGGTGAGCCGGGCGTGGGCAAGACCGCCATCGTGGAGGGCCTCGCCCAGCGCATCATCGCCGGCGACGTGCCCGACAGCCTGCGCGGCCGCCGGGTGATCTCCCTCGACCTGGGCTCCATGGTCGCCGGTGCCAAGTACCGCGGCGAGTTCGAGGAGCGCCTCAAGGCGGTGCTCGCCGACATCCAGGCCAGTGCCGGCGAGGTCATCACCTTCATCGACGAGCTGCACACCATCGTCGGCGCCGGCGCCACCGGGGAGGGCGCCATGGACGCGGGCAACATGATCAAGCCGATGCTCGCCCGCGGGGAGCTGCGCCTGGTGGGGGCCACCACGCTGGAGGAGTACCGCAAGCACATCGAGAAGGACGCTGCCCTGGAGCGCCGCTTCCAGCAGGTCTTCGTGGGCGAGCCCAGCGTGCCCGACACCGTGGGCATCCTGCGCGGGCTCAAGGAGCGCTACGAGGTGCACCACGGCGTGCGCATCACCGACAGCGCGCTGGTGGCCGCGGCCACCCTGTCCGACCGCTACATCACCGCCCGATTCCTGCCGGACAAGGCCATCGACCTGGTGGACGAGGCGGCCTCGCGGCTGCGCATGGAGATCGACTCCCGGCCGGTGGAGGTGGACGAGGTGGAGCGCGAGGTGCGCCGCCTGGAGATCGAGGAGGTGGCGCTGTCCTCGGAGAGCGACGCCGCCTCGCAGGACCGGCTGGAGACGCTGCGCGGTGAGCTCGCCGACGCCCGGGAGCGGCTCAACGCCCTCAGCGCCCGCTGGCAGAACGAGAAGAACGCCATCGAGGGGGTGCGCGAGCTCAAGGAGCAGCTGGAGACGCTGCGCGGGGAGTCCGAGCGGGCTGAGCGCGACGGCGACCTCGGCCGGGCCGCGGAGCTGCGCTACGGCCGCATCCCCGAGCTGGAGCGCAAGCTCGCCGAGGCCACCAGCGTGGCCACCGACGGCGACGTGCTGCTCAAGGAGGAGGTCGGGCCGGACGACGTGGCCGACGTGGTCTCCGCCTGGACGGGCATCCCGGCCGGGCGGCTGCTGGAGGGCGAGACCGCCAAGCTGCTGCGCATGGAGGAGGTCATCGGCTCCCGCGTGGTGGGCCAGGAGGCGGCCGTCGCCGCGGTCAGCGACGCCGTCCGCCGCGCCCGCGCCGGGGTGGCCGACCCGGACCGGCCGACGGGATCGTTCCTGTTCCTCGGCCCCACCGGCGTCGGCAAGACCGAGCTGGCCAAGGCGCTGGCGGAGTTCCTCTTCGACGACGAGCGCGCCATGGTGCGCATCGACATGAGCGAGTACGGCGAGAAGCACTCCGTCGCCCGGCTGGTGGGGGCGCCCCCGGGCTACGTCGGCTACGACGCCGGTGGCCAGCTGACCGAGGCGGTGCGCCGCCGGCCGTACACGGTGGTGCTCTTCGACGAGGTGGAGAAGGCGCACCCGGACGTCTTCGACATCCTGCTGCAGGTGCTCGACGACGGCCGCCTCACCGACGGCCAGGGCCGCACGGTGGACTTCCGCAGCACCATCCTGGTGCTCACCTCCAACCTGGGGGCCGGCGGCACCAAGGAGCAGGTGATGGAGGCGGTGCGCCGGGCGTTCAAGCCGGAGTTCGTCAACCGCCTGGACGACGTGCTGGTCTTCGACGCGCTCACCGAGGCCCAGCTCGAGCACATCGTGGACATCCAGCTGGCCGCGCTGGCCAAGCGGCTGGAGGCCCGCCGGCTCACCCTGCAGGTCTCCGCGGCGGCCCGCACCTGGCTGGCCGAGCGCGGGTTCGACCCGCAGTACGGCGCCCGGCCGCTGCGGCGCCTGGTGCAGCACGCCATCGGTGACCAGCTGGCCCGAGAGCTGTTGGGCGGCAAGGTGCACGACGGTGACACCGTCGCGGTGGACGTGGCGCCGGACGGGGCGGCGCTGGTGGTGGGCGCACCCGAGCCGGTCGCCTGAGTCGCCCTCCGCAGCGGTCCCTCGCCGACGCCGGCGACGGTTAGGGTGTCGGGCGTGAGCGCCCGATGAGCACAGCCCTGGTCGTCGCCGGCATCGTGCTGCTGGCGGTGGGTCTGGCCGTGCTGGCGCTGGACGCCCGCCGCAGCAGCGCCGGTGGCCGTGCGCGCCGCCAGTGGGCGCAGGAGCACGGCGGCCGCCACCAGGAGGCCGACCCTGCCCTCGCCGGGTGGTGGCGCCACGGGGTCTTCGCCGACAGCGACGCAGGCCGCGCGGTGCAGGTGGTGAGCCTGGTCGACGACGGCCGGCCAGTGCACCTGTTCGACCTGCAGCGCGCCGGCGCCACCGCCTGCACGGTGCTGGCGGTGCGCCGGCCGAGTGAGTCCGAGGTGGTGCTGGAGCTGCGCCAGGGCTCGGTGTCCACCGGCAGCGCCGGCCTGGCGTCCGGGCTGGACCTGCTGGGCCCGGTGGGAGAGCGCTACGCCTTCACCAACGACCTCGAGGCGGCCCGCGCCGTGGTGGACGACCAGCTGGTGGAGCTGGTCGACGCCGCCGGCTACGACCTCACCGTGCTCTGGGTGGAGGGTGGCTGGGCGCTGGCCGCGCTGGACCCCACCGCGGGACCCGAGCGGTGGGATGACGTGCTGGTGCTGCTGGGGCGCCTGGGCGAGCTGGCGCACGGCCTGCCCGCCACCCAGCCGGTCTGACCACCGGTGCGCAGCTAGCCTCTCGGCCATGACCTCCCGCACCGCCCTCGTCACCGGTCCCACCTCCGGCATCGGCGCCGCGTTCGCCCGCCGCCTGGCCGCCGACGGCTACGACCTGGTGCTGGTGGCCCGGGACACCGCCAAGCTGGAGACGCTGGCCGCGGAGCTGAGCAGCCGCCACCGCAGCACCGCCACCGTGCTCACCGCCGACCTCACCCGCGCCGAGGACCGCGCCGTCGTGGCCGACCGCGCCCGCCAGGGCCTGGACCTGTTGGTGAACAACGCCGGCTTCGCCACCTCGGGGGAGTTCTGGACCACCGACCCCGAGCAGCTGCAGGCCCAGCTGGACGTCAACGTCACCGCCGTCATGCAGCTGAGCAGGGCTGCGCTGCCGGCGATGATCGCCGCGGGCAGCGGCGCGGTGGTCAACGTGGCCAGCGTGGCGGGCCTGGTTCCTGGGCGGGGCTCCACCTACTCGGCCAGCAAGGCGTGGGTGATCTCCTTCTCCGAGGGTCTCGCCGGTGGGCTGGCCGGCACCGGCGTGCAGGTGCAGGCGCTGTGCCCAGGCTTCGTGCGCACCGAGTTCCACGCCCGCGCCGGCATCGACATGAGCTCCACCTCCGACCGGCTGTGGCTGCAGCCCGACGACGTCGTCCACGCAAGCCTGGCCGACCTGCGTCGCGGCAGGGTGGTCTCCGTGCCCGGCCGGCAGTACAAGGCGCTGGTCGGGGCCTCCCACCTGCTGCCGCGCGGCGCCCTGCGCTGGGCGGCCACCCGCGTGGGCAACGCCCGCGGCCGCAGCTGATCTCGCGGACACGGCTGAGCACCGCCTGGCTGCTCAGGCCGCCGCCTCGGTAGCGTGAGCGCCATGCCTGCCGCCGTGGATCCTGCCGCCCGTGCCCGCCTCGCCGAGCTGGTCCGCGACCTCGCAGTGGTGCACGGCAAGGTCACGCTGTCCTCCGGCGCGGAGGCGGACTACTACGTGGACCTGCGCCGGGCCACGCTGCACCACGAGGCCAGCCCGCTGATCGGCCGGCTGCTGCGCGAGCTGACCGCCGACTGGGACTTCACCGCGGTGGGCGGGCTGACCCTGGGTGCTGACCCGGTGGCTACCGCCATGCTGCACGCGGGCACCGGCCTGGACGCCTTCGTGGTGCGCAAGTCCACCAAGACGCACGGCATGCAGCGCCTCATCGAGGGCCCGGACGTGGTGGGTCGCCGGGTGCTGGTGGTGGAGGACACCACCACCACGGGAAACTCCCCGCTCACCGCCGTCGCCGCGCTGCGCGAGGTGGGTGCGGAGGTGGTCGGCGTGGCCACCGTGGTGGACCGGGCCACCGGCGCCGACGCGGTGATCGCCGAGCAGGGGCTGGAGTACCGGTCGCTGCTCACCCTGGCTGACCTCGGGCTGGCCTGAGCGCCATCCACGCGGGAGAGCAGTGACCGAGCACGTGGTGGACGCCGCGGAGGCTTCAGCGGTCTCCGAGGCCGGGCCCACCGAGTGGGCGCAGGCGCCGGTCGGCGTGGGTCCCTGGGTGGGGCCGCTGCCGGAGGACCCGCGCTACGACCCTGAGCTGCTGGCCGAGGGCGATCGGCGCAACGTCGTGGACGCCTACCGGTACTGGCGGCGCGAGGCCATCGTCGCCGACCTGGACACCCGCCGGCACCCGCTGCACGTGGCCATCGAGAACTTCGGTCACGACGGCAACATCGGCACCGTGGTGCGCACCGCCAACGCCTTCGCGGCAGCGGCCGTGCACATCGTGGGCCGCAAGCGGTGGAACCGCCGTGGCGCCATGGTCACCGACCGCTACCAACACGTGCACCACCACCCGGACGTCCCCACCCTGGCCGGCTACGCCCGCGCGCAAGGGCTGACCGTGGTGGCGGTGGACAACACCCCGGGCGCGCAGCCGCTGGAGACCACCGAGCTGCCCCGGCACTGCCTGCTGCTGTTCGGCCAGGAGGGTCCCGGGGTGAGCGCGGAGGCCGTCGAGCACGCCACGCTCACCGTGTCCATCGCCCAGTTCGGCTCCACCCGCAGCATCAACGCCGGGGTGGCTGCGGGCATCGCCATGCACACCTGGGTGCGCCAGCACGCTGACCTGCGCCAAGCCTGGTGAGCACCTGGGCGCAGCGGGCCGCCGCCGCCGAGGACGCGGTGCTGCACCACCACCTGCGGCCGCTGTGGGGGCTGCCCGGCACCGCGCTGGGGCTGATGGTGGTGCCCCCGGCGCCGGAGCACCGCACGTTCGCCAAGTGGTGCTACTGGTGGCAGGCGCACCTGCTGGACTGCCTGGTGGACGCGGCCACCCGCGAGCCCGACCCGCAGCGGACCCGCCGGGTGCGGGAGGTGGCCCGGGGCATCCAGGTGCGCAACCTCGGCAGCTGGACCAACAGCTACTACGACGACATGGCCTGGCTGGCGCTGGCCCTGCAGCGCGCCGACACCGAGCTGGCGGTGGCGCACCCGCGCGGGTCGCAGGCCCTGCTGGTCGAGCTGCAGCAGGCCTACCAGCACGCTGGCGGGCAGGGCATCCCGTGGCGGCGCGGGGACGACTTCCGCAACACCCCCGCCAACGGGCCGGCGGCCATCCTCTTCGCGCGCAGCGGCCGCGTGTCGGCGGCCGCGGACACCGCCGACTGGCTGCACACCCGGTTGCTGGACCCCGCCACCGGCCTGGTCTGCGACGGGCTGCGTCCTGGTGAGGCGGGCGCGGTGGTGGAGGCCACCAAGTACACCTACTGCCAGGGCGTGGTGCTGGGGGCGGAGACCGAGCTGGCGGTGCGCACCGGCGCCGCCGTGCACGCGCGTCGGGTGCACCGACTGGTGCGCGCGGTGCAGACCCACCTGGCGCCCAGCGGCGTGCCGGTGGGTGCCGGCGGCGGGGACGGCGGGCTGTTCGCCGGCATCCTGGCGCGCTACCTGGCCGTGGTCGCCCGCCAGCTGCCCGGCGACGACGACGCCGACGCGCAGGCCCGGGCCACGGCCCGCCGGTTGGTGCTCAGCTCCGCCGACGCGGCGTGGCGCCACCGCGACGAGGTGGCGGGACGACCGGTGTTCGGCCCCAGCTGGGAGCAGCCACCGCTGGCCGGCCGGCGGGACCTCTCGGTGCAGCTGTCGGCGTGGATGCTGCTGGAGGCTGCCGCCACCCTGCCCGGCTGAGCGGGGCTAGTGGTCCAGCGCCGGCAGGTCGGGGGCGGGCACCACGTCGGGGTCCTCCGGGCGCTCCACCTCCTGGCGGTAGCGGAACAACCCCCAGGCGGTGCCCACCACCAGCAGCACCACCAGCACGGCGACGGCGGTGTGCAGCAGCCACGGGACGGTGTCGAGCAACCCGGCGCCGTAGTAGCCGAGCAGCAGCAGGGTGGGCACCCAGATCAGCGCACCCAGGCTGCTGGCCAGCAGGTAGCGCCGCGGGTTCATGTGCGCGGCCCCGGCGAGCATCGGCGCCAGGGTGCGCACCCAGGGGATCCAGCGGGCGATCACCACGGCCCAGAAGCCGTAGCGGTGCATCAGGTCGGTGGCGCGCAGCAGGTTCTTGCGGTTGAGGACCCGGCCGCCCTTGCGGGCGAGGACCTTGGTGCCGGCGTGCGTGCCCACCTGGTAGCCCACCTGGTTGCCGACGATGGCCACCACCGTCGCCGTGCCCGCCAGCCACCACGCCTGGTGCTCGCTGTGGTGCGCGGCCAGCACCACGCCGGCGGTGAGCAGCAGCGAGTCGCCGGGGAGGAACAGCCCGACGATGAAGGCGCACTCCAGCAGCACGAAGCCCAGCACGATCACCCACACCAGCACCGGGCCCGCGGTCTCCAGCGGACCGTAGGTCGCCGCGACGAGCTGGGCGCCCGGCGGCACGTCAGACGGCGGCGGTCCCGCGGGCGGTACCGCCGCTCTCGTCCTGCGCCGACGCGTCGTCGGTCGGGACGGCAGCGCTGGCGGCGTCGGCGCGCACAGCTGCATCGGCCTGGGTCCTGGCCCGCGTGGACGCCCGGCGGTTGCGGAGCACCTCGACGAGGATCGGCACCACCGACAGCGCCACGATGAGCAGCAGGATGGCCTCGATGTTCTTGCTCACGAAGTCCACGTTGCCCAGCAGTCGTCCCAGCAGGATGACCCCGGCACCCCAGAGCACGCCACCGACGATGTTGTAGGTGACGAAGGTGCGGTAGCGCATCTTGGCCACCCCGGCGGTCACCGGCATGAAGGTGCGCACGATCGGCACGAAGCGGGCCAGGATGATGGCCTTGGGGCCGTGCTTGTCGAAGAACTCGTGCGCGTCAGCCACGTACTTGCGCTTGAAGAACCGGGAGTCCTCCCGGTTGAAGATGGCCGGCCCGGCCTTGCGGCCGATGAAGTAGCCGACCTGGTCACCGGCGATGGCCGCGATCGGCACCGTGAGCATCAGCAGCCACACCGGGGCGATCGAGGGCACCGGGTGCCCGGCGAGCACCGCGTCCCCGGTGGAGATGAGCCCGGCGGTGAACAGCAGCGAGTCGCCCGGGAGGAAGAAGCCGAAGAGCAGGGCGCACTCCACGAAGACCACGGTCAGCAGTCCGGCGAAGCCGAAGTTCTCGAGGAGGTAGTTCGGCTGGATGAACTCCGGGCCCACGGACAGGACGGCGGTGCTGGCTGGGGTCACCGCGCCCACGATACCGGCGAGCCGTTGGTCCCTTGCCCTTCCGTGGGGGCAAGTTGTCATACTGACTGTCAATTACTGCCCGTGCGCCACCACCACGGCGTGCGCGGGTGCCGTCGCTCAAGGAGGACCGTCAACGATGCCGATCGCCACCCCAGAGGTCTACGCCGACATGCTCGACCGGGCCAAGGCCGGCTCGTTCGCCTACCCGGCCATCAACTGCACGTCCTCGGAGACGATCAACGCCGCGCTGAAGGGCTTCGCCGACGCCGGCAGCGACGGCATCATCCAGTTCTCCACCGGTGGCGCGGAGTTCGGCTCGGGCACCGGGGTGAAGGACATGGTCACCGGGGCCGTGGCGCTGGCGGAGTTCGCGCACGTCGTGGCCGAGAAGTACTCCATCAACGTGGCGCTGCACACCGACCACTGCCCCAAGGACAAGCTGGACAGCTACGTCCGCCCGCTCATCGCCATCAGCAAGGAGCGCGTGGACGCCGGGCGCAACCCGCTGTTCCAGTCGCACATGTGGGACGGCTCCGCGGTGCCGCTGGAGGAGAACCTGGAGATCGCCAAGGACCTGCTGGCCGCCACCGCGGCCGCGCGGATCATCCTGGAGGTGGAGATCGGCGTGGTCGGTGGCGAGGAGGACGGCGTCGACAACGAGATCAACGACAAGCTGTACACCACCGCGGACGACTACCTGAAGACCGTCGAGGCGCTCGGCGGCGGCGACACCGGCTCGCGCTACCTGCTGGCCGCCACCTTCGGCAACGTGCACGGCGTCTACAAGCCGGGCAACGTCAAGCTGCGCCCGGAGGTGCTCGCCGAGGGTCAGCGGGTGGCCGCGGAGAAGCTCGGCCTGCCCGCCGACGCCAAGCCCTTCGACCTGGTCTTCCACGGCGGCTCGGGCTCGCTGCTGTCGGAGATCCACGAGGCGCTGGGCTACGGCGTCATCAAGATGAACGTGGACACCGACACCCAGTACGCCTTCACCCGCCCCATCGCCGGGCACATGCTCGGCAACTACGACGGCGTGCTCAAGATCGACGGCGAGGTGGGCAACAAGAAGGTCTACGACCCGCGCAGCTACCTCAAGAAGGCCGAGGGTGGCATGGCCGCCCGCGTCGTCGAGGCCTGCGAGAACCTCCGCTCGGCTGGTCAGTCGAAGGGCTGACCCGCCCCCTCGTTCGGCATTCAGGGCCCGCAACGCCGTTCTCCGCGCTCGCGCGGGGCGTTGCGGGCCCTGAGTGCTGGGGGTGGGGCACCGGGTGCCTGCCCGTCCGGCTGCGGGGCATGATGGGCCCATGACCTACCCCGATCTGCTTGGCCCCCAGCCCACCCTGCTGCCCGGCGACCCCGAGGCGGAAGCCGCTCTGCGCGAGGGCACCGACCCCGTGGCCGTGGCCGCCGAGCACCCCGCCGCCAGCATCGCCTGGGCCACCCTCGCCGAGGGCGCCCTCGAGGCCGGCGAGCCCGTCACCGCCTACGCCTTCGCCCGGACCGGCTACCACCGTGGTCTGGACCAGCTGCGCCGCAACGGCTGGAAGGGCTTCGGCCCGGTGCCGTACTCGCACGAGCCCAACCGTGGCTTCCTGCGCGCCGTGGCCGCGCTGACCAAGGCCGCCACCGCCATCGGCGAGACCGACGAGCAGGCTCGCTGCCTGACGCTGCTCAACGACTGCGATCCCGAGGCCGCCGTGCAGCTCGGCCTCGCCTGATCCACCTCCCGGCGGTGCTGCGGCGTCTGTTCGACCGGCTGCACCCGGCTCTGCAGACCCGGGTGCGGCGGCTGCGCGCCACCGAGCTGGCGGTGCTGCAGTGCGCCCTGGCCGCTGGGCTGGCCTGGTTCCTGGCCCGCGACGTCGTCGGTCACGCGGAGCCGTTCTTCGCGCCCATCGCCGCCGTGGTGTGCCTGGGGGTCTCCCTGGGTGCCCGGCTGCGCCGCGCCGTCGAGCTGGTGGCCGGGGTCAGCGTGGGCATCCTGGTGGGCGACCTGCTGATCTCGGTGATCGGCAGCGGCGCCTGGCAGATCAGCGTGGTGGTGCTGCTAGCCATGACCACCGCGCTGCTGCTCGACGGCGGCGGGGTGTTCACCCTGCAGGCCGGCACCTCGGCCGTGCTGGTCGCCACCCTGCTGCCGCCGGGGGGCTCAGCCGGCGTCAACCGCTTCGTGGACGCCCTCGTCGGTGGTGTCGTGGGCATCGTGGTGATGTCGCTGATACCGGCCGACCCGGTGCGCTCGGCCCGCAGCGACGTGGCCAAGGTGCTCGACGAGCTGATCGCCTCGCTGCACCTGGTGGCCCGCGGACTCACCGACGCCGAGGAGGCGCCCGTGCTCGAGGCGCTGCGCCGGGCGCGGTCCACCCAGGGCAGCCTCGACAGCCTGCGCGCCAACCTCGCCGCCGGGCGAGAGCTGGCCCGCATCGCCCCGCTGCGCTGGCGCTCGCGGCAGCGCCTGGCCCAGCTGGACGCCACCGCCACCCCGCTGGACAACACCGCCCGCAACCTGCGGGTGCTGGCCCGGCGGTCGCTGGCGGCGGTGCGCGACCACGAGCAGGTCGAGCCGCGGCTGGTGGCGCAGGTGGAGGGCACCGCTGCGGCGATGGCCACGCTGCGGGCCGCGGTGTGCTCCGCGCGCGAGGAGGTGCCCGAGCTGGGCCCCGCGGCACTGCAGCTGCGGCAGGTGGCGGCCGGGCTGACCAGCGACCTCGGAGCCAGCGGTGGTCTGTCGGTGCGGGTGGTGGTCGGTCAGCTGCGCTCCGCCGTGGTGGACCTGCTGCGGGTGGCCGGGGCCAGCCGCGTCTCGGCGCTGGCCAGCCTGCCGCCCACGGTCGAGCACCCCGCCGTTCCGCCGGACGTGGAGAACCTGGACCGCTGAGCGGCGAGCCCCTCAGCCCACGAGCAGCCAGTCGGTGGTGTGCCGGTAGAACGTGGAGCGCTTGAGCACCCGCTCGTGCTGCACGCCGTCGCGGGTGAGCACCAGCCCCGTGGAACCGGTCTGCACGGCCCGGCCGGTGACCCACCGCGGGCGCCAGCGCCGCTGCTCGGCCACCCGCAGCCCCGGCTCGTCCCCGCTCGGCTCGATCCACAGCCCGGCGCTGGTGCCGGTGAACACCCGGGTGTTGTCGGCGTAGGTCTCGCCGGTGAGCCGTTCGCCGTCGGGCCCGGTGATGCTGGCCCGTCCGACCAGCGCGATGCCGGCGTCGTCGCGGGCCAGCGGGCGTGGGCGGGCGGTGCCGGTGAGCGCCAGCGCGGCAGCGGCGGCCCCGGCGGGCAGCCCCCAGCACCGGGTCGCCGCGCTCGGTTGCGGGCTCACGTGGGCCAGCTCGACGTCGAGCCGCTCGGTGCGCAGCAGCCGGGTGAGCACCGCCGCCAGGTCGGCGTCATCGCCCACCACCACCAGCCGCTCGGCCTCGCCCAGCAGCGGGTCCACCTCGTCCTTGCCCGGCCGCGCGAGCACCGGCACAGCCGTCATCTGGGCAAGCTCCTGCGGCGGCGTCGTTCCGCCGCAGGTCAGCACTACAGTCCGCACCCGCGAGCTCCTGGTCTAGGGTTCTTCCGGCGCCCACTGACGTGCGCCGCGTCAACACGATCATGCACATGCAGGGAGCAGAACATGCCGGCAGTCGTCCTCATCGGCGCCCAGTGGGGCGACGAGGGCAAGGGCAAGGCCACCGATCTACTGGGCGAGCGGGTCCAGTGGGTGGTCCGCTACCAGGGTGGCAACAACGCGGGACACACGGTGGTCCTGCCCACCGGGGAGAACTTCGCCCTGCACCTCATCCCCTCCGGGATCCTCACCCCTGACGTCACCAACGTCATCGGCAACGGCGTGGTGGTGGACCCCGGCGTGCTGCTGGCCGAGCTGGCCGGGCTGGAGGAGCGCGGGGTGGACACCTCCCGGCTGCTGCTCTCCGCCGACGCGCACCTGCTGATGCCCTACCACGTGGCCATCGACAAGGTCACCGAGCGCTTCCTGGGCAACGCCAAGATCGGCACCACCGGCCGCGGCATCGGACCGGCCTACCAGGACAAGATCGCCCGCGTGGGTGTGCGCGTGGCCGACGTGCTGGACGAGAAGATCCTGCGCCAGAAGGTCGAGGCGGCCCTGGAGTTCAAGAACCAGGTGCTGTCCAAGATCTACAACCGGCGCGCGCTCGACCCCGACCAGGTGGTCGCGGAGGTGCTGGAGCAGGCGGAGGGCTTCAAGCACCGCATCGCCGACACCCGCCTGCAGCTCAACGAGGCGCTGGAGCGCGGCGAGACGGTGCTGCTGGAGGGCAGCCAGGGCACCCTCCTCGACGTCGACCACGGCACCTACCCCTACGTCACCTCCTCCAACCCCACCGCCGGCGGCGCGTCGGTCGGCTCGGGCATCGGCCCCACCCGCATCACCACGGTGCTGGGCATCCTCAAGGCGTACACCACCCGCGTCGGCTCCGGTCCGTTCCCCACCGAGCTGCACGACGAGATGGGCGAGTTCCTCAGCAAGAAGGGCGGCGAGGTGGGGGTCACCACCGGCCGCGCCCGCCGCTGCGGCTGGTTCGACGCCGTCATCGGCCGCTACGCCACCCGCGTCAACGGCATCACCGACTACTTCCTCACCAAGCTCGACGTGCTGTCGGGCCTGGAGACGGTGCCGATCTGCGTGGCCTACGAGGTGGACGGGGTGCGGGTGGAGGACATGCCGATGACCCAGTCGGACGTGCACCACGCCGTGCCGGTCTACGAGGAGATGCCGGGCTGGTTCGAGGACATCAGCGGTGCCCGCACCTTCGAGGAGCTGCCCGCCAACGCCCAGGCCTACGTGCTGCGCATCGAGGAGCTGTGCGGCGCCCGGGTGTCGTGCATCGGGGTCGGTCCCGGCCGGGACGAGACCATCGTCCGGCACGACGTGCTCGCTGGCTGAGAGCGGCGCCCGCGGGGTCCCGGGCCAACAGGGTCGGGACCCCGCCGCGCCGCCCGGTTCGGCGCGCGAGGGCGGCTGCGCAGGTGTTCGAACGGGCCGTCGGTCACTAACCTGGTGACCTGCAGGACTCCAGCGCTGACCTCGGTCGTGGGGAGAATGTCGGAAATGCCCGGGTGTAGTGCATCTCACTGTTTCCAACATGTTACGTGACTCGCACACGGCACCTTTGTTACGTTCGAACACCGTATGACTCCCCCTGACACAGGTACGACCCCGCCCGCTGCTGCCGACCCAAGCTCCCCAGGGCCGTTCGACGGCCTCTCGTTTCGTGCTCCCGGCCCCGGTGACGGCACCCGGATGTGGGAGATCGCCCGCGACTCGCAGGTGCTGGACGTGAACTCCTCCTACGCCTACGTGCTGTGGGGTCGCGACTTCTCCGGCACCTCAATCGTCGCGCTGGACCACGATCGGGTCGTCGGCTTCGTCACCGGCTACCGACGCCCGGACCGCCAGGACACGCTGTTCGTCTGGCAGGTGGCGGTGGACGCCGACCAGCGCGGCAAGGGAGTGGCCGGCCGCATGCTCGACGGCGTGCTCGACCGGCTGGCCACCGCGGGAGTCGTCCGCCTGGAGACCACGATCAGCCCCGACAACGAGGCGTCGCAGGCCCTGTTCACCGCTCTGGCACGCCGGCGCGGCGTGCCCATCAGCACCGAGGAACTGTTTCGACCGGAGCACTTTCCGGACAGCCACGAGGCCGAGGATCTCTACACCGTCGGCCACCGACACGGAGGATGATCGTGACTTCAATCTTCGAGACGCTCGAATCAGATGTGCGCAGCTACAGCCGTGGGTGGCCCGCCGTGTTCGACACCGCCCAGGGATCCTGGATGCGGAGCGAGGACGGCACGGAGTACCTCGACTTCTTCGCCGGGGCCGGCGCGCTGAACTACGGCCACAACCACCCGGTCCTCAAGCAGGCCCTGCTGGAGTACCTCGGCCGCGACGGCGTCACCCACGGGCTGGACATGTCCACCGTGGCCAAGCGCAACTTCCTGCAGACCTTCTCCGACCGGGTGCTGAGCCCGCGGGGGCTGGACTACAAGGTGCAGTTCCCCGGCCCGACGGGCACCAACACCGTGGAGTCCGCGCTCAAGCTGGCGCGCAAGGTGACCGGCCGCGAGGCCATCATCAACTTCACCAACGCCTTCCACGGCATGACGCTGGGCGCGCTGTCGGTCACCGGCAACTCGATGAAGCGCGGCGGTGCCGGCATCCCGCTGGTGCACTCCACCCCGATGCCCTACGACCACTACCTGTCCGAGAGCGACGGGGAGAACTCCGACTTCGACTGGATGGAGCGGGTGCTCGACGACTCCGGCAGCGGCTTCAACCGCCCCGCCGCAGTCATCGTGGAGACCGTGCAGGGTGAGGGCGGCGTGAACGTGGCCCGCGCGTCGTGGCTGCGCTCGCTGGCGGAGCTGTGCGCCAAGCGCGACATCCTGCTCATCGTCGACGACGTGCAGATGGGTTGCGGGCGCACCGGTCCGTTCTTCTCCTTCGAGGAGGCGGGCATCACCCCCGACATCGTCTGCCTGTCCAAGTCCATCAGCGGCTATGGGATGCCGATGGCGCTGACCCTGTTCAAGCCCGAGCTGGACGTCTGGGAGCCCGGCGAGCACAACGGCACCTTCCGTGGCAACAACCCCGCCTTCGTCACGGCCACCGTGGCGCTGGAGCAGTTCTGGTCCGACGACACCCTGCAGCGGGAGACGCTGGTCAAGGGCAAGCAGGTGCACGACGCGTTCGCCGCGCTGGCCGCCGAGCACCCGGGCGTGAGCACCCGTGGTCGTGGTCTGGCCCAGGGCCTGGTCTTCGCCGACGCCGACCTGGCCGGCAAGGTCTGCTCGCTGGCCTTCGACAACGGCCTGCTGGCCGAGACGGCGGGGCCGTCCGACGAGGTGGTCAAGCTGCTGCCCGCGCTGACCATCACCGCCGACGAGCTCGACCACGGCCTGAAGATCCTGGCCGAGGCCACCGCCACCGTCAGCTCCTGACCGGGCAAGGCCCGCACCAGCTTTCCCTACCGTCAACACATCGGAGGCAGCATGATTGTCCGCACCATCGACGAGATCACCGGCACCGACCGCGACGTCACGGCGCCGAACGGCCAGTGGGCGAGCAAGCGCATCGTGCTCGGCGGTGACGGCGTGGGGTTCTCCTTCCACGAGACCGTCATCGAGCCGGGCACGGTGAACGACTTCCACTACGCCAACCACATCGAGGCGGTGTGGCTCGTCGAGGGCGAGGGCACGCTGACCGACCGCGAGACGGGCGAGGTCTACCCGCTGGCTCCGGGAACCATGTACCTGCTCAACGGGCACGAGCGCCACACCGTGGAGCCGACCACGCGGATGCGCATGTTCTGCGTGTTCAACCCGCCGGTCACCGGCAAGGAGGTGCACGACGAGAACGGCGTGTACCCCCTCGTCGCGGCTGACTAGCGACGCGCTGCCGCGCTGACCCACGGCCGGGCCGGACGTCGCTCCCTCGCGGGACGGCGACCGGCCCGGCCGTCTGCGTGGGGGATACCGTGACCGCATGAGCAAGCCGACGCGGTGGGTGACGGCGCACGACGCCGGGCACTCCCAGTGGTACATCGACCGGTTCCGCACGCTCGCCGCCGAGGGGGCCGACCTGGTCGGCGAGGCGCGCACGCTGGACGCGATGCTGCCCCGCGGTGCCCGGGTGCTCGACGCCGGCTGCGGCCCCGGGCGGGTGGGCGCCGAGCTCGCCGCCCGCGGGCACCAGGTGGTGGGCGTGGACGCCGACCCGCAGCTGATCGAGGCCGCGGAGGCCGACCACCCCGGGCCACGCTGGCTGGTGGCCGACCTGTCCGAGCTGGACCTGGCCGAGCTGGGGGAGCCCGAGCCCTTCGACGCCCTGGTCTGCGCCGGCAACGTGATGCCCTACCTGCGCCCGGGCACCGCGCCGGAGGTGCTGGTGCGGATGGCGGCGCACCTGCGCTCCGACGGCGTCGCGGTGATCGGCTTCGGTGCTGGCCGCGGCTACACCGTGGCGGAGCTGGACACCCACGCCGTCGCCGCCGGCTTCGTGGTGGAGCAGCGGTTCGCCACCTGGGACCTGCGGCCCTGGCACGCCGACGCCGACTTCTCCGTGACGGTGCTGCGCAAGCCCTGACCAGGCAGATGCCGGCGCCGTGGCGCCGACGCCGCCCCGTAACCTGTACCGCTGTGCGCGTACTCGTGATCGGCTCCGGTGCCCGTGAACACGCTCTGCTGCTGGCCCTGCGCCGTGATCCCGGGGTGACCGAGCTCTTCTGCGCCCCGGGCAACGCGGGCACGGCCCGCGTGGCCGAGCAGCACCCGGTGGACGTGGCCGATCCCGAGGCGGTCACCGCCATGGCTCGTCGCCTGGCTGCCGACCTCGTGGTCATCGGTCCCGAGGTGCCGCTGGTGCTGGGGGTGGCCGACGCCGTGCGCGCCGCGGGCATCGCCTGCTTCGGACCCTCCCGCCAGGCCGCGCGCATCGAGGGCTCCAAGGCGTTCGCCAAGGACGTCATGGCCGCGGCCGGGGTGCGCACCGCGCACAGCGAGATCGTGGACAGCCCGGCCAACCTCGATGCCGCGCTGGACCGCTTCGGCCCGCACTGGGTGGTCAAGGACGACGGGCTGGCGGCGGGCAAGGGCGTGGTGGTCACCGAGGATCGCGACGCCGCCCGCCGGCACGCCGCATCGCTGCTGGAGGACGGCCACCCGGTGCTGCTGGAGAGCTACCTGGACGGCCCCGAGGTCTCGCTGTTCTGCCTGGTCGACGGCGAGACGGTGGTGCCGCTGCTGCCCGCCCAGGACGCCAAGCGGGTGGGCGACGGCGACACCGGCCCCAACACCGGCGGCATGGGTGCCTACGCGCCGCTGCCCTGGGCGCCCGAGGGCATGGTCGAGGACCTGGTGGAGAACACCGTCAAGCCGGTCGCGGCGGAGCTGGTGCGCCGGGGCTGTGGGTTCTCCGGGCTGCTCTACGCCGGCTTCGCGCTGGGTGCGGCCGGGCCGGCGGTGGTGGAGTTCAACTGCCGCTTCGGTGACCCGGAGACCCAGTCGGTGCTGGCCCTGCTGCGCACGCCGCTGGGCGAGCTGCTGCACGCCACCGCCACCGGCAGCCTGGCCGAGCACACCGACCTGGAGTGGGCCCCCGGCGCCGCGGTCACCGTGGTGCTGGCGGCGGAGAACTACCCCGGCAAGCCACGCACGGGTGACGTCATCAGCGGCGCCGACGACGAGGGCGTGCTGCACGCCGGCACCGTGGCCCGCCCGGAGGGCACCGTGGTCTCCGCCGGCGGGCGGGTGCTCAGCGTGGTGGGCACCGGCGCCGACCTGGCCGCCGCGCGTGAGGACGCCTACCGGCGGATGGCGCAGGTGCACCTGCCCGGCGGGCACTACCGCAGCGACATCGCCGCCCGCGCCGTCGCCGGGGAGATCACCGTTCCCGGCCCGCGCTGAGCGAGGCGGCGCCCGCTGGCCGGGACGCGGCCGGTTCCGGGCTCGGCCGCGGCCTACCTTGGCGCCACACCCCTAGTGGAGGAGCCGCGTCGTGTTCAAGGCTGTCGCCCTGCTGACCCGCAAGCCCGGCACCTCCCGCGCGGAGTTCATGGCCTACTACGGCAGCACCCATGCGCGGCTGATCCGTGAGCTGCACCCGCAGATCCGGGCCTACCGCCGCAACTTCCTCCAGCACGAGAGCGTGCTGGGCTCGCCGACCGCGCCGGTGCCCGACTTCGACGTGGTCACCGAGATCTACTTCGACGACCGCGCCGGCTTCGACCAGATGATCGCCGACTCCGCCGGCACCGAGGTGGGTCGAGCCATCGCCGCGGACGAGGACCGGTTCGCCGACCGCTCGCGCACCCGGATGTACGTGGTCGACGTCCAGGAGGACACCGATGGCCACGGAGACACCGATGGCCGCGGAGGCACCGATGTTCCAGCAGACACCGACGCCTGACCGGGGAGACCGGCCCGCCAACTAGGGTCGGAGCGCGGCGCGGCCGGTCAGCGGCTGCGGCAGAAAGGGGACACGGGTGCACGAGTCACGGCGCTCCCTCATCGAGCCGTTCCACGTGATGGACGTGTGGGCGGCTGCCGCCATCCGCCAGCGCACCCACGGTGACGTGGTCAACCTCGCCGCCGGCCAGCCCTCCACCCCCGCGCCCGCCGCGGTGCTGCGCGCCGCCCGCAAGGCGCTGGACGAGCAGCTGCTGGGCTACACCGTCACCCTGGGCATCGACGAGCTGCGCCTGGCCATCGCCGGTCACCACAGCCGGCGCTACGACATCGAGGTGAGCGCGGAGGACGTCGTGGTCACCACCGGATCCTCCGGTGGGTTCCCGCTGATCTTCCTCGCCGCCTTCGACGCCGGCGACACCGTGGTGATGTCGCGGCCGGGCTACCCGGCCTACCGCAACTCCCTGCAGGCGCTCGGCTGCACCGTGGTCGAGCTCGACTGCGGCCCCGACACCCGCTTCCAGCCCACGGTGGCGATGTTGGAGGCGCTGGAGACCCCGCCGGCCGGGCTGGTGGTGGCCAGCCCCGCCAACCCCACCGGCACCATCCTGGCCGCCGACGAGCTGGCCGCCCTGGCCCGCTGGTGCGAGGAGCACGGCACGCTGCTGATCTCCGACGAGATCTACCACGGCATCAGCTACGGGCCGGAGACCGCCAGCGCCTGGCAGACCTCCCGCGAGGCGGTGGTGATGGGCTCGGCGTCGAAGTACTTCTGCATGACCGGCTGGCGGCTGGGCTGGATGCTGGTGCCGGCCCGGCTGCGCCGCGCGGTCGACCGCCTCGCCGGCAACCTCACCATCTGCCCGCCCGCCCTGTCCCAGCACGCGGCCGTCGCGGCCTTCACCGAGGAGTCCTACGCCGAGCTGGACTCCCACGTGCTGCGCTACCGCACCAACCGCGACCTGCTGCTGGAGGGCCTGCCCCAGGTGGGGCTGGGCGACCTGGCCCCGGCCGACGGCGCGTTCTACGCCTACGCCGACATCGGCCACCTCACCGACGACTCCACCGCCTGGTGCGCCGAGCTGCTGGCCGAGACCGGGGTGGCGCTGGCCCCCGGCGTCGACTTCGACACCGTGCACGGCGGCAGCACCGTGCGGCTGTCCTTCGCCGGGGCCACGTCGGACATCACCGAGGCCCTCACCCGGCTGCGCGGGGCCCGCGCGCTGCAGCGCTGACCCACCCACCGGAAGGACCACCATGACCACCTCCACCACCAGCTCCGTGCACCCGCGCCCTGCTGCGGACGTCGCCAGCTGGGACCACGAGGCCGACGTCGTGGTCGCGGGGTACGGCGTGGCCGGCGCCTCGGCCGCCATCGAGGCCGCTCGGGCCGGGGCCGACGTGCTGGTGCTCGAGCGCACCAGCGGGTGGGGCGGCGCCGCGGCGCTGGCGGGCGGGTTCATCTACCTGGGCGGCGGCACCGCGCTGCAGCGTGCCTGCGGCTTCGAGGACTCCCCGGCCACCATGCAGGCCTTCCTCACCGCGGCGCTCGGACCCGGGGTGGACGGTGCCAAGATCGAGGCCTACTGCCAGGGGTCGGTGGAGCACTACGACTGGCTGGTGGACTGCGGCGTGGTGTTCAAGCCGGAGTTCTTCGGCGAGCCGGGCTGGGAGTCCGTCGGCGACGAGGGGCTGATGTACTCCGGTGGGGAGAACGCCGCCCCGTTCACCGCCGTCGCCACCCCGGCACCGCGCGGGCACGTCCCGCAGATGGCCAACAAGCGCGCCGGGGAGAAGAGCGGCGGCTACATGCTGATGAAGCCGTTGGCGGAGACCGTGGCCGCGCTGGGGGTGCGGGCCGAGCACGACGTGCGGGTGCAGACCTTGGTCACCGATCCCGACGGGCGGGTGGTCGGGGTGATCGCCAAGCAGTACGGCCAGGAGATCGCCGTGCGGGCCCGCCGCGGCGTGGTGCTGGCCACCGGGAGCTTCGCCTACAACGACCAGATGGTGCAGAGCTTCGCGCCGCTGATGGCCGGTCGCCCCGGCTCCGCCATCGAGGAGCACGACGGGATCTCCATCCGGATGGGACAGGCCGTGGGGGCCGACCTCGCCCACATGGACGCCGCCGAGGTCGCCATCCACTGCGACCCGCAGCTGATGGTGCGCGGCATCCTGGTCAACGGCCGCGGGCAGCGCTTCGTCCCAGAGGACACCTACCCCGGCCGCATCGGTCAGCTGGCCCTGTTCCAGCAGGACAACCAGGTGTTCCTGGTGGTCGACGAGGCCGGCTACGCCGCAGCCGCCGCCTCCCCGACCGCAACTCGGCACCTGCGGCGCAAGCCCACCTGGGTCTGCGAGACCGTCGCCGAGCTGGAGGCGGAGATGGGCCTGGTGGCCGGAGCGCTGGAGTCCACCGTGGAGCTGTACAACCGGTACGCGGTCACCGGCGAGGACCCGTTGCTGGGCAAGAAGGCGGAGTGGGTGAAGCCCCTCACCGGGCCCTTCGCCGCGATCGACCTGCGCGGCGCGACCAGTGGGTTCACCCTGGGCGGGCTGCGCACCACGGTGGACTCCGAGGTGCTGCACGTCTCGGGCGAGCCGATCCCCGGGCTGTTCGCGGCCGGGCGCTGCACCGCCGGCATCTCGGCCGGGGGTTACGCCTCGGGCGCCTCGCTCGGCGACGGCAGCTTCTTCGGTCGGCGGGCCGGGCGCAGCGCAGCGGGCACGAGGACGGCCGCGGGCACGAGCACGGCAGCGCACCCGCGTGCCGAGGCGGAGCCCAGCCTCGGCTAGAGGGTGTTCGGTCGCCCGGCGGTGCGGGCGTCGTGTGCCGCCCGGTGGGCGAGGACGTCGTCCATGTGTGTCTCCGCCCAGCCCTTGAGTCCGCGGATGAGGTGGTGCAGCGACAGGCCGAGCTCGGTGAGCTCGTAGGTGACCGTGACCGGAACGGTGGGAGTCACGGTGCGGGTGACGAGGCCGTCTCGCTCCAGCGAGCGCAGCGTCTGGGTGAGCATCTTCTGGCTGACGCCGGCGAGCTGCCGGGACAGCTCCGAGAAGCGCATCGCCCGCGGTTCACCCAGCCGGTCGGCGTCGCCCCCGCCGCCGAGCGCGCAGAGGATCAGGGCGACCCACTTGTCGGAGATCCGGTCGAGCAGCTTCCGGCTCGGGCAGGAGGCCAGGAACGAGTCGTACTCGAGCTTCGCCTGGGCTCTCTGCTCGGCCGCCGTGCTCGTGCTCATCGTCTGCTCCTGTCACCTGGTGGATACCAACGCACTCTGAGGTGCCTACTTCCCACCGGGAAGCTGCGCAACCAGCATGCACTTGGGCACCAAGAGAACCCACCATGCGACGACACGAAGGAAGCACGAATGAGCGCACTCTCCACGTCACTGCCCGGCAGCACCTGGGACCTGGGCGACCTGACCGTCTCCCGCTTCGGCTACGGCGCGATGCAGCTGGCGGGCCCCTGGGTCATGGGGCCGCCCGCCGACCGGGTCGGCGCGATCGCGGTCCTGCGCGAGGCCGTCGACCTCGGAATCACCCACATCGACACCAGCGACGCCTACGGACCGCGCACCACCAACCACCTGATCCGCGAAGCACTGCACCCCTATCCGGAGTCGCTGCACCTCGTGACCAAGGTCGGCGCGCAGCGCGACGAGCAGGGCGGATGGCCGACGGCGCGGCAGCCAGACCAGCTGCGTCGTCAGGTCGAGGAGAACCTGGAGTCGCTCGGAATCGAGGCACTGGACCTGGTGAACCTCCGGCTCGGCGACGCCACGGGACCTCAGCCGGGCTCGATCGCCGACGCGTTCCAGGCGCTCGTCGAGCTCCAGCGGCAGGGCGTCATCCGCCACCTCGGGGTGAGCAACGCGACCGCCGAGCAGGTGCGTGAGGCTCAGGGCATCGCGCCGATCGTGTGCGTGCAGAACCGGTACAACCTCGCGCACCGCGAGGACGACGAGCTGATCGACCGGCTCGCCGCCGAGGGCATCGCCTACGTGCCGTTCTTCCCGCTCGGCGGGTTCAGCCCGCTCCAGTCGTCCGCGCTCTCCGCGGTCGCCACCCGGCTGGACGCCACTTCGATGTCGGTGGCCCTGGCGTGGCTGCTGCACAGGTCGCCGAGCATCTTGCTGATCCCGGGCACCTCGTCGGTCGCGCACCTGCGCGAGAACGTCGCCGGCGCCGGACTGGTGCTGTCCGACGTGGACCTCGCTGAGCTGGACGAGATCGCCGGCGAGTGACCCCGCTTGGCTCCGCCGCGCTCAGCAACCGCTCGCGCTGTGGATCACCTCTGGACAATGACCGGCTTCGCCCAGCCAAACTGATCGGCGATCTCACCCCGGAGTCGCGCCGGCGAGGAAAGGATGACGAGGTGACCTCCTATGTGCGCCCGTCGATCGACACACCGGTGTTCCGCGACGCCGACGGTCAGATCATCGACTACGGGAACCGGTGGCACGGGTCGCCACCGGAGCAGACCTACTCGATTGACTCGCATCCGGAGCGGTTCGCACCGCTGCACGTAGTCGCTGACGCCCTCATCGCACATCTGCGTGACGCCTACGACGTTGAAGTCACTGAGGGCGAGGTGACGGCGGCGGAGCTGCTTCGCCCGGCCCCTGAAGCTGCACGTGCAGTACGGATTCGACCGAATGACCCGGCGTGCGCCGCGGCGACGATCGTGTTCACCGCGTACCCCGGCATCATCATGAATGCCGGCTTGCTGCACGACTTCCACTACCCGGCTTGTGGCTGCGACGCCTGCGACGCGAGCTGGGAGGGGGAAGCCGACCAGCTCGAGCGGCAAGTGCTCGCGGTCGTCACCGGGCACTACCGGGAGGGCATCGAACGAGGACTTCGCCCCTGGGTCGAGTACGCGTTCACCTACCCCGACGGCACGAGCTCGGGGAGATCTCGCGCGCAAGATCTCCCCACGGAGCGCGTCAAAGCGGCGAAGCCAGTCCTTCGCCACCTCGCGAACGGGTGGGCAGCCTGGCCCCACGCAGCTTCAGGTCCTTGATCAACACGGTCTAGCGCGCCGCGGAAAGCCCGGCCACGCGCCGCACCGCCTCGGTGACGTCGGCGGCGGACACGTCGCGGTGGGTGATGAACCGGACCCGGCCGGCCAGCGGGAGCGAGCGCACCCCCACCTGCTCCAGCTGGGCCACCGTGGCCGCGGGGTCGGGGGAGTCGGCGAGCACGATGTTGGTCTGCGGCACGTCCACCGTCCAGCCCAGCTCGCGCAGCCCGTCGGCCAGGGCCACGGCGTTGGCGTGGTCGATGGCCAGCTCCTCCACCCGGTCCAGCGCCAGCATCCCGGCCGCGGCCAGCACCCCGCCCTGGCGCACCCCGCCCCCGAGCATCTTGCGCACCCGCCGGGCCTCGGCGATGCGCGCCGACGTGGAGGCCAGCACCGAGCCCACCGGGGCGCCCAGGCCCTTGCTCAGGCACACCTGCACGGTGTCGGTGCCCGCGGTGAGCGCGGTCAGCGGCACGTCCAGCGCCACCGCGGCGTGCCACAGCCGGGCACCGTCGAGGTGCACGGCCAGGCCGCGCTCGGCCGCCGCGGCCACCAGGGCGCGGTGCTCGGCGGGCGGGGTGACCGCGCCGCCGGCGAAGTTGTGGGTGTTCTCCAGGCACAGCAGAGTGGTGTTCAGCGTGTAGTACGGGCCCTCGCCGCCGATGGCCTGGCGCACCGCGTCCGCCGACGGGCGTCCCGGGCCGGCGTCGTGGGGCAGCGGGTCGGGCATGCCGCCGGCCAGCCACGCAGCAGTGCCCAGCTCGGAGCCGAGCACGTGCGCAGCGGCAGGGGCCAGGAAGCGGTCACCGCGGCGCAGGTGCAGCATCAGCGCGATGAGGTTGCCCATCGTGCCGCTGGGCGTCCACAGCGCGTCCTCGCAGCTGAGCAGGTCGGCCACCCGCTCCTCCAGGGCCCGCATGGTGGGGTCGCGGTCGAGGACGTCGTCGCCCACCTCGGCGGTGGCCATGGCGGTGCGCATCTTCTCGTCCGGCACGGTCACGGTGTCGGAGCGCAGGTCGATCGGGTGGGGATTCGTCACCGGTCCACACAACCGCTCCCGGCACGAGCACGCAAGTCGCCAGGTGCCCGCCGACTAGGCTCACCCCCCGTGAGCACACCCATCCCGAACGTCCTGGCCTCCCGCTACGCAAGCCCCGCGCTGGCCGCGCTGTGGTCGCCCGCCCACAAGGTGGTGCTGGAGCGCCAGCTGTGGATCGCGGTGCTCAAGGCGCAGGCCGAGCTGGGCGTGGACGTGCCGGCCGAGGCGATCGCCGACTACGAGCGCGTGGTCGACGACGTGGACCTGGCCTCCATCGCCGAGCGCGAGCGGGTCACCCGGCACGACGTCAAGGCCCGCATCGAGGAGTTCAACGACCTCGCCGGCCACGAGCACGTGCACAAGGGCATGACCAGCCGGGACCTCACCGAGAACGTCGAGCAGCTGCAGGTGCTGCGCTCGATGCAGCACGTGCACGGCCACGGCGTGGCCGTCGCCGCCCGGCTGGCCGAGCGGGCCACCGAGTACTCGCAGGTGGTGATGGCCGGGCGCAGCCACAACGTCGCCGCCCAGGCCACCACGCTGGGCAAGCGCTTCGCCTCCGCCGCCGACGAGCTGCTGCTGGCGCTCACCCGGCTGGCGGAGCTGATCGCGCGGTACCCGCTGCGCGGCATCAAGGGCCCCATGGGCACCGCCCAGGACATGCTCGACCTGCTCGACGGTGACGCCGGCAAGCTCGCCCAGCTGGAGGCCAAGGTCGCCGAGCACCTGGGGTTCGCCCACGTGCTGCACAGCGTCGGCCAGGTGTACCCCCGCTCGCTGGACCACGACGTGCTCTCCGCCCTGGTGCAGGTGGGTGCCGCCCCGTCGTCGCTGGCCCACACCATCCGGCTGATGGCAGGCCACGAGCTGGTCACCGAGGGCTTCCAGCCCGGCCAGGTGGGCTCCTCGGCCATGCCGCACAAGATGAACACCCGCTCCTGCGAGCGGGTCAACGGCCTGCAGGTGGTGCTGCGCGGCTACGCCTCGATGGCCGCCGAGCTGGCCGGCGCGCAGTGGAACGAGGGCGACGTGTTCTGCTCCGTGGTGCGCCGGGTCGCGCTGCCGGACGCCTTCTTTGCCATCGACGGCCAGATGGAGACCTTCCTGACGGTGCTGGCCGAGTTCGGCGCCTACCCGGCCGTGATCGAGAAGGAGCTCACCCGCTACCTGCCGTTCCTGGCCACCACCCGGGTGCTGATGGCCGCGGTGCGCGCCGGGGTGGGGCGCGAGACCGCGCACGAGGCCATCAAGGAGCACGCGGTGGCCGTGGCGCTGGCCATGCGGGAGCAGGGCAAGGAGCCGGACCTGCTGGACCGGTTGGCCGCCGACGACCGCCTGCCGCTGGACCGTTCCGCGCTGGAGGCGGCGCTGGCCGACAAGAGCGCCTTCATCGGTGCCGCCGACGCCCAGGTCAGCGCGGTCGTCGCCGCGGTGCAGCAGCTTGTCGACGCCCACCCCGAGGCGGCCGGCTACGCGCCCGGCGCGATCCTGTAGCCGCCGGGGGCGGGGGTCACCGGTCGTCGGTCAGGGCGCTGAGGATGCGGTGCAGCTCGGCGCGGTCGCGCGCGCCGAGCGAGGCGAAGAACTCCGCGGCCTGAGCATCGCGGGCCGCGGCCATCTCGCCGACCAGGCGTCGGCCCTTGTCGGTGAGGCGGACGCACACCGCGCGCCGGTCCGCCCCGTCGGCGACCCGCTCCACGAGGTCGCGCTCCTGCAGGCGGTCCACCACCTCCGTCGCCGAGCGCGGAGCGATGCGCAGCGCCTTGGCGACGTCGCCGAGCCGCGGCTGTCCCGCGTCCGCGCCGTCGATGGCCCGCAGCGCGCGGAACTCGTGCGGCGAGAGCTCCCAAGGCTCGAGCGCGGTGGACCAGCCGCGGCGCAGCGCACGGGAGGCGGCCATCACCAGGTCGCGGAGCTGCTCGCCCGATGCCTCCGTCATGGTCAGCGAGCCTACCTCATTTGACAAGTACCTCATGTTGAGGGAACCTCAGCATAGTTGCCCCGACACTGGAGAGGGGTGGTGACACATGACGGCTCCACCCTTCGGTGGGCGCGGCGGGGGTCGTGGCGGCCCCCGCAAGCTTGATCCCGCCGACCGTGCCCAGCTGCAGGACTCCCCGGTGAGCCTGCGCCGGATCGGCTCGCTGTTCGCGCCCTACCGCTGGCAGGTCGCGGCGGTGATGGCGTTGATCGTGGTGGCGTCCACGGTCGCCCTGGCCACCCCGTTCCTGGTGCGCGAGGTGATCGACCGCGCGATTCCCGAGCAGGACGTGCCGCTGCTGGTGTGGGCGGTGGTCGGCATGCTCGTGGTCACGGTGGTGAGCGCGGTGCTGGGCGTGGTGCAGACGTGGATCTCCACCACCGTCGGCCAGCGCGTGATGCACAACCTGCGCACCAGCGTGTTCTCCCACCTGCAGCGCCAGTCGCTGAGCTTCTTCACCCGCACCCGCGGCGGTGAGGTGCAGTCCCGGCTCACCAACGACATCGGTGGCATGCAGACGGTGGTCACCTCCACCGCGACGTCGATCGCCTCGAACGTGACCACGGTGGTGGGCACCGTGGTGGCGATGGCCGTGCTGAGCTGGCGGCTGTCGCTGCTGTCCCTGGTGGTGCTGCCGCCGGCGATCTGGCTCACCCGTCGGGTGGCCCTGATGCGCCGGGCCATCACCGCCCAGCGCCAGCGCGCGCTGGCGGACATGCAGACCCAGATCGACGAGAGCCTGTCCATCAGCGGGGTGCAGCTGGGCAAGACCCTGGGCGCCGGCCCGGTCATGTCCGACCGCTTCGCCGCCACCTCGCACCTGCTGGTCGACCTCGAGGTCCGCTCGCAGCTGTCCGGACGCTGGCGGATGGCCACGATGAGCATCATCTTCTCGGCCATCCCGGCACTGCTGTACCTCGCGGCCGGGCTGCCGGCCACCTCCGGCGGCATGACCATCGGCACGCTGGTCGCCTTCACCGGGCTGCAGAGCACGCTGTTCCGGCCGCTGATGAGCCTGCTCGACGTCGGCGTCTCGGTGACCAGCTCGCTGGCCCTGTTCAGCCGCATCTTCGAGTACCTGGACCTGCCGGTGGACATCGCCGATCCCGAGCACCCGGTGCCCATGCCGAAGGAGGAGGTGGCCGGCGCCGTCCGCTTCGTCGACGTGGGCTTCCGCTACGAGGGCTCCCACCGCGACGCCCTCACCGGCGTCACCATCGAGGTGCCCCCCGGGTCGGCGCTGGCCCTGGTGGGGGAGACCGGCTCCGGCAAGACCACGCTGGCCTCGCTGGTGGCACGGCTGCACGACCCCACCACCGGCCAGGTCACCCTGGACGGGGTGGACCTGCGCGACATCCGGCTCGCCGAGCTCTCCGAGCTGGTGGGCGTGGTCTCGCAGGAGACCTACCTGCTGCACGCGACGATCCGGGAGAACCTGCGCCACGCCCGCCCGGGGGCCACCGACGCCGAGATCGAGGCGGCGGCGCGAGCCGCGCAGGTGCACGAGCTGATCTCCTCGCTGCCCGACGGCTACGACACCGTGGTCGGGGCCCGCGGGCACCGCTTCTCCGGCGGGGAGAAGCAGCGCATCGCCATCGCCCGCACCTTGTTGCGCGACCCGCGGGTGCTGGTGCTGGACGAGGCCACCAGTGCCCTGGACAACGAGACCGAGCGCGCCGTGCAGGCGGCGCTGGACGTGGTCAGCCGTGGACGCACCACCATCACCATCGCGCACCGCCTCTCCACGGTCCGCGACGCCGACCAGATCGTGGTGCTCGACCACGGCCGCGCCGTGGAGCGCGGCACGCACGAGCAGCTGCGCGCCCTCGGCGGGCGCTACGCCACGCTGCTCGCCCGGGGCGGCGAGGTCCGCCCCGCGGTCGACGGGCAACCGACGCTCGCCCGATAGGCTCGATCATCGTGCGCCCCTCCCTCGCTGACTACACCCACGTCGCCGCCGGCAAGGTGCGTGATCTCTACGCCATCGACGACGATCACCTGCTGCTGGTGGCCTCCGACCGGATCTCGGCCTACGACCACGTGCTGCCCACGCCGATCCCGGACAAGGGCCGGGTGCTCACCGCGATGAGCGTGTTCTTCTTCGGGCTGCTGGGCGGGGCGAACCACCTGGCCGGCGAGCCCGACGACCAGCGCATCCCCGCCGAGCTGCTGGGCCGGGCGCTGGTGGTGCGCCGGCTGGACATGGTGCCGGTGGAGTGCGTGGTCCGCGGCTACCTCACCGGCTCCGGCCTGGCCGACTACCGGGCGAGCGGGTCGGTGTGCGGGGTGACGCTGCCGGCGGGCCTGGGCGAGGCCAGCCAGCTGCCGGAGCCGATCTTCACCCCGGCCACCAAGGCGGTGATGGGGGAGCACGACGAGAACGTGGACTTCGCGACGGTGGCGGCGCAGGTGGGTGTTGAGCTGGCCGAGCAGCTGCGCACCGCCACGCTGGACATCTACTCCCGGGCCGCCGCGCACGCCGCCGAGCGTGGCGTGATCCTGGCCGACACCAAGCTGGAGTTCGGCCGCGACGCCGAGGGCAGGCTGGTGCTGGGCGACGAGGTGCTCACCCCGGACTCCTCCCGCTTCTGGCCGGCCGAGGGCTTCACCGAGGGGCGGGTGCAGCCCAGCTTCGACAAGCAGTACGTCCGCGACTGGCTGACCGGCCCGGACTCCGGCTGGGACCGCCACGGTGACGACGCCCCGCCGCCGCTGCCTGCGGAGGTGGCGGCCGCGACCCGCCAGCGGTACGTGGAGGCCTACGAGCGCATCTCCGGGCTGTCCTTCGCCGACTGGCTGGGCCGCTAGCGACAGTTCACCCAGCGTGCGCCGCGGCCACGCCTGGAGTTCACCTCCACCGGGTGTGCTGGGCAGGTGGCTTCCGTGATCGTGTCGCTGTCCGGGGTCCGCGCCGAGACCCTCGGGCCGGCGCGGGCCTTCGCCGCTGAGCTCGACCGCCGGGCCGTGCCGTTGTCGCTGCTGGTGGCCCCGCGGCGCAAGAGCGGCTACCGGCTGACCGCCGACGCCGTGGCCCAGCACTGGCTGCGCCACCGCCGCGAGCAGGGGGACGCCGTCGTGCTGCACGGCTACGACCAGGCGGCCGTCCGCAAGCGTCGCGCCGAGTTCGCCGTCCTGGCCCAGCACGAGGCCCTGCTGCGCCTGACCGCCGCCGACCGGGTGCTCGAGCAGGTGGGGCTGCGCACCCGGCTGTTCGTCCCGCCGCAGTGGACGATCTCCGCCGGTGCCCTGGCCGCGCTGCCGCAGGCGGGCTTCCGGCTCTGCGCCGACCGCGGCGCGGTCCGTGCGCTGCCTGCCGGCCCCACCACCTGGTCCCGGGTGCTCGGCGTGGGTGGCGGCACCACCACCGAGCCGTGGCGCTGCCGGGCGCTGGTGCTGGCCGCGGACCGGACCGCCCGGCGCGGCGGAGTGCTGCGGCTGGCGGCCAAGGCGGCTCAGCTCGACAGCTCGGGGCCGCGGCAGGCTCTGCTGGACGCGCTGGACCTGGCCCTGCACCACGGCGCGGACCCCGTCACCTACGCCACGTGCACCCCCGGGGCGGCCCGCAGCGGGGCGGCCTAGACCTCGCTGGCCACGCCGTGCTCGAGCACCCGCAGCTCGGTGTGCTCCGGGCGCAGCTGCTCCAGCAGTCGGTAGTGCATCTCGGGCTTGGCCAGCACGGCCTGGTGGATGGGGACGGCGACCTCCGGCGACACCGCCCGCAGGTAGTCCACGGCCTCGGCGATCTTCAGCCACGGGGCGCCGGCCGGCAGCGCCAGCACCGCCACCGGCTCCTCGGGCACGTGGAAGGAGTCACCGGGGTGCAGCAGGTGGTTGGGCTGCGCCGCGGTGCCGAACAGGTAGGCCACGTTCTCGATCACCGGGACGTCCGGGTGGATCACCGCGTGCGTGCCGCCCTCCACCCGCACTCGCACCGGTCCCACCGTGAACCGCTCGCCCGGGCTCACCGGCGTCCAGGGGTCACCCAGCTTGGTGGCGGTCATGTAGTCGGCCACCAGCCGCGCACCCGGGTTGTTGCCCAGCAGCTGCGGCAGGGCGTCCACGTCCACGTGGTCCGGGTGCTGGTGGGTGACCAGCACCGCGTCCAGTCCGGTCAGCTCGGCGAAGCCGGTGGCGAAGGTGCCTGGGTCGATGAGGATGCGGACGCCCTCAGCCTCCAGGAGCAGGCAGGAGTGCCCGAGGTGGGTGAGCTGCATCTAGGACTCCTTCTCCCACCGGCCGGGCTTGTCCTGGCCGTCCTTCCACTGGCGCAGCACGCGGTCGGCCGGGACGTGGCGGCGACCGGTGGCGAGGAAGCTGCGCGTCAGCCGCATGGTCAGCTCCGGCAGCTCGAACTGCGGCACGTGCCCGCAGTCGGGGATCACCACCGACTCCGCATCGGGCAGGGCCTCGGTGACGTGGCGAGCGAAGCTGGCCGGCACCAACCGGTCCGCGGCGCCCCAGATGAACAGCGCCGGCGGCTCCAGGTGCGGCAGCCGATCCCAGAACCCGGACTCCCCGAACGGCTCGTCGGTGTAGATGTTGAGCATCGCCGAGAGCGCGGCGCGCCGGTGGGACGGGTCCTTCATGGCGATGAGGAACTCGTCGATGGCGGCGTCGTACCAGGTGGAGGGCAACCGGCTGGGGTCGGCGAACATGGCCTTGAGCCCGGTGACCAGCGCGGGCCGGGGCGGGCCGAACGGCATCCGGGCCATCAGCATGGGCAGCCGCTTGGCCACTGGGGCCAGCTGGCGGAAGCGGCGGAACGCGGGCGCGGGACACAGCAGCACCAGCCGGTCCACCGCGTCGGGGTCGCGCAGCGCCAGCTCCAGGGCCAGCCGCCCGCCCAGGGAGTTGCCGATCACCACGGCGCCGCGGGCGTCGACGGCGTCCAGGAACGAGCGCAGCCAGCGGTGCATCTGCTCGGCGGTGTACTTCCACGGCGGCGCCTCGGACGCGCCGAAGCCGGGGGTGTCCGGGGAGATCACCCGGTGGTCCTTGGCCAGGTCGGCGAGCACCGGCAGCATCGAGGCGTTGGTGGCGCCCAGGCCGTGCAGCAGCACCACCGGGCGGCCGTCGGCCGGTCCGGCCTCCAGGTAGGCGGTGCGCACGCCGTAGGCGCTGACCTCCCGGGAGTGCGCCCGGGTGGGCAGGTGGGCCTCCGGGGCGAAGGCGCCGCCCACCTGCAGCACCGTGTTCAGGCTGCCGCGGGCCACCAGGTCCCCGGTCAGGAACGCCTCCACGCCGCTGCGCCGGCCCATCAGCAGGTCGGCGAGGGTGGCGGCGTCGGTGCGGATGCAGCAGGTGGGACGTGCGATCGCGCCCACCACCAGGCTGACCTCGCCGTGCTTGATGTAGAGGGTCCAGCGGCCGCGCCCGGCGATGTCCAGGACCACCGTCACCAGGGGACGGCGGGCGAGCACCGATCGGGTGAGATCCATGGGGAGGTGGTTGCGCAACACCGTGGATGGATCGATGCTCTCCCGTAACGGTGACATCGTGCTCGTGCTCCTGTCGCGTCGCGGAAAGTTGTTGCCCAGACCAACAACCCGAAAACTATCGGACCGAGCCGAGTTCGGCTGATCAAGCAGTCCCGTGCCCGGATGACCAGTGGGGGAAGACAACACGTCCGGCGAACCTGCCGGCGCAGCGACCTTTCGCAGTGCGTGGCCAGTGGGCCGTCCCTGCGGGGCGGTCTGGCCCTGGCGACGAGAGGCGTCCTCCGGCCCTGCCAGTAGGCTCACCCTCGTCAACACCGATTCTAACCAGGGAGCGCCGCGTGGCCCGAGTAGTCGTGGACGTCATGCCGAAGGCCGAGATCCTCGACCCCCAGGGTCAGGCCATCGCTGGGGCGCTGCCGCGGCTGGGCTTCACCGGGGTCGCTGACGTCCGCCAGGGCAAGCGCTTCGAGCTGGAGGTCGCCGACGACGTCGACGACGCCGCGCTGGCGCAGATCGCGCAGACCCTGCTGTGCAACACCGTGATCGAGGACTGGACCGTGCGGAGGGTGCAGGAGTGAGCGCGCGCATCGGAGTCATCACCTTCCCGGGGACGCTGGACGACGTCGACGCCGCCCGCGCCGTGCGCCTGTCCGGCGCGGAGCCGGTCAGCCTGTGGCACGGCGACGCTGACCTGCGCGGAGTCGACGCGGTGATCGTGCCGGGTGGCTTCTCCTACGGCGACTACCTGCGTGCCGGAGCCATCGCCCGCTTCGCGCCGGTGATGACCGAGGTGGTGCGCGCCGCGGGCGCCGGCCTGCCGGTGCTGGGCATCTGCAACGGCTTCCAGGTGCTCTGCGAGGCCGGGCTGCTGCCCGGGGCGCTCACCCGCAACGACGGCCTGCACTTCCTGTGCCGCGACCAGTGGCTGCGGGTGGAGTCCACCAGCACCGCCTGGAGCTCGCGCTACGAGGCCGGCGCAGAGATCCTGGTGCCGCTGAAGTCCGGCGAGGGCCGCTACGTGGCCGCCGAGGACACCCTGGACGAGCTGGAGGGTGAGGGCCGCGTGGTCTTCCGCTACGTCGGCGACAACCCCAACGGGTCGATGCGCGCCATCGCCGGCATCTCCTCGGCCGACGGCCGGGTGGTGGGGCTGATGCCGCACCCCGAGCACGCCACCGAGAAGCTCACCGGTCCCACCGACGACGGCCTGGGCATCTTCCTGTCCGTGCTGGACGGCGTGCTCGCCAGCGCGTGAGCACCGCGGGGCCCGCTCGTCGGGCCCCGTCCTAGGCTCGGGGGCATGACTGCTGCGCTGAGCCCCTCCGAGTCCGAGCTGCGCGAGACCCTGGCGCAGGTGCTGCCCGCGGTCCGGGCCGACCTCGAGGACCTCGTGCGCATCCCCTCGGTGTACGCCGACCCGGCCCGCGCCGCCGACGTGCAGCGCAGCGCCGAGGCCGTGGCCCGGCTGCTGCGCGAGGCCGGCTTCGCCCAGGTGGACGTGGTCAGCGAGGGCGGCGCACCCGCCGTCATCGCCCACCACCCGGCACCGCCCGGAGCGCCGACGGTGCTGCTCTACGCCCACCACGACGTGCAGCCCACCGGCGACGTCACGGCGTGGACCAGTCCGCCGTTCGAGCCCACCGAGCGCGGCGAGCGCCTCTACGCCCGCGGCGCCGCCGACGACAAGGCGGGCATCGCGGCGCACCTGGCTGCGTTCCGCGCCCACGGCGGCGCCCCGCCGGTGGGGGTCACCGTGTTCGTGGAGGGCGAGGAGGAGTCCGGCTCGCCGTCGCTGACCCGGCTGCTGCACACCTACCGCGACCGCCTCGCCGCGGATGCCATCGTCATCGCCGACTCCGCCAACTGGGACGTCGGCGTCCCTGCCCTCACCGTCTCGCTGCGCGGGCTGGCCGACTGCGTCGTCGAGGTCCGCACCCTCGGCCACGCCGTGCACTCCGGGCTGTGGGGCGGGGTGGCGCCGGACGCGCTCACCACCCTGTGCCGGTTGCTGGCGACGCTGCACCACCCCGACGGCTCGGTGGCGGTGGCCGGACTGCCGCAGGGCGAGGCGGCCGACCTGGACTACCCCGAGGAGCGGGTGCGGGCGGAGTCGTCGCTGCTCGACGGCGTGCAGCAGCTGGGCACCGGCTCGGTGGTGTCGCGGCTGTGGAACGGCCCGGCCATCGCCGTCATCGGCATCGACGCCCCCACCGTGGCCGCCTCCTCCAACACGCTGGTGCCGGTGGCCCGGGCCAAGGTGAGCCTGCGCGTCCCGCCGGGCACCGACGCCCACGCGGCGCTGGCCGCGCTCACCGAGCACCTGCGCAGCCACGTCGGCTGGGGCGCTCAGGTGACGGTCACCGGTGGGGAGACCGGCCAGCCCTGCGCCATCGACGCCAGCGGACCGGCCTACGACGCCGCCCGGTCCAGCTTCCGCGACGCCTGGGACGGCACCGAACCGGTGGACATGGGGATGGGTGGCTCCATCCCGTTCATCGCCGAGTTCGTCGACGCCTTCCCGGACGCGGCCGTGCTGGTCACCGGGGTGGAGGACCCCGACACCCGTGCGCACGGCGTGGACGAGGGCCTGCACCTGGCGGAGTTCGAGCGCGTCTGCCTGGCCGAGACCCTGCTGCTGGCCCGCCTCGCCCGGGGCTGAGCCGGCTCTCCCTACCCGGATCCCGGCTGCCTGGGCCAGGATGGGCAGATGGACCTCCCGGTGCGCCCGCCCGTCAAGCCCATGCTGGCCAAGGCCGCCGACGCCGTGCCCGTGCAGGGTGCCGGCGAGCCGATCTGGTCCTACGAGCCCAAGTGGGACGGCTTCCGCTGCATCGTCTTTCGTGACGGCGACGAGGTGGAGCTGGGCTCGCGCAGCGGAAAGTCGCTGACCCGCTACTTCCCCGAGGTGGTGGCGGGGGTGCTCGCCGAGCTGCCGGAGCAGTGCGTGCTGGACGGCGAGATCGTGGTGCCCCGGGAGATCGACGGCCGCACCCGGCTGGACTGGGACTCCCTGAGCCAGCGCATCCACCCTGCCGCCAGCCGCATCGCGCTGCTGGCGGAGCAGACCCCGGCGCAGGTGGTGGGCTTCGACCTGCTGGCGCTGGGTGCGGAGGACCTGACTGCCGAGCCGTTCTCCCGCCGTCGCGAGCTGCTGCTGGGCCTGGGCGTCACCGGGCCCACCTGCCACGTCACCACGGCCACCACCGACGCCGCGATCGCCCAGCAGTGGTTCGCCGAGTTCGAGGGCGCCGGGCTGGACGGGGTGGTGGCCAAGCGGCTCGCCGGGCACTACGCACCGGACCGCCGGGAGATGATCAAGGTCAAGCACCACCGCACCGCCGACTGCGTGGTCATCGGCTACCGGCCGCACAAGAGCGTGCCCGGCATCGGCTCCATGCTGCTCGGCCTCTACGACGGCGACGAGATGCACATGATCGGCGGCGCCTCGGCGTTCACCGCACAGCGGCGCAAGGAGCTGCTCGAGGAGCTGCAGCCGCTGCGCCTGGGGTCGGACGTGGTCCACGAGGGTGAGCCCAACCGGTGGAACGCCCGCGAGGACCACTCCTGGGTGCCGCTGCGACCGGAGCGGGTGGTGGAGGTGGCCTACGACCAGATGGAGGGCGACCGGCTGCGCCACGCCGCCAAGTTCCTGCGCTGGCGCCCCGACCGCACCCCCTCCTCGTGCACCTACGACCAGCTGGACGTGCCCGTCCGGTTCGACCTCGCCGACGTGCTCGCCGATGGAGGCCAGTGATGCCCAGCAAGACGCCCGCAGGAAAGACACCGCCGGAGCTGCTGGACGTCCACGGTGTGGAGGTGCGCCTGAGCAGCCCCGACAAGATCATGTTCCCCGCCCTCGGCGCGGACGGCGGCACCAAGCTGCACCTGGCGCACTACTACCAGGCCGTCGCCGAGTCCGGGGTGATCGTGAACGCGCTGCGCGACCGGCCCACCTACCTGCAGCGCTTCCCCGACGGCATCGAGGGCGAGGAGGTGTACCAGAAGCGGATCCCCGCCAAGCACCCCGACTACCTGCAGACCTGCCAGGTGGCCTTCCCGTCCGGGCGCACCGCCGACGCGCTGCGGGTGCGCCACGCCGCGGAGGTGGTGTGGGCGGCGCAGATGGGCACGGTCACCTTCCACCCGTGGCACGCCCGCTGCACCGACACCGACCACCCCGACGAGCTGCGCATCGACCTCGACCCGCAGCCGGGCACCGCCTTCGCCGAGGCCCGCGCGGTGGCGCTGGAGGTGGTGCAGCCGCTGCTGGACGAGCTCGGGCTGGTGGGGTTCCCCAAGACCTCCGGCGGGCGCGGCCTGCACGTGTACGTGCGGATCGAGCCCCGCTGGACCTTCACCGAGGTGCGCCGCGCCGCCATCGCCCTGGCCCGCGAGGTGGAGCGCGGCGCTGGCGGCAGGGTGACCACGGCGTGGTGGAAGGAGCAGCGCGGCGAGCAGATCTTCGTGGACTTCAACCAGAACGCCCGCGACCGCACCATCGCCAGCGCCTACTCGGTGCGCAAGACCCCGCGGGCCACGGTGAGCACCCCGGTGACCTGGGCCGAGCTGGTGGACGTCGACCCGGACGACTTCACCATGGCCACCGTGCCCGACCTGCTGGCCCGCCGCGGCGACCCGATGGCCGACCTGGACGCCAAGGCGTTCTCCCTGGACACGCTGCTGGAGCTGGCCGAGCGGGACGAGGCCGGCGGGCTCGGCGACCTGCCCTACCCGCCGAACTACCCCAAGATGGCGGGTGAGCCCAAGCGGGTGCAGCCCAGCAAGGACCGCGACCGCCAGGGCTAGCCGGCGTGCTCGGCGGGCGCGGCGGCGGTCGGGTCCTCCTCGGCCGGAGACCGGCGGGTGCCCAGCCGGCTCACCAGGTACAGCACCACCCCGATCGCTACCAGACCGCCGGCGCGCGCCCAGGTGGCCGCGCTCTGCTGGGTCAGTAGCACCACGCAGCTCACCAGCGCCAGCACGGGCAGCACCGTGGGCGTGCGGAAGTAGTCGTGGTCCACCTGCTCCTTGCGCAGCACCAGCACCGCCAGGTTGGTGCTGATGAACACCACGAGCAGCAGCAGCACCACGGTCTCGGCCAGGGTGGCCAGCGAGCCGGTGGTGGCCAGCGCCATGGCCACCACGGTGGTCGCCGCGATGGCCACCCACGGGGTCCTGCGGTGGGTCAGCACGCTGTTCAGCACGCCCGGCAGCAGGCCCTGGTTGGCCATCCCGTAGGCCAGCCGGCTCGCCATGATCATGGTGAGCAGCGCACCGTTGGCCACCGCCACCAGGGCGATGGCACTGAACATCCGGGACGGCACCCCGGCGTCGGCGGCGCTGACCACCTCCAGCAGCGGCCCGGTGGACTGTGCGAGCTGGTCGGGCGGCAGCACGACCGAGACGGCGATGCCCACCAGCACGTAGACGGCACCGGCGGTGAGCAGGGCCCCGAACATGGCCCGCGGGAAGACGCGGCGGACGTCGCGAACCTCCTCGGCCACGTTGGCGGAGGTCTCGAAGCCGACGAAGGAGTAGAACGCCAGCAGCGCCGCGCTGAGCACCGCCAGTGCCGGGGTGGTGTCGGCGTTGAACTCCACCACCCGGCCCAGGTCGCCGTCGCCGCGGCCCAGCACGATGCCGGCGAGCACCACCACCAGCACCAGGCCGCCCACCTCCACCGTCGTCATCACCAGGTTCGCCCGCAGCGACTCCTTGATGCCCCGGGCGTTGAGCAGGGCCACCACCAGCAGGAACACCAGCGCAGCAGGGACCATCGGGACGTCCAGGAAGACGCCGAGGTAGTCGCCGGAGAAGGCCAGGGCCAGCCCGGCGGCGCTGGTCACGCCGGCGGCGAGCATGCAGTAGCCGACCAGGAAGGAGATGAGCGGCTTCTGGTACGCCCGCTGGGCGAAGATCGCGGCACCGCCGGCGCGCGGGTGCTTGGTCACCAGCTCCACGTAGGAGGAGGCCGTCAGCAGCGCCATCGCCAGCGCCACCAGCAGCGGCACCCACACCGCGCCGCCGACCTCGCCCGCCACCTCGCCGACCAGGGCGTAGACCCCGGCGCCGAGGACGTCACCGAGGATGAAGACGTAGAGCAGCGGCCCGGTGATGCCGCGCCGCAGCGTGGTCTCGGCCCGGCTCCCGCCCGTCCCGGCGCTGGCGCCGGGGGATGCTTCGGTCATCGGGGTGCTCCTGCCAGGTGGGAGAGAGGTCGGGCGGAGAAGTTACTCCTTGGTAGCCGGTGGTGTGCTGTGGAGCCCTGACCAGGCGAGTAAGAGGGGTGCTGCGACCCCTCGATAGGCTGTTGCGCGTGCCTGTGCCTGTCGATACCACTGCCAACGCCGCCGAGACTCCCGACCTGGAGCAGCCCTACGCCGCGCTCGGTCTCAAGGACGACGAGTACGCGCGCATCAGGGAGATCCTCGGGCGGCGGCCCACCGACGCCGAGCTGGCCATGTACTCGGTGATGTGGAGCGAGCACTGCTCCTACAAGTCCTCCAAGGTGCACCTGAAGTACTTCGGCGAGACCACCACCGAGCAGATGCGCTCCGGCATGCTCGCCGGCATCGGGGAGAACGCCGGCGTGGTCGACGTCGGCGACGGCTGGGCGGTCACCTTCAAGGTGGAGAGCCACAACCACCCGTCCTACGTGGAGCCCTACCAGGGGGCGGCCACCGGGGTGGGCGGCATCGTCCGCGACATCATGGCCATGGGTGCCCGCCCGATCGCGGTGATGGACCAGCTGCGCTTCGGCAGAGCCGATGCCCCGGACACCAAGCGGCTGGTGCACGGCATCGTCGCCGGCGTCGGTGGCTACGGCAACTCCCTCGGCCTGCCCAACGTGGGCGGCGAGCTGGTTTTCGACGAGTCCTACGCGGGCAACCCGCTGGTGAACGCGCTGTGCGCCGGCGTGATGCGCACCGAGGACCTGCACCTGGCCTTCGCCTCCGGCACGGGCAACAAGATCATCCTGTTCGGCGCCCGCACCGGCCTGGACGGCATCGGCGGCGTCTCGGTGCTGGCCTCGGCCACCTTCGACGGCGACGAGCACGGCGGTGGCCGCAAGAAGCTGCCCGCGGTGCAGGTGGGCGACCCGTTCACCGAGAAGGTGCTCATCGAGTGCTGCCTGGAGCTGTACTCCTCCGGCGTCGTGGTGGGCATCCAGGACCTGGGCGGAGCCGGGCTGTCGTGCGCCACCTCCGAGCTGGCCAGCGCCGGCAGCGGCGGCATGCGCGTGGAGCTGGACGCCGTCCCGCTGCGGGCCACCGGGATGACCCCGGCCGAGGTGCTCTCCAGCGAGTCCCAGGAGCGCATGTGCGCCGTGGTGGCGCCGGAGAACGTGGACGCGTTCATGGCCATCTGCCGCAAGTGGGACGTGCTGGCCACCGTCATCGGCGAAGTCACCGACGGCGACAACCTGGAGATCACCTGGCACGGCGAGACCGTGGTGGACGTGCCGCCGCGCACCGTGGCCCACGAGGGCCCGGTGTACGAGCGCCCCGTGCAGCGTCCGGCCGGCCAGGACGCGCTGGTCGCGAACACCCCGGACACGCTGGCCCGCCCGTCCACCCCGGACGAGCTCAAGGCCACCCTGCTGCAGATGGTGGGCTCGCCGCAGCTGTGCAGCCGCCGCTGGGTGGTGCAGCAGTACGACCGCTACGTCCGCGGCAACACCGTGCTGGCCGAGGCCGCCGACGCCGGCGTGCTGCGCATCGACGAGACCACCGGCCGGGGCATCGCGCTGGCCACCGACGCCAGCGGGCGCTACACCGCGCTGGATCCCTACACCGGGGCGCAGCTGGCGCTGGCCGAGGCGTTCCGCAACGTCGCCACCACCGGTTCCACCCCGGTCGCGGTGACCAACTGCCTGAACTTCGGCTCCCCCGAGGACCCGGGCGTGATGTGGCAGTTCAGCGAGGCCGTGCGCGGCCTGGCCGACGGCTGCGTGCAGCTGGGTATCCCGGTGACCGGCGGCAACGTCAGCTTCTACAACCAGACCGGCACCACCGCCATCCTGCCGACGCCGGTGGTGGGGGTGCTCGGCGTGATCGACGAGGTGGACCGCCGCATCCTCACCGGCTTCGGCAACACCCCCGGCGAGACGCTGATCCTGCTGGGCGAGACCCACGAGGAGCTCGGTGGCTCGATCTGGAGCCAGGTCGTGCACGACCACCTCGGCGGCACCCCGCCCAAGGTGGACCTGGCCCGGGAGCAGCTGCTGGCCGAGATCCTGCTGGCCGGCTCCCGCGACGGACTGATCTCCGCCGCCCACGACCTCTCCGAGGGCGGGCTGGCCCAGGCCGTGGTGGAGGCCGCGCTCAACGGCGACACCGGCTGCCGCATCCTGCTGCCCGAGGGTTCCGACCCGTTCGTGCAGCTGTTCAGCGAGTCCTCCGGCCGCATCCTGGTGGCGGTGCCGCGCAGCGAGGAGCCGCGCTTCACCAGCATGTGCACCAACCGCGGTCTGCCGTGGACGCGCATCGGCGTGGTGGACGAGGGCTCCGACGACATCGAGGTGCAGGGCCAGTTCACCGTGTCGCTGGCCGAGCTGCGGGAGACCTTCGAGGCGACCCTGCCGGCCCTGTTCGGCCAGGACGTGGCGGTGACGTCCTAGCGGAGCAGCGCCGGCTCCATCGCCTCCCAGAAGGCCCGGGTGTAGCGCTGGTAGCCGACGTCGTCGGGGTGGGCGAAGCCGGTGCCGAACTCGGTGACGGTCATGCCCGCGGTCGCGGCCTGCACCGCCACCGGCACCAGTGCGGGGCGGGCGGCCACCACCTCGCGGATGATCGCGGACAGCTCGCGGGCCTCGTCGTCGCCGTGGCCGCCCTGGAAGTCGGGCACGTCGGCGACGAAGGTGCCGTTCGGCAGGGTGTCGCACAACCGGGTGAAGACGTCGCGGAAGCGGTCGGGGTCGGTGTGGGTGGCGTCGTTGGTGCCGATGCAGACGGTCACGACGTCGGGGCGCAGCCGCGCCAGCGCCGGCAGCTGGTCGATCACCAGGTCCTCCAGCCGGGCCCCGCACACCGCGAGGTTGGTGACGGCCACCGAGGCGCCGGTGGCGTCGGTGAGCAGGCCGGCGAGGGTGCTCACGAAGCTCTGTGCCGGTGACCCCGCGCCGTAGCCCTGGGTGAGCGAGTCGCCCAGCGCCAGGTAGTGGATGTCGCCGGGCTGCTCGGCCCGCCTGCCCCAGTACGTCGCCAGGTCGTCGATGCTCAGCACGCGCCAACCCTACGGCGCGGGCACCGGTGAGCCGGCGGGGTGCGCAGTCCTAGGCTTCACGGCCGTGGCTACCCGTGGACCCGTCGACCAGGCCCAGATGCGTGCGGCGGTGCTGGCGGTGCTGCCCTGGCTGGACGACCCACGGGTGCCCGAGCCCGACCGGAGCTCGCTGGCGGCGGCGGTGCGGCTGTCGGCTCGCACGCTGGCCCAGGCCGCGCCGGGCAACAGCGTGGAGGTGCGGGTGCCGCCGTTCGTGGCGGTGCAGTGCATCGCCGGGCCGCGGCACACCCGCGGCACCCCGCCCAACGTGGTGGAGCTCGATCCGCGCACCTGGCTGCTGCTGGTGACGGGACGGACCACCTTTGACGCGGCCCGAGCGCAGGCGCTGCTGCAGTCGTCCGGGACCCGGGCCGAGGAGATCGCTCACTGGCTGCCGCTGCTGCGTCCTTAGGCCAGCAGCCCTTAGCCGAGCAGCCCCAGCACGCCCTTCACCGCCTTCACGGGGGCAGTGAGCACCTCCGCACGGTCGCCGACGATGGATGCCGCGGCGTCGGCGGCGTCGCCCACCATCTCCTTGCCGGTGGCGGCCACGCTTCGCCTCGCGTCGTCGAGATCGCCCTGCAGCAGCTCTCCCACGGTGCGCGCGGTGCCGTGGGCGACGTCTCCGGCAGCCTCGAGCCCCGCCAAGGCCAGCGCCTTCGGGGCTGCGGTGTCCCACGGCTTGGCCGCGGTGACGTCGTCGTAGTCGCCGGTGGAGATGGCCGCCAGGTTGCGCAGCGACGGCGTGCCCTCGTGGTAGTAGCCGCCGTGGGCGTTCTCGAGGATGTCCGTGCTGGTGGCCTCGAACTGCCGGCTGCCGAACCCAGGGTCGTAGGGGCCGACGCCCGAGGGCAGGCTGGTGAGGCCGCTGCCCCGGGTGAGCTGGACCACCGGGTCGTGCTCGGCCGAGCCTGCCCACACGTGGCCCCGGCCGGGGGAGAGCTGGTCCGCCGAGGTCGCACCGACGCCGGGTGACCCGACCAGGGCCACGTCGTCGGCCGCCAGCCCGTGCTGCGCGGCGAAGCCCACCACGGTGCTGCCGTAGGAGTGACCCACCACGGTGACGTGCTGCGGCGGGCCGACCTGCGCCGCCCCAGCCGCGGCCCGCCACCCCGCCACGTCGCCGACCAGCGTGGGCGCGCCCTTCTCGGCGTTGCCCGTCTGGGCCACCGCCTGCACGTCACCAATGCTGTCCGGGGCGTCGTAGTCCACCCACTGCACGGTCGCGTGCGAGCCGCCGGGGTCGCGCTCGTCCATGGCCCGGCGCAGGGCCGCGGCCTGGTCGAGGCCGGGGCTGCCCGGACCCGACGAGGTCCCCGGGACGGCAACGGCGACGTGCTTGGCCAGCGAGGGGTCGCCGAAGGAGATGGCCAGCCCGCCGGGGCCGGTGGAGCGGTAGCTGAGCAGCTGCACCGGCCCGGTCCCCGGAGACTGTGCCGCCATGGCCTGCGCGCTGCGAACAGCGTCGTCCACCTGCTGGGTGCGCTGCAGCAGCTGCTCCGCGGTGGCCCGGTCCAGCGCGGCTGCGCGCACCTCGGGTGGGAAGCTGCCCAGCAGCATCGCGTCGGGCGTGCCGGACAGCCCGAGCTCGCGCAGCCGCCGATCGGCGTCGTCCAGCTGCTGCTGGGCGGAGTCGTGGTCGCGACGCAGCCGGGCGCGGTTCACCTCGTCCAGGACGGCCGGCGGCAGCCCGTCCAGCTCGCTCAGCGCGTCGGGGTGCTGGGAGCGCAGGCTGGCCTGCTGCTCGGTGGTCAGGCTCTTCCACCACGCGGCGACGGCAGCGGGCTGCGTTCCCGGCGCGGGCAGCGCGGCGTCGCCGGGAGTGCTGGCCGAGGCGCCCACCGCGGGCTGCACCGCCAGCCCGTCGAAGGCGCGGGCGATGCGGTCCAGCTCGCCGCGGTGGATGGACTGCACCTCCTTGAGCCGGCTGTGGACGTTCTCGGTGACCAGCTCGAACAGGGGAGGGTTTGCCGGCAGCAGCACCTGGGAGGCCCGCTGCCACTCCTGCATGAGCACACCGGCCACCTGGTGCACGCGCTGCTGCTCGGTGGCCAGCTCGCCCAGCAGCCGGGCGGCCGCGCTGAGGTCGTCGTCGGCGCGGCCGAGGTCGGTGCTGCGCTGGTCCAGGCTGCGCAGCGCACTCGCGGAGCCCAGCCCGGCGAACCACAGGGTCACCAGCTGTCCGCGGGTGTCGGCCACCGTGCGCAGCTCGGCGGCCAGGGCGCTGCGGCCCCCGGCCACGGTGGTGGCTGGGCCTGCACCGAGGTTTCCGCTGGTCAGCTCGGCGTAGACGGTGCGCGGGTCGCTCATCGCTGGGTCATCCCGCGCATCCGCCCCAGCTGGTCCGCCAGCCCCTGGTCGACGCCGGCGTACGTCGCGCCGGCCGCGCCCACCAGCTGGGAGAAGCGCTGCAGGTCGACGCTGGTGGTGCGCACCGCGGCCGAGACCCGGTCGGCGAAGCGCTGCACCGCCAGGACCAGCGCCTCCCCGTCCGGGGTGCCGGCGTCACCCGGGGTCAGCTGCAGCTGACCGAGACCCTCCGCCCCTGACCTGGCCGACCCGCCCAGCGGGGCCAGCCCCTGTAGTCCCGCAACGTCGATGCCCACCCCGGTTGTCATGCCCGTGGGACGGAACGCTCCCACGGACGGTTCCGGGCTGGCAGCATTGCAGCCATGACTGCTGCCGCTCCCGGACCGCCCACCCGGGAGGCCTACCTCTCCACGATCGGGGCCGCGCTGCAGGTCCTCACTGCGGCCGATCCCGCCCGCCCGGTGGTGCTCGGGCCCGGCACCGACGTGGCGGAGGTGATGAGCTGGGCCGCCGTGTTTGCCACCGGGGTGACCGAGCAGCTGTCCTCCACGGCGCTGGTGCCTCGGCGCGCCCCCGAGCAGGCCAAGCCGCTGGACGTGGCCGGGGAGAAGCTGCTGGGTGCGCTGTCGCGCTCCCCGAGCCGCCGGCCGTGCTGGTCGCCGTCGCCGGCCGTGGCGCCGCAGGCCGGGTTCTGGCTGCGGCGCAGCGCGCACGCGCTGAGCGTTCGCGCGTGGCAGGTGCAGGTGGCGATGGAGGTGCCCGCCGCGCTGCCCCCGTGGCTGCTGCTGGACGGCATCGACGAGCACCTCACGGTGCTGCTGGCCACCGCGGCCGCCGAGCCCGGGTCCGCCACCGCCGAGGCGGCGGGCACGGTGGCGGTGCGCTGCACCGACGTGCCGGCGAGCTGGACCCTCCGGCTCGATCCCGGCGCGGTCCCGCTGCCCCTCGGCGTGCCCACCGGCCTCGTCGACCCGGCCGGGCACGTGGCGCCGGAGTCGGTCTCGCGCCGGGGTGCGGCCAGTGGCGCGGCGTCGGAGGCGGTGCTGGCGGCAGACGCGGCCACGCTCCGGCTCGGGCTGGCCGGCATGGTGGTGCTGCCCCGGGGCACGGGCTCGCCCGAGCTGCTGGCGGGACTGCGGGTGCGGTGACCTCCTGCGGCGCCGTCGCCGCTGGTGGTGGGCATCACTGGAGCCCGGTCGGCGCGCAGCGTGTCAGGCCGTAGACTCGGTTGTGCCCCAGGTCCTATCTGTGAGGGAGCGCCACCCGGTGGTCAAAGCTGAACACTCGCCAGCCGCGCAGGACAGCCCCGCTGCGCTGGAGGACGACAGCCCTCGGGAGGAGTGCGGCGTCTTCGGTGTCTGGGCGCCCGGTGAGGACGTCGCCAAGCTCACCTACTACGGGCTCTACGCCCTGCAGCACCGCGGCCAGGAGGCCGCCGGCATCGCCGTGGCCGACGGCACGCAGGTGCTGGTGTTCAAGGACCTCGGGCTGGTCAGCCAGGTGTTCGACGAGCAGACCCTGAGCGCGCTGCGCGGGCACGTCGCCGTCGGGCACACCCGGTACTCCACCACCGGCGTCACCAGCTGGGACAACGCCCAGCCCACCTTCCGCACCACCGCCGCCGGAACCGGAATCGCCCTGGGCCACAACGGCAACCTGGTGAACACCGCCGAGCTCTCCCAGCGCACCCGTGAGCTGGGCCTGCTGCCTCCGCGCGGCGGCATGAACTCCACCACCGACTCCGACGTGGTCGCGGGACTGCTGGCGCACGCCGCGGCCGACTCCACCGTGGAGCAGGCCGCCATGGCGCTGCTGCCCACCCTGCGCGGCGCCTTCTGCCTGGCCTTCATGGACGAGAACACCCTCTACGCCGCCCGTGACCCGCAGGGCGTGCATCCGCTGTGCCTGGGCCGGCTGGAGCGAGGCTGGGTGGTGGCCAGCGAGACCGCGGCCCTCGACATCGTCGGCGCCTCCTTCGTCCGCGAGATCGAGCCCGGTGAGCTGCTGGCCATCGACGCCGACGGCCTGCGCTCCACCCGCTTCGCCCAGGCCGAGCCCAAGGGGTGCGTGTTCGAGTACGTCTACCTCGCCCGCCCGGACACCACCATCGCCGGGCGCTCCGTGCACTCCACCCGGGTGGAGATCGGCCGGCTGCTGGCGCGCGAGCACCCCGCCGAGGGCGACCTGGTCATCCCGGTGCCGGAGTCGGGCACCCCCGCCGCGATCGGCTACGCCCAGGAGTCGGGCATCCCCTACGGGCAGGGCCTGGTCAAGAACTCCTACGTCGGGCGCACCTTCATCCAGCCCTCGCAGACCATCCGCCAGCTCGGCATCAGGCTCAAGCTCAACCCGCTCAAGGAGATCATCCGCGGCAAGAAGCTCGTGGTGGTGGACGACTCCATCGTCCGCGGCAACACCCAGCGGGCCCTGGTGCGGATGCTGCGCGAGGCCGGTGCCCTCGAGGTGCACGTGCGCATCGCCTCCCCGCCGGTGCGCTGGCCCTGCTTCTACGGCATCGACTTCGCCAGCCCGGCCGAGCTCATCGCCAACGGCCTGGACACCGCCGACGGAATCTTCGAGGGTGTGCGCCGGGCCATCGGCGCCGACTCCCTGGGCTACGTGTCTATCGACGGGATGGTGGAGGCCACCGAGCAGCCCCGCGACCGGTTGTGCTCGGCCTGCTTCGACGGGCACTACCCGATCCCGCTGGCTCGCGAGACGAAGATCGACGAGAACGTGCTGGGCGACATGCTGGACAGCGCCGCGGAGGACCTGGTCCGCTCGGTCGACGCCGCCATCCGCTAGCCGGGCTGCTGGCTCGAGCCGGCTGCCCGCCGCTGGTCCAGCCGCAGGCGCAGGCCGTCCACCAGGGCCACCAGCGCCAGCTCCACCGCGTCGGCGTCCACCCGGCTGCGGTGGCTGGCCAGGCGGTGGGCGTTGCCCAGGTTGGGGTAGCGGCCCGCGTACAGCTCCGGGTCGGCCGGAAACCCCGCCGCGATCGACCCCGACGCCGCGCCCATCACCAGGAACTTCACCGCGGCCGCGATCTCGGTGGCCTCGCGCGGCGTCCATCCCGCAGCCACCAGCCCGCCGTGCACGCGGTCGATGCGGCGCAGCGCCGCGTCCGAGCTGCCCGGAGAGCTGACGAAGAGCGGGGCGAGCGCGGGGTGCGCGGCCAGTGCGGCGTGGTACGTGCGGCCCCACCGCAGCAGCGCCTCGTCCCAGGCGTGCTCGCCGAACCAGGACGCGTCCGCGCCGGCCCCCACCTGCTCCACCAGGGAGTCCAGCAGCTCCGTCTTGCCCGCCACGTGGTGGTACAGCGAGGGGGCCTGCACGCCCAGCTCCGTGGCCAGCCGACGCATGCTCAGCGCAGCCAGGCCCTCGGTGTCGATCAGCTCGAGGGCGGCCTCGCGCACTCTTTGGGGGTTGACGTCACGCACGGGCCCCAGCGTAACCTAACGGTGTTAGGCACGGCTGGAGATCGGCGGAGGGAGACCCGCGTGGACCTCACGTTGTCCGAGGAGCACCAGGCCCTGAAGGAGTCGGCGGCAGCGTTCGTCGACAAGGAAGTGGTGCCCTTCGCCGCGGAGTGGGACCGCGCCGAGCAGGTCGACCGCGCCATCGTGGGCAAGCTGGGCCGAGCCGGGCTGCTGGGCCTGGGGGTGCCCGAGGAGCTGGGCGGGTCCGGTGGCGACATGTTCGCCTACTGCCTGGCCATCGAGGAGCTGGGCCGGGGCGACCAGGCCATCCGCGGCATCGTCAGCGTCTCCCTGGGCCTGGTGGGCAAGAGCATCGCCCGCTTCGGCACCCCGGAGCAGCAGGAGCGCTGGCTGCCCGGCATCTGCTCGGGGGAGATGGTGGGCTGCTTCGGCCTCACCGAGCCCGGGGTGGGCTCCGACGCCGGCAACCTCACCACCAAGGCGGTCCGCGACGGCGGCGATTACCTGATCACCGGCTCCAAGCAGTTCATCACCAACGGCAACTGGGCCGACGTCGCGCTGGTGATGGCCCGCACCGGCGGCGAGGGCGGCCGCGGGGTGAGCGCCTTCCTCGTGCCCACCGACTCCGCCGGCTTCTCCACCACCAAGATCACCGACAAGCTGGGCCTGCGCGGGCAGGACACCGCGGCGCTGCACCTGGACGCCGTGCGGGTGCCCGCCTCGGCCATGCTCGGCGAGGAGGGCCGCGGGTTCACCGTGGCGATGACCGCGCTGGACCGCGGTCGCACCTCCATCGCCGCCTCGGCCGTGGGTCTGTCCACCGCGTGCCTGGACGCTGCGCTGGACTACGCCGCCAGCCGTGAGCAGTTCGGCCGCACCATCGCCGGGCACCAGCTGGTGCAGCAGCTGCTGGTGGAGACACAGGTGGAGCGCGACGCCGCCCGGCTGCTGGTGTGGCGTGCCGCCGACCTCTGCGACCGCGGTCAGCCCTTCCGGGCGGAGGCCTCCGCCGCCAAGTACTACGCCGCCGAGTCCGCGGTGCGGGCGGCCAACCGCTGCCTGCAGGTGTTCGGTGGCTACGGCTTCGTGGAGGAGTACCCGCTGGCCAAGTACCTGCGCGACGCGCGCGTGCTCACCCTCTACGAGGGCACCACCCAGGTGCAGACCCTGCTGCTGGGCCGCGCACTCACCGGCGTCAGCGCCTTCTAGCCCACCCAGCCTTCTAGCCCACCCAGCCTTCTAGCCCACCCAGCCTTCTAGCCCACCCAGCCTTCTAGCCCACCCAGCCTTCTAGCCCACCCAGCCTTCTAGCCCACCCAGCCTTCTAGCCCACCCAGCGTTCTAGCCCACCCAGTCTGCTCGCTCCCTCTGACGCAAAGGAACTCTGATGGTCGACTTCTCGATCTCTGACGAGGAGCGCGCGATGCGCTCCACCGTGCGCACCTTCGTGGAGCGTGAGCTGATCCCGCTGGAGAGCGAGATCATGCGTCGCGGCCGGGAGGGCGGCCCCAACGCCGTCACCTCCGACGAGATGGCCGAGCTGCAGGCCAAGGCCAAGACGTTCGACCTGTGGGGGCTGAGCACCCCGGAGGAGTACGGCGGCCTGGCCCTGCCGGCGGTCACCCGATCGCTGGTGGAGATGGAGTTCGGGCGCAGCTTCATCTGGTTCCGCCCGGGCGGCGAGACCGACAACATCCTCTTCTACTGCAACCCCGAGCAGGCCGAGAGCTACCTCAAGCCGGCGATCTCCGGGGAGCGCAAGTCCTGCTTCGCCATCACCGAGCCGGGTGCCGGCTCCGACGCCGCGAACATCCGGACCTCCGCCAAGCGGGACGGCGACGACTGGATCATCAACGGCGAGAAGGTCTTCATCACCGGCGGCAACGACTCCGACTTCATCATCTGCATCGCGGTCACCGACTCGGACAAGGGCACCAAGGGGGGATTCACGGCGTTCCTGGTGGACCGCGAGATGGGCTACACCACCTCGCCCATCGAGACGATGGGCTCGGCGCGGCCGGCCACCATCGTGCTGGACAACGTGCGGGTGCCGGGCAGCAACGTCCTGGGCGAGGTGGGTCAGGGCTGGGAGCTGGCGATGGCGTGGATCGGTAAGGGCCGCTACCTCATCCCCTCCCGCGCGGTGGGCGGCGCCGAGCGGCTGCTGTCGCTGGCGCTGCAGCAGGCCAACGACCGCACCACCTTCGGCAAGCCGATCGGCGCCAACCAGGCAGTCGCGTGGATGATCGCCGACTCCGACGTGGAGCTGGAGGCCGCGCGCTGGCTGGTGCTCAAGGCGGCGTGGAACGTCGACCAGGGCCTGGACTCCCGGCACGACAGCGCCATCGCCAAGCTCTACGGGACGAACATGATCAACCGCGTGGTGGACCGAGTCATGCAGATCCACGGCGGCATGGGCTACACCCGGGAGATGCCCATCGAGCAGTGGTACCGCGACGTGCGGCTGTGGCGGATCTTCGAGGGCACCGACGAGATGCAGAGGCTGATCATCAGCCGGGACTTGCTGCGGGGATACACCAAGGTCGGCGGCCAGCTCGCGTAGCGCAGCGGAGCGGGCTCGCGTGGCGCAGCGGCGCGGGGCTGACCTGGCGTGGGTCCGGTTTCGGGACGGAGAATAGGGTCGCCAGCGGGTACTCCGGTACCGTTGCGGCGCATCCCGCAACGAATGATCCGGAGCTTCCCTGCCATGAGCGACCACCCGCACGATCCTGCTGAGTCCTCCTCGGCGGGCGCCTCCTACGCCGCGGCCGGCGTGGACATCGCGGCTGGGGACCGGGCGGTGGAGCTGTTCGCCCCGTCTGCTCGGCGCGCCAGCCGTCCGGAGGTGCTGGGTGGTCTCGGTGGCTTCGCCGGGCTGTTCGCCCTGAAGCCCGGTCACTACCGCGAGCCGGTCCTGGCTGCCTCCACCGACGGGGTGGGCACCAAGATCGCCGTGGCGCAGGCCATGGACAAGCACGACACGGTGGGCCTGGACCTGGTGGCCATGGTGGTGGACGACCTCGTGGTCTCCGGTGCCGAGCCGCTGTTCCTGCAGGACTACATCGCGGTGGGCAAGGTCGTGCCCGAGCGGGTGGCCGAGATCGTCGCCGGCATCGCCGAGGGCTGCGTGCTGGCCGGCTGTGCCCTGCTGGGCGGAGAGACCGCCGAGCACCCCGGACTGATGCCCGACGACGCCTACGACATCTCCGCCACCGGCGTGGGGGTCGTGGAGGCGGACTCGATCCTCGGTCCCGACCGCGTGCGTCCCGGCGACGTGGTGATCGCCATGGGTTCCTCCGGCCTGCACTCCAACGGCTACTCGCTGGCCCGCAAGGTCCTGCTGGACATCGCCGCGATGCCCCTGCACGGACACGTGGAGGAGTTCGGCCGCACGGTGGGCGAGGAGATGCTCGAGCCGACCCGCATCTACGCCAAGGACTGCCTGGCGCTCATCGCCGAGACCCAGGTGCGCACCTTCTGCCACGTCACCGGTGGTGGCCTGGTCGCCAACCTCGAGCGCGTGGTGCCGAAGGGTCTGGTGGCCGAGCTCGACCGAGGCACCTGGAGCCCTGCGCCGGTGTTCGGCGTGATCGCCCACCGCGGCCGCGTGGAGCGTGCCGAGATGGAGAAGACCTTCAACATGGGCATCGGCATGGTTGCCATCGTCGGTCCCGAGGACGCTGACCGGGCGCTGGCCGTGCTCACCGCCCGCCACGTGCCCTCCTGGGTGCTGGGCTCGGTGCAGAAGGCCACCGACTCCGCCCGGGCCTCCCTGGTGGGCGAGCACCCCCGCTTCTAGCGGTCTCGGTGCTCAGCGGTCCCCGCCAGGCGGGGTGCCGCCCCGTAGCGTCATCGCCAGGCGCCTGCTGCACCCGGACGCCAAGAAGCACCACACCCGCCATACCACCGGATGGGGGATGGCGGGTGTGGTTGCTATGAGTCAGAGGTTTAGTCCTGCAGGATCGAAAGCGCGAAGACTGGGCCGGTGCTCAGCGGGAAGCTCAAGGCTTCCAGTCGTCCTCTTCCTCCCAGGGGGGCCGGACATCATCGGCCTCGGTGCGCCTGGGGTGCACCCGGAGCGAGTCCGGTCCGTGCCCAGAGAGCTCTCGTTGAAGTGTCTCGAAGTCAGTGTTCGGAGAGCTGTACTTGAGCTCTCGCGCAACCTTGGTCTGCTTCGCCTTAGCCCGGCCGCGGCCCATGGCTCGACCCCCTCGCGCAAGGACGGGGCGGCCAGGGGATTCGGCGGCCCCGTTCGATTGTGTGTTTCTTCCTACGACACACCATACCGTGCCCCGGCCGCTGCTGACGACACGAAGCGCGGCACCTCACTCGGGTGAGCAGGGGCTGCTGCGTCAGCGTCCCCGCAGCCGGCTGAGCGCGGCCCGCCCGGCCTGCACCTCGGTGTCCTCGGTCACCGAGTCCGGGTCGATCGCCGCCGCCGAGGGCCCGGCCACGAGCTCGGTGTCCGCCGGCACGGTCCGCTTGACCAGCGCCAACGCGATCGGTCCCAGCTCGTGGTGCTCGGCCACGGTGCCGACCCGGCCGACGACCCGGCCGGCGGCAGTCACGTCGTCGCCGGTCTGCGGGCGGGCATCTGCAGAGCCGTCCAGGTGCAGCAGGACCAGCCGCCGTGGTGGCTTGCCCAGGTTGTGCACTCGCGCCACGGTCTCCTGCCCCCGGTAGCACCCCTTGTCCAGGTGCACGGCGCGGTGGATCCAGCCGGCCTCGTGCGGGATGGTGCGCTCGTCGGTGTCCACGCCGGCGCGGGGCCTGCCCTGCTCCACCCGCAGCGCCTCGTGGGCCCAGGAGCCGGCAGGTCGCGCACCGGCCTCGGTGAGGCGCTGCCACCAGGTGGCGAGCGCGGCGCGGGGGACCACGACGTCGGCGGCGTGCGAGCCCGCAGGCGCGGGCATCCGCCGCACGAAGCCGCCGCCCGGCAGGGCACGCACTCCGTGCACCTCGGCGGGCAGCTCCAGCAGCTGGTCCGCCGTGGGTCCGAGGACGGTCAGGACGGCCAGCTCGTCGCTGGCGTCACGGGGGGCGACGTCGGCCCAGAACACCATCTTCTGCAGGTAGGCGAGCAGGCTCTGCGTGCTGGTCGGCTCGGTGTCGATCCAGGTGGTGCCGTCGAGGTCGGCGAGCACCAGGTGGTGCTCCACCCGGCCGTTGACGTCCAGGATCAGCGCCTCGGTGCCCTGCCCGTCGGCGAGGCCGAGAACGTGCTGGCTGGTCAGCGAGTGCAGCCACGACCGCCGCTCACCGCCGGGCACGGCGATCACCCCGCGGTTGCTGCGGTCGACCACCACGGCGCGGGTGGTGGCGGCCCGCTGCTCACCGAACGGGTCGCCGTAGTGCCAGGCGACCCCCACGTCGGGGGAGTCCTCTGCGGCGGGGGTGGCTCCGGGCGTGGACAGCAGCGGCGAGGTCACACCGGCTCCTCAGGGTTGCGGGTGGTGTGGCCCTGGCCGGGCACGGGCTGGTCGGCAGGCGCGGGTTGGCTGGCGCAGTTGGCGCACTGCCCGGACAGGGCGAGGTGAGCGGGATCGAGGGTGAAGCCGCGGGTGGCGGCGAGCGTGGCAGCCAGCGGCTCGAGCAGCTCCGGCTCCACCTCGATCACCTGCTGGCAGGAGTGGCAGACCAGGTGGACGTGCTCGTGCGGGTCGCAGGAGTAGGTGGGGGCCCCGTGGCCGAGGTGGGTGTGGCGGACCAGCCCGATCTGCTCGAGCAGGTCGAGCGTGCGGTACACGGTGCTGATGTTCACCGCCGGCGACTGCTGCTGCACCTCGGCGCAGATGGCTTCCGGGGTGGCGTGGCCGAGCGTGCGAACGGCGTCGAGGACCATCTGCCGCTGCGGCGTCATGCGCATGCCGCGCTGGTGCAGCGTCCCTCGGAGACCTGTTCCTCTCAGCTCCGTGCCTGCCTTGCCCACGCTGCTCATCCTAGGCTCCGGGTCGCCCGTCCGGGTGCCTAGGCAACGCCAGGGGCACCAGACACCCGCCCCTGGCGATCCGGTGGCGCGGCGGTCTGCCGACAGTAGGGTGCAGAGATGGCCGTGCAGGTAGTGGTGACGCTGGACGAGAAGGTGCTTGATCCCGACGAGCCGCTGCTGCGGGCGGACGACCTCGGCGCGGTGCGTGGCGACGGGGTGTTCGAGACCTTGCTGGTGCGCCGCGGGGTTGCCCGCGAGCAGGAGCGTCACCTGGCCAGGCTGGCCCGCTCTGCCGCGATGCTGCACCTACCCGAGCCGGACCTGGACCAGTGGCGGCGCTGCGTGCGGACGGTGATCGAGCTGTGGCGGGGCGACGAGGACTTCGCCCTGCGGCTCATCCTCACCCGGGGCCGGGAGAACGGCGGACCCTGCACGGGCTACGCCACGGCCTCACCGGTCAGCGCCACTGCCCTGGAGCAGCGGGTCGCCGGAGTCTCTGCCCTCACCCTCACCCGTGGCGTGGCCAGGGACGCTGCGCAGCAGGCCCCCTGGCTGCTGCTGGGGGCCAAGTCGCTGTCCTACGCGACGAACATGGCCGCCCAGCGCCACGCGCAGGAGCAGGGCGCTGACGACGTGATCTACACCAGCACCGACGGCTTCGTGCTCGAGGGGCCGACCTCGTCGGTGGTGCTGGCGACCGGGCGGACGCTCTGCACGCCGCCGGTGGATGCGGGCATCCTGCCGGGCACCACCCAGGCGGCGCTGTTCCGGCAGGCGGAGCTGGCTGGGTGGACCTGCGAGGTGCGCCCGGTGCCCACGCCGGAGCTGCTGGCCGCGGACGGAGTCTGGCTGGCCTCCAGCGTGCGCCTGCTGGCGCGGGTGCACACGCTCGACGGAGTGCCGCTGCCGCACGCGGAGCGCGCCCAGGAGCTGACCGGCCAGCTGCAGGACCTGCTCGACCAGGCATGACGCGCACCTCCGTCAAGTGTGACGCAGACCACTGGTTCGCCGTGGGCAAAACCCGTTGCCGGACCCGCGCGGCCGGGCGTAGTTTCTGGGTACACGAGAGAGGAGGTGGTCCGAAGTTGATGAATTCTTGGACGCGTGAGGTGGCTGTCAGCTAGCCGCTAGTGCCCACGGGTTTGCCCCTGCGACAGCGGCCGGCGAATCCCAGGCAGCTACCCGACCCCCGAGCCCCCGGAGAGTCCGACCGGGACCGCGACGCAGCGACCACAGGTCGCGCGAGCCGCGGTATGGCTCGGGGGTCGCTCCACGTCTGGGGGACGGTGGCGCTGCGTCGCGCAGGGACACCGGCGCAGCAGAAGGTGCGGAGAGGTGAGGGGTGTTCAGCCGGCGTGGCGGACGAGCCGGGCCGACAGGTGCGGCTGCAGCGGTTCACCCATCATGGCGCGCTCGTCCACGTAGCCGAGGTCGCCGTCGATGATCCCGTAGAGCCGCTTGGCCGCGGTCACGGGCTTGGCCGTCTCGCTGCGCAGGACCACGTCGGTGGCCAGCTCCCAGGACGACTGGTTGAGCGGAGCCCCGTAGTAGAGCTCGACGATGCCGGTGTTGTGGGTGAGCAGCAGCTCGAGGGTGTCCTCGCCGTCGTCCCGGGCGTTCACCCGCAGGAAGCCGGACTCGCGGGCGGCTGGCCGGACGTAGGCACCGTCGGCGTCGAGGATCCACGACCGCGACTCCCAGGTGAGGAAGGGGCGCCCGTCGTGGGCGATCACCAGCTGCTGGCCGAAGCGGTAAGTGTCGATCGTGGGGTAGCTGACCAGCCCCTCGCCCCGCCACACGCCCACCAGCGGCAGCACGGCGAGCAGGGCGGCGTTGAGGTCCGCCCCCTCGCGCAGGTTGGCGGTGTCGTCGGGCACCGGCAACCCGGGCAGCTGGGGAACGTTCACCGCACGCGTGCGGGCAGCCCGTTCCTCGGCATCACGCAGCGCCGCGTCGCCGGAACCGGCACGCGGGGCAGGGTGACCGTCGGGACCAGGGCCGGAGCCGGTCACGAGTCGTTGGTGACCGCTCGGTTGATCACGTACACCGCGAACCACGTGATGAGCACGGCGTCCAGCACCAGGAGGGTCGTGTAAAAGATTTCCACGGCACCACTCTAGCCAGGTGCGGCCCCTCGACGCAGATCGCCCCCGCGCGCACCGGTTCTGGTGCGGGCGAGGGCGGTCTGTCGTGCTCAGGGTGTTCGGTCAGGCGACAGCGACCTCGGCGGAGTGCAGGCCGGTGGAGTCGGCGGTGATGTCGGTGCTGCCGGTGCCCACCCGGCTCAGGGCGCGCAGCGTCCAGGTGCCGGGAGCGGCGTAGAAGCGGAAGTCGCCGGTGGCCGAGGCGACCACCTCGGCGGTGAACTCGCCGGTGCCGTCGAGCAGGCGGACGAAGGCTCCACCCACCGGCTCGCCGCCGGAGAGCACCTTGCCGACGATGACGGTCTCCTTGTCGAGGTCCGTGCCGGCGGGCAGGTCGGGGGTCTGCTCAGGAGCGCCGCACATCAGCGCACCTCCTTGGAGATGGGGGCGCCCACGAGGGAGCCGTACTCGACCCAGCTGCCGTCGTAGTTCTTGACGTTCTGGTGGCCCAGGATCTCCTTGAGCACGAACCAGGTGTGGCTGGAGCGCTCGCCGATGCGGCAGTAGGCGATGGTCTCCTTCTCCCCGTCCAGGCCGGCCTCGCCGTAGAGGGTGGCGAGCTCCTCGTCGGAGCGGAAGGTGCCGTCCTCGTTGGCGGCCTTGCTCCACGGCACGTTGATGGCGCCGGGGACGTGGCCGCGGCCCTGGGCCTGCTCCTGCGGGAGGTGCGCGGGGGCGGCGATCTTGCCGGAGAACTCGTCGGGGGAGCGGACGTCCACCAGGTTCTTCTTGCCGATGGAGGCGATGACCTCGTCCCGGAAGGCGCGCAGCGAGAGGTCGGGCTCCTGGGCGTTGTAGCTGGTGGCCGGGCGCTCTACCTTGTCCGCAGTGAGCTCGCGGCCGTCCAGCTCCCACTTCTTGCGACCGCCGTCGAGGAGCTTGACGTCCTGGTGGCCGTAGAGCTTGAAGTACCAGTAGGCGTAGGCGGCGAACCAGTTGTTGTTGCCGCCGTAGAGCACGACGGTGTCGTCGTTGCCGATCCCACGCTCGGAGAGCAGCTTGCTGAACGCCTCCCGGTCGATCACGTTGCGGGAGTTCGGGTCCTGCAGGTCCTTGGTCCAGTCCAGGCGGACGGCGCCGGGGATGTGGCCGTCGTCGTAGGCGCTGGTGTCCTCGTCGACCTCGACGAAGACGATCCCGTCGGTGTTGAGGTTCTGCTCAGCCCAGTCGGCGGTGACCAGGACGTCGGAGCGGCTCATGGAGTTCCTTTCGATACGCGAGCTGGTGGGTGTGAGTTCGGGTGGACAAGCACGGGAGTGAACGGTGGGGCGGGCACCAGGGCCAGCGGTCAGGGGCGGCGGCCGGCACGAGCGCGGACCGCGGCCGCCAGCGGGTAGAGCCGACAGCCGAGGCAGATGCCGAAGGCAGCGTTGAGCAGCGCGGCCACCAGGGCGAGGCCGGTGGCGACGGCGCCGAGCAGCGGCGCGCCCAGCAGGTAGCCCAGGAGGCCGACGACGGAGAACACCAGGCCGACCAGCTGGGCGAAGCGCAGCGGTGCCACCGGCTCCAGCTCGGTGGGTGGGCCGATCCTGGGTGCCACCAGCGTCGCGTACAGCCAGCCGTACGGGCTGCGACGCGGCCCGAGCGCGGCGCCCATGGCGAAGACGACGGCCTGGACGCCGAGCAGGATCCAGTTCCCGGTCAGCAGCACCGCGGCCAGCACCACGGTGCTGATCCACGCCGCGCAGCGGGGACCGCGGACGTCGACCTGCTGCGGGGCAGCCGGTGAGCGGAGGGTGGACACAGCGGGAGCTCCTGCACTGAGGGGTGGACGCGCGACGGATCAGCCGGGGTTCGCAGACACCCGGGGGCCTCCCAGCGGGACGTCTGCGTCAGTGCATGCGGCACAGCGCGCTGCCGACGCGGCACAGGTCAACTGTGCGGCGACGGGTGAGCAGCAGCTCGTGCCAGGTGAACACTCCGCGAAGTCTACTCAGACACTCAACTATTGCCCGCACGGCGGCCCACCAGCGGCTGCAGGACGGTTCGCAGGTCAGCGGCGTGCGGGGCCCCGGTGGCGCGGTGGCGCTGCTGCAACCCCGGGGCATAGACGACCACGGTGGGCAGCGACAGCACCCGCAGGTGGCTGGCCAGCTCGGGGTGCTCGGCCACGTCGACCTCCAGGTGAGCCAGCTCGGGCAGGTCCTCGGCGAGCTGGTGCACCAGCGCCCGCACCCCCGCGCAGGGGCCGCACCAGGTGGCCGAGAAGTGCAGGAGCAGCGCGCTGCTCGCGGCCCTCGGGGCGCCGGCGGCCGCCAGCAGCTCGGCCAGACGTTGTTGCTCGGCGGCGGGCGCGGGTGCACCGCTGGTCGCCCGCAGGGACCCGTTGCTCCTGCGCAGCAGCCACCCGAGCAGCAGCGCCACGGCCACGGCGGCGATCAACACCACCAGCCCGACGGTCACGAGCGGGACAGCCGCGCCAGCCGCACGTCGGTGCCCTTGCCCTCCACCACGATGTCGGCGCCCTCGGCGTGCACGGTGGTGGGGGTCACCCCGAAGGGCAGGTAGTCGGAGTCGAGGGTGAGGGAGAACTTCTGCATGGCGATCTCCGACAGCGGCGCGGCCAGCGTGAGGGTCTTGCTGGACTGGCCGGCCATGGCGAAGCCGGTGGCGATGATGCGGACCTGCTGGCCGTCCAGCACGAGGTCGGCGTTCACGCTCACCTGCTGCTTGACCACACCACCGAGCTTGACGGTGCCGGTGAGCACGATGCCGCTCTGCGGCACCTTGTAGGCGTCGCCGCCGCTGGTGCCGAGTGTGGGATCCGCCACGGGCGCAGACACTTTCAGGTCGGAGATTCCGATCAGCTGGCCGAGGCGGGTCTCGTTGATCCGGATGCGGCTGTTGAGCTCGGACACCACGATGTCGTCCAGGTTTCCGCCGAACACCGAGGACGCGGGCACCTTCGCGCCGCGCAGCGTGGCCTCGACCGTCACGTTGCCCAGGTCGGCCATCGGCACGCCCACCGCGCGCACGTTCACCTGGCTGAAGCTGCCCTGGGCGGCCTGGGTCAGGAAGGGGAACCCGGTGATGCGCACCTCGGGGTCGCTGTTGAGGGTCAGCTCCTCGCGGAGCTCCTTGGACACCCGGTACTCCGCGTAGGCGGCGGTGCCGTAGTCCGCCAGCACGGCGACGAGCAGGACGCCGATCAGGGAGAAGACGAAGGTGCGCACTGGCCCATCTTCCATGATCGTTAAAGGTGCTTGGGTGCTCGGCCGGCGGGCGTCCCGCTATTGTTTGCCGGACGGATGCCTGATGGGTACGAGGTGGGAGGCGCATGGACCTGTTGCTGCTCACCGCTGATCCTGACCCGGACACGGTCCTGCCGGCGTTGACGCTGCTGGCGCACTCGGTGCGGGCCGTGGCGCCGGACCTGCCGGCCCTGTTGGAGGCCGGCGCCTGTGACGTTGCGCTCATCGATGCGCGCACCGATCTGGCCGGCGCCCGCGGGCTGTGCCGGCTGCTGGTCGGCGGGGCCGCGATCAACGTGCCCGTGGTGGCGGTGCTGACCGAGGGCGGCCTGGTCGCGGTGAATCCCGAGTGGGGCATCGACGACGTGCTGCTGCCCGGCACCGGCCCGGCCGAGATCGACGCCCGGCTGCGCCTGGTGCTGGGACGCCACCAGAGCACCCACGCCCCGGTGTCCTCCACCAAGGTCACCCTGGGCGAGCTGGTCATCGACGAGGAGACCTACAGCGCCCGGCTGCGCGGCAAGCCGCTGGACCTCACCTACAAGGAGTTCGAGCTCCTCAAGTACCTCGCTCAGCACGCCGGCCGGGTGTTCACCCGTGCCCAGCTGCTGCACGAGGTGTGGGGCTACGACTTCTTCGGCGGCACCCGCACCGTCGACGTGCACGTGCGTCGCCTCCGGGCCAAGCTCGGCGCCGACCAGGAGGCGCTGATCGGCACGGTGCGCAACGTCGGCTACAAGGCCGTGCGCCCCAGTGCCCGCGGCGCGGTGGCCGCCGAGCCCGACACCACCGAGCCCGGCACCACCGAGGACGCGACGGCCGAGGCCGCCGCCCACAACGCCGGTGCGTCCGCACCGGGGGACTCCGGGCCTGGCGCGGCCGTGGACCCGGAACGGATGAGCGGAGCCCGGGCGTGAGCAGCCCCGGCCCGGCCACGCTGCAGGTCTGCGACACCCTCGAGGACGCCCAGCGACACGCGGTGGGTGAGCTGCTGCAGGCGGCCCACCAGGCTGACGGCGTCGCCGCCGTCTCCGAGCAGGTGGTGCTGGCCGTGGCCGCGGACAGCTCCGGCCCGCACCTGCTGGCCACCCGCGGCGGGGAGCTGGCTGGCTACGCCCACCTCAGCGCCGCCTCCGCCGAGGAGGCCAACCCCATGGCCGAGCTGGCCGTGCACCCGCGGCACCGCCGCCGCGGCGTGGGCACCGCGCTGGCTCTGGACCTGCTCGACCGGGCCGGGGAGTCGCTGCGGGTGTGGGCGCACGGCAACCTCCCCGCCGCCCAGGCGCTGGCCCGCCAGCTGCAGCTGACCAGCCGCCGCGAGCTGTGGCAGATGCGGGTGGACCTCGCCGGCGCGGAGCTGCCCGCCGTCCGGCTGCCGGAGGGGGTGCGGCTGCGCACCTACGTGCCCGAGCGCGACGACGCGGAGGTGCTGCGGGTGAACAACGCGGCGTTCTCCTGGCACCCCGAGCAGGGGGGCTGGGGCCCGGCCGACCTGGCTGCGCGCCGGGCTGAGCCGTGGTTCGACCCGAACGGCTTCTTCCTGGCGGTGGACGCCGACGACCGGGTGCTGGGGTTCCACTGGACCAAGGTGCACCCCGCCGAGGGTGACGAGCCGGCGCTGGGTGAGGTCTACGTGGTGGGCGTGGACCCGGCCGCGCAGGGCGGTGGGCTCGGCCGGTCACTGACCATCGCCGGCCTGGAGCACCTGCGCTCGCGCGGGCTGAGCACGGTGCTGCTGTACGTGGAGGCGGACAACGCCGCCGCGGTGCACACCTACACCAAGCTCGGGTTCAGCCAGTTCCACGTCGACGTGGCGTACGGGCGCTAGCCGCTGCTCTGCTGTGGGTGTGCTCACCCGCAGCGGCCGCGGCGCAGGCTGTTCACCTTGCGTTCACCCGCACAGGGGCAGGTAGTCACTCACGGTGTCTACGTTCTCCTCAGACGGCACACAGTCGTCCGGTGGACACGGGGCCGTGGTCGTGGCCCGTTCCTCCCCATGACCTGAGGTGGGCAGCGCCCCGCAGCGAGCGGTGCGCACCCCGAGATCTCTGGAGGAGCTAGGTGAAGCTCAATCGACGTGCGGCCCGATCCAGCGTTGCGATCGGGTTCGTCGCCGCCGGTGCCGTGCTGCTGTCGGCCTGCGGGACCGACGACAACACGAGCTCGAGCAGTGCAGCAGGCTCCGCCTCCACCGACACGGTGCAGTGCGGCGGGACGGCCACCCTCAAGGCCAGCGGCTCCACCGCGCAGGCCAACGCCATGAAGCGATTCATCACCGCCTACCAGGACGCGTGCAGCGGCAAGTCGCTGGACTACAACGGCAACGGCTCCGGCGCCGGCATCACCGAGTTCCTCGGCAAGCAGACCGACTTCGCCGGCTCCGACTCGCCGCTGAGCGAGTCCAAGGGCGAGGTCGCCAAGGCCGCAGAGCGCTGCGGCGGAGCTGAGGCGTGGAACCTGCCGGTCGTCTTCGGCCCCATCGCACTGAGCTACAACCTCAGCGGGGTGGCCAACGTGGCGCTCGACGGCCCCACCGTGGCCAAGATGTTCAACGGCGCCATCACCACCTGGAACGACCCCGCCATCGCCGCGCTGAACCCGGGCGTCTCCCTGCCGAGCACCAAGGTCACCGTGATCTTCCGCAACGACGAGTCGGGCACCACGGACAACTTCCAGATGTACCTGGAGAAGGCCTCCGACGGGGCGTGGACCCAGGGCGTGGGCAAGGCGTTCAAGGGCGGCGTCGGTGAGGGGGCCAAGGGCAACGACGGAACGGCAGCCGCGGTGAAGTCCACCCCGGGTGCCATCACCTACAACGAGTGGGCCTTCGCCAAGGCGCAGAACCTGCAGACCGCGGCGGTGCAGACCTCCGCCGGCGGCGGGGCGGTGCAGATCAGCACCGAGTCGGTGGGCAAGACCATCGCCGGTGCCACGGTGAAGGGCCAGGGCAACAACCTGGTGCTGGACACCTCCAGCTTCTACAAGCCCACCCAGCAGGGTGCCTACCCGATCGTGCTCGCCACCTACGAGATCGTCTGCTCGAAGTACCCGGACGCGCAGACCGGTGAAGCGGTGCGCGCGTTCCTGCAGACGGCGATCACCACGGGGCAGCGGGGCCTGGAGAACAACGGCTACATCCCGGTGCCTGACTCCTTCAAGAACAAGCTCAGCACCGCCGTCGACGCGATCGCCTGATCGAGAGAAGCAGTGACGGACTGATGACAGTGCGACCGAACGTCGTGCAGGGATCCGGCCGGGCACCCGAGGGGTCCGGCCGGACTGCGGCAGGCAAGATGGGCGGCATGCCCGACCCAGGACAGACCGACCGGGCGAAGCCGAGATCCACCGGACGGCGCGGCGACGTCGTGTTTCGGAACCTGACCACCGCGTCGGGTGTCTCGATCATCGTCGCCATCGCCCTCATCGCGATCTTCCTGCTGCTGCAGGCCGTGCCCTCGCTGCTCGCCGACCACGCGAACTTCCTCACCTCCGACGAGTTCGCCGTCGGCAACACCAACGACATGCGCTTCGGCATCCGGAGCCTGTTCATCGTCACGGTGCTCAGCTCCTTGTTCGCGCTGGTCATCGCCGTGCCCATCGCCATCGGCATCGCGCTGTTCGTCACCCAGTACGCCGACCGGCGAGTGGCCAAGCTGTTCAGCTCGTTGATCGACCTGCTGGCCGCGGTGCCCTCGATCATCTTCGGCCTGTGGGGAATCCTGGTGCTGGCGCCCAAGATCACCCCGTTCGCGGAGTGGCTCAACCGCAACCTCGGCTGGTTCCCGCTGTTCGCCACCGGCAACGTGTCGGTCTCCGGCGGCGGCACCATCTTCACCGCCGGGATCGTGCTGGCGGTGATGATCCTGCCGATCATCACCTCCGTGACCCGTGAGGTGTTCCGGCAGACCCCCAAGGCGCACATCGAGGCCGCCCAGGCCCTCGGGGCCACCAAGTGGGAGGTCATCAGGATGACCGTGCTGCCCTTCGGGCGCAGCGGCACCATCGCGGCCTCCATGCTGGGTCTGGGTCGTGCGCTCGGGGAGACCGTGGCCGTGCTCATCATCCTGCGCTCCTCCAGCACCGGCGCCACGTTGTCGCTCTTCGACGGCGGCTTCACCTTCGCCTCCAAGATCGCCTCGGCGGCCTCGGAGTTCAGCCAACCGCTGTCCACCGGCGCCTACATCGCCGCCGGCTTCGTGCTGTTCGTGCTCACGTTCGTGGTCAATGCAGCGGCCCGGGCCATCGCGGGCGGGAAGGTGAACGGATGAGCTCGGTACTGGAGAAGCCGCTCGTCGGCCCCACCTTCACCACCGTCAGCGGCGGCCGCAAGGCCAAGAACCTGCTGGCCACCGTGCTGGTGTCGGCGGCGTTCGTGGTCGCGATGATCCCGCTGGTGTGGGTGATCTACACCGTCGTGCGGCGCGGCATCGACGCCGTGACCGCCGCGGACTGGTGGTCGCACTCCCAGCGGGGCATCCTGCCGGAGGACTTCGGCGGCGGGGTGTACCACGCGCTCTACGGCACCATCGTGCAGTCGCTGATCGCCTCGGTGGTGGCGGTGCCACTGGGGATCCTGGTGGCCATCTACCTGGTGGAGTACGGCCGGGGCCGGCTGGCCAAGGCCACCACCTTCATGGTGGACGTGCTGTCCGGCATCCCGTCCATCGTGGCCGCGCTGTTCGTGTTCAGCGTGTGGATCACCACGCTGGGCTTCGAGCAGAGCGCCTTCGCGGTGTCGCTGGCGCTGATGCTGCTGATGCTGCCGGTGGTGATCCGCTCGGCCGAGGAGATGCTGCGCCTGGTCCCCGACGACCTGCGGGAGGCGTCCTACGCCCTCGGGGTGTCGCGGTCCACCACCATCCTCAAGGTGGTGCTGCCCTGCGCCATCTCCGGGATCATCAGCGGCATCCTGCTGGCGGTGGCCCGCGTGGCCGGGGAGACCGCGCCGGTGCTGGTGCTGGTCGGCTACACCACCTCGATCAACACCGACGTGTTCCACAACAACATGGCCTCGCTGCCGCTGGTCATCTACAACGAGCTCACCAACCCCACGGTGGCTGGGCAGCAGCGGGTGTGGGGCGCCGCCCTCACCCTCATCCTGCTCATCGCCGTCCTCAACGTGCTGGCTGCCTTCGTCGCCCGCGTGTTCGCCCCCAAGACCAAGTGAAGCGGTAGGAGCCCTCCATGGCCAAGCGCCTCGACCTCAAGGACCTGAACATCTACTACGGCAAGTTCCACGCCGTCAGCTCGGTGAACCTGTCCGTCCCTCCGCGCAGCGTCACCGCCTTCATCGGGCCGTCCGGCTGCGGCAAGTCCACCGTGCTGCGCACCCTCAACCGGATGCACGAGGTGATCCCCGGAGCCCGCGTCGACGGCGGGGTGCTCCTCGACGGCGAGGACATCTACGCCAGCACGGTGGACCCGGTGGCCGTGCGCCGCACCATCGGCATGGTGTTCCAGCGGCCCAACCCGTTCCCCACCATGAACATCCGGGACAACGTGGTGGCTGGGCTCAAGCTGCAGGGGATGAAGGGCAAGAAGGCCCTGGAGGAGGTGGCGGAGAAGAGCCTGCGCGCGGCCAACCTGTGGAACGAGGTCAAGGACCGCCTGGACAAGCCCGGTGGTGGGCTCTCCGGTGGCCAGCAGCAGCGGCTGTGCATCGCCCGGGCCATCGCCGTGCAGCCGGACGTGCTGCTGATGGACGAGCCGTGCTCGGCGCTGGACCCGATCTCCACGCTGGCGATCGAGGACCTGATCACCGAGCTCAAGCAGGAGTTCACCATCGTCATCGTCACCCACAACATGCAGCAGGCGGCCCGGGTGAGCGACCAGACCGCGTTCTTCAACCTGGCCGGCGTGGGCCAGCCGGGCCAGCTGATCGAGGTGGGCGACACCGAGGTGATCTTCTCCAACCCGGTGGAGAAGGCCACGGAGGACTACATCTCCGGCCGCTTCGGCTAGACCCACCCGCGGCGGCGACGGTGCGGGCGGTGTGGCGGTGTGGCGGTGCCCCACCAGCTGTGTCAGGCGCCGCGTGGGGCGTACATGATGACCGCGACCCCGGCCAGGCAGAGCAGGGCGCCGGCGAGGTCGTAGCGGTCCGGGCGGAAGCCGTCCATCACCATGCCCCAGACCAGCGATCCAGCGACGAACACCCCTCCGTAGGCGGCGAGGATGCGGCCGAAGCTCGCGTCAGGCTGGAGCGTGGCGACGAAGCCGTAGAGACCCAGGGCGATGACTCCGGCGCCGACCCAGATCCAGCCGCGGTGCTCCCGGATGCCCTGCCAGACCAGCCACGCGCCGCCGATCTCGGCGAGTGCGGCGAGGACGAAGAGGGCCAGGGATCGGACGACGTCAGTCACGCCAGGCAACGATGCCAGACGCCGGCCCCGGCGGTAGCCGGCTGGCTCCCGCGAACGACGGCGGCCCCCACCCGATCGGGTAGGGGCCGCCGTCGTTCGCGTCGGTGGGGGAGCTGCTACTCCGAGACCTTGATGTCCGGGGTGGCGGGCTCCGGGTGCTTGCCGGTGACCAGGAAGATGACCTGGCGCGCGACCTCGACCGCGTGGTCGGCAAAGCGCTCGTAGAAGCGGCCCAGCAGGGTGACGTCCACCGCGGCGGCCACGCCGTGCGGCCACGCGTCGTCCATGATCACGCTGAACAGGTGCTTGTGCAGGTCGTCCATCGCGTCGTCCTCGTCCTCGAGGAGTGCGGCGCGGTCGGGGTCGCGGGTGAGCAGCACCTCCCGGGCGGAGGCCGCCAGGGAGACCGCCACGTGCCCCATCTCGGTGAAGTAGCCACGCACCTCGTCCGGCAGGACCCGCTTGGGGTGGCGGCGGCGGGCGATCTTGGCGACGTGCAGCGCCAGCTCCCCCATCCGGTCGATGTCGGCGACGATGTGGATGGCCGCGACGACCGTGCGCAGGTCGCCGGCAACCGGCGCCTGCAGCGCGAGCAGGGCGAAGGCCTTCTCCTCGCAGGCCAGGGCCAGCTCGTCGATGTGGTCGTCGTCGCTGATCACCTGCTCGGCGAGCGGGAGGTCGGCCTCGAGCAGGGCCTGGGTGGCTCGTTGCATGGCCAGCTCGGCCAGGCCGCACATGGCGGCGAGCTCTCCGGCGAGGTCACTGAGCTGTTCTGTGTAGGCGACGCGCATGCATGCAGAGTACGTGCTCAGCAGGACAATTCCGGGCAGCCGACGTGAACGGTCGGTGAACGGTCGAGGGACGGTGGGCTGCGCGCTCAGGTGCAGCTGACGTCGCCGGCGTTGACCACCGCGAGATCGCTGGGCAGTGGCTTGGTGCCGACGCCTTCCGGACCGCTGGGTGGCACCACGGAGCCGTCAAAGCTGTTGCCCAGCACCACGTCTACCGTGGCGCCCAGGCCGGCGACCAGCTGCAGCTGGGACCCGGGGATGGACGTGGCCAGCTGCTCGGCCGCCGCGGCCTGCTCGGCGGAGTAGCGGATGACCGTGCTGGCCCGCACCCCCTCGGCGCTGTCGATCCGGGCCACGGTGTAGCCCAGGTCGGTGAGCTGCCTGCCGGTGCTGGTGGCCAGCCCGGCGGTGTTGGTGGCGTTGCGCAGGGTGAGCTGGGCGCTGCCGCCGGGCTTGGGCACCTCGGGCGGGGTGGTGGGCGCAGGCGTGGTGGGGGCGCCCTGCTCGCCCGGCAGCGGGGTGCCGTTGATGACGGCACGGAAGATGCTGGTGATCTCCGGCAGGTTGGGGACCTCGTTGCCGTAGCGGGTGCCGTTGGTGGGCACGGTGAGGAAGGTGACCCGCCCGGCGGACAGGCCCTGCAGCGACTGCCCGAGAGTGAGCAGGGAGTCCGAGTTCATGTTCTCGCCGAAGGTGGCGGCGGTGAACCCGTTGATGAAGCCGTTGAGCTTGCGCAGGTCCAGCAGCACGTCGGTGGACATGGACTTGCGCAGCAGCGAGGACAGGAACCGCTGCTGGCGGGTGATGCGCCCGTAGTCGCCGTTGGTCTCGGAGTCGACCTTGCGGGCCCGCACGTAGTTCAGGGCCGTGGTGCCGTCGATGGTGCTGGTGCCGGCGGTGGGCAGGATCGTGCCCAGCTCGCCGTCGACCAGTGGGCGGGTGGCGCACACCTCCACGCCACCGATCTGGTCGACCAGGGCGGAGAAGCCGGAGAAGTCGATGCCCACGAAGTGGTTGATCTTGAGGCCGGAGATCTGCTGGATCACCTGGACCAGGCACTTGGGTCCGCCGGTGGCGTAGGCGGAGTTGAGCTTGGCGCGCTTCTCCGGCTCGGCCACCGTGCTGGTGTAGGAGGCGCTGGGGTTGTCCCACTCCGCGCACGCCGGGCGGTCGATCTCCAGGTCGCGGGGGAAGGACACCACCACGACGCGGCCGCGGTCGGCAGGCACGTGGGCCAGCATCACGGTGTCGGAGCGGGCGCCCTCGGCCTGCGCCGTGGTGCCGGCGCCGATCTCGCCGTTGGTGCCGGCGCGGGAGTCCGAGCCCACCAGCAGGTAGTTCTCGTCGCCGCGCTGACCGTCGGCGTCCTGCACCGAGGCTGAGCCCTCGTCGAGGGCCTCGACGTTGCGCACCTTGGAGTCGAGGTACTGCGTGGCTGACCACATAGCGCCGGTGACGACGAAGACCGCCACGGCGACCAGGGCGGCGAGCGTGCGGCGCAGCAGTGCCGTGCGGTGGCGGCGCTGCCCGCGCTTGACCTCCAGGCGGGTGGGTCGACGCGGCTCGATCTCCACCGGGGCCACCGTCCGGCCGCGCGCACCAGGCAGGGCCACCGGGCGGGCCACCGCGAGGCCGGCCGCGCGGGGGGTGTCCGCCGCGCTCTCGGCGGGGGTGCGCCGGCGCCGTGGCGGGGTGGGGCTCACCGCCCAGGGGCGCTCCCACGGCGCTGGGTGGTCACGGCGACCGGGGGACGGTGCCGCGCCAGGCGCACCCGCGCGTTCGTCGTCGCTCAACCGGTCTCTCCTCGTCCCGACGCACCGCTGTCCGCCTCGCACGCGCGAGGTGCCTTGGCTGTGCTGCGGCACCGATCAGGTGCGCCGGCTCATGGTACGGACCTGGTGGTGGTGTGCTAACGCGAGGTTCCACTGGCTGACCAGCGGTGTCTCCGCGCGAGCGCCGCTGGTGAGAGCGCGCTCGGCGCGGCCCGGGGCTCAGCCGCCGGAGCTGTCGATCTCCGCGCCCACCGGGACGGTGCTGTCCTCGGGGTCGTCCAGCCACCCCTCGGGCAGCGCCACCTTGCCCGGCGAGCCCTGCCGGCCCCGCGGTCCCTCGGCGTCGGCGGGGTAGGGCACGTCGGCGTCGAGCTGGTCCAGCAGCCGGTCGAGCTCGTTCAGGTGTGAGACCAGCGCCAGCTTCTGGCGCAGCTCGGAGCCCACCGGGAAGCCACGCAGGTACCAGGACACGTGCTTGCGCAGGTCGCGCAGGCCCCGGTCGTCGCCGTGGTGGGCGGCCAGCAGCTCGGCGTGGCGGCGGAGCACGACCGCCACCTCGCCCAGGGTCGGAGGAGTGGGGACCGGCGACCCGGTGAGGGCGGCGGAGAGCTCGGCGAACAGCCACGGTCGGCCCAGGCAGCCCCGGCCCACGACGACGCCGTCGCAGCCGGTCCGGTCCATCATGGACACGGCGTCCTCGGCGCTGAAGATGTCGCCGTTGCCCAGCACGGGGACGTCGGTGACGTGCTCCTTGAGTCGCGCGATCTCGTCCCAGCGGGCGGTGCCGGAGTAGCGCTGGGCCGCGGTGCGGGCGTGCAGGGCCACCGCGACCGCGCCCTCGGCCGCGGCGATGCGCCCGGCGTCGAGGTGGGTGTGGTGCTCCTCGTCGATGCCGATGCGGAACTTCACGGTGACCGGGACGCCCGCCGGCTCAGCGGCCCGCACGGCCGCGCCCACGATCGCCGCGAACAGCCGGCGCTTGTAGGGCAGCGCCGACCCGCCGCCCTTGCGGGTCACCTTGGGCACGGGGCAGCCGAAGTTCAGGTCGATGTGGTCGGCGAGGTCCTCCTCGACGATCATCCGCACCGCGTCCGCCGTGGTGGCCGGATCGACGGTGTAGAGCTGCAGCGACCGCGGCTGCTCGCTGGGCGCGAACGTGGTCATGTGCAGCGTGTCCGGGTGGCGCTCCACCAGCGCACGGGCGGTGACCATCTCGCACACGTAGAGCCCGGCCGCAGGACGACCGCTGTAGAGCTCCTCCTGCTCGCGGCACAGCGTGCGGAACGCGACGTTGGTGACGCCGGCCATGGGAGCCAGCACCACCGGGCTGCGCAGCGCCAGCGGGCCGATGCGCAGGGCCGTCGGCGCGGCGTCGAGGGTGGAGGTCACCGCTACATTGTGCCGTGTCGGCCGAGGGTCCCCCAGCGGGGCGCGACCAGGGACGCACCGACCAGCGCTGTTGCCGGCGGAGGGTGTCAAAACTGCTGCCAATCCTGCTGTGCGCGTGCGATAGTGCGTAGATGAGCGACCTGAAGCAGGGTGCCGGTGGGCGCCGCCTCAGCCGGCCCGAGCGCCGCGCCGCCAGGAAGGCGGCCCGGGAGCGCCACCGAGCCGACGTCCGCTACCGGGCGGCGCACCGTCGCGACCCGCTGCCCCACGGGGTGCGGATGGTGTACCTCGAGCACCGGGCGGCCGCGCTGTGGGTGCGGGCGCCAGGCCAGGCGGCCCTGCGCACCGAGCGCGACGGCCCCTGGCAGGAGCTGAAGATCCGCAGCGTCCGCCGCTGCCTGCGGCCCTGGCTGGTGCGGATCACGCTGGCCGACGGCACCCGGTTGACGCTGCGGCCGATCGTGCCCGGCCACGCCGGGCTGGCGGACTGCGGTCATGACCAGGGCGGGCCGGAGGGGTCCACGCCGGACGACGTCGGCGGCGGGGACGACCCGTTGACGCTGCTCCTGCTGGTGCTGATGTGGCTGTTCATGCTGGTGCTGCTGCCCTGGTCGGGCTGGAACAACGCTCGGCGGTGCGTCCACGCACACCGCCTCGTTCGGGCGCTCGCGCGGCGGCCCTGAGCGAGAGGCGCGACCTGGTCAGCGGTTGCAGCGGCGGGCCAGCACGCGGGCCAGCGTGCCGATGGCCAGCTTGAGCACCACCTGGGCGCCAGGAAAGGCCGGCTGGAAGTCGATGGTCCAGGTGAAGCGGGTGCCGCTGCCGACCGGCTCCAGGACGATCTCGCCGGTGTAGCTCTTGGCCGGCACCCCGGACAGTGCCTCGTAGGCCAGCAGCTTGCCCGGCTCGAAGGCGGTGATGCGCTCCCGGATGGGCGGGCCGGCCAGGGTGATCCGACGGATCGCGCCGACGCCGTTGCGGTGACCGGTGCCCTCCTGCTCCAGGGTCACCTTGGGCAGCGGGAGGCGCTGCGGAGTCCAGCCGGCCATGCCCTCGTGGTCGGAGACCTCACCCCAGACGTGCTCGGGGGACGCGGACACGGTGTGGGTGAAGGAGTACCGGCTCATGGCTGCATCCAACCAGAGCGGCCCGGTTCCGTTGTGCTGGAACCGGGCCGGGCTGAGGAAGCAGGGGTGTCAGGCGCGTGCAGCCTGGCGGGCCAGGGCCCGGTCGCGGGACTCCTCGAACCGGGTGGCGGCGGCGTCGAGGGCCTTGAGCGCAGCCGCGAGCTCGTCCCGGGCCTGCTCGCCCTCGGCGGTGAGGCCCCCGCGCTCGAAGACCTGCCACTTGCGCAGCACCGGCATGATCACGTCGTCGTGGTGCTGCCGGAGGTCGTAGATGCCGGCCTTGGCGATCAGCACCGAGCTGCGCCGGTAGTTGGCCATGTCGGAGCCGGGCATCTGGAAGTTGATGACCTCGTCGGTGATGGCGCGCATGGTCTGGTCCGGCGCGCGGTCGAAGGCGGCGTCGACGAGGTTGCGGTAGAAGATCATGTGCAGGTTCTCGTCGGCCGCGATGCGCGCGAGCATCTTGTCGGCGATCGGGTCGCCGCAGGCCTTGCCGGTGTTGCGGTGCGAGACCCGGGTGGCCAGCTCCTGGAAGCTGACGTAGGCCACGGTCTGCAGCATGGACTTGCCCGGTGCGTCGTAGCCGTTGGTCATGTGCGCCATGCGCGCGTTCTCCAGCGCCACCGGGTCCACGCCCCGGGTGACCACCAGGTAGTCGCGCATGACGATGCCGTGGCGGTTCTCCTCCGCCGTCCACCGTCCGACCCAGGTGCCCCAGGCGCCGTCCTGCCCGAAGTGCTGGGCGATCACGCGGTGGTAGGAGGGCAGGTTGTCCTCGGTGAGCAGGTTGAGGACCATCGCGGCCTTGGCGGTCTCGCTCAGCGCGGACTGCTCGGGCTCCCAGTCCTGTCCGCCCATGGCGGCGAAGTTGCGGCCCTCGTCCCACGGGACGTAGTCGTGCGGGTGCCAGTCCTTGGTGATCGCGAGGTGTCGATCGAGGTTCTCGGCCACGACAGGTTCTAGCTCGTGCAGCAGCTCGAGCTCCGTCATCATTCTTGGCACTGGTCCTCCTGGGTCCCCTGGTGTGATGCGCCCACCGGTCTGGCTACGCCCTCGTAGGTTACGCCGCCGTAGGTTGCCGGGGTGCCTGCTCCTCCCGCTGGAGCAGGCACCATGGAGACATGAGTGACGAGTCCCCCAACAACAGCCAGATCGACGAGACGTCGGCGGCGCTGCTGCACGCCCGCGCGGTGGTGCTGCACGACATCGTGGCCTGCGGCGCTGACGTGCCCGGGATCGTGGACGTGCTCGACGCCGCGGTGCACGAGCGGGAGTGGTGGGTGCGCCGCTGGCCGGAGGGAATGCAGTTCCTGGCCGGCCAGGTGGCTCAGGACGTGCAGGACCGGTTGGTGGACACCGAGGGGCGGTGGCCACCGTGTCCGGTGCACCCCGACGAGGCCCTGCAGCTGGAGCCGCCGCTGGGCGCCGACCCGCGCTGGGTGTGCGGACGCGGGTGCGGTGAGGTCGCCGCGCTCGGTGCGCTGTCCCCGCAGTCCGGCTCGGAGGCCCAGGGAGGCAGGAGCTAGACGGTCTCGGCTTCCTCGAAGGTCATCTGCACCGATCCGATGGTGCTGCTGAGCATCGGCCGCTTGGGCAGACCCAGCTGGCGCAGCTCGTCGGCCCACGGGTGCTCACCCAGCACCAGCTTGGCCCCGCCTGGGCGGAACCGGGTGCCGGAGGCGTCCATCAGCCAGGGCACGCGGCGCAGCACACCGTCCATGTGGGTGTAGGCGTCCAGCGAGGTGGCGACGCCGCTGCCCGGCACGGGCACCCCGCCGCCCACGGTGAGGTCGAACACCAGCTGGTCGTCCAGGCGCAGCTGGCCGCGCCGGCCCGCGGGAGTGTCGGTGAGGTCGATCTCGGACATCACCTTGGGGAAGCCCCAGATGGAGCGTCCGGCCTCCAGCGTGAAGCCCTGGTCGACCGGGAGGCGGTGGATGAACACCCCGGCCTTGCCGGTCAGCAGGCTGCGCAGGTCGCCGCGCTTGGGTCCGGCTCCCTTGGGCCGCACCATGAACCCGACGCCGTACTCGTGGTACTGGCCGAGGTCGCCGTCGACGTAGTTCACGAACAGCACCGCGCAGATCGCCCGGCCCGGCCGGTGCTGGAGCAGCTCCAGGCCGGAGTAGTCGATGACCTGCTGGGCGGGCCGCACCGGGACCGAGAACATCGCCACGTGGGCGCTGGCCTCCCGGATTCGCACCGGCATGGTGACCTGCTGGCCCTGCACCAGGTGGACGCTTGGTTCGCTGATCGTCATTGCACTACTCCCCGCAGGCCGTCCTTGCCGTACACGCCCTCGAGCATAGAGCTGAAATCCGGTCCGCGGCGGAGCATCTGGCCGCCGTCGACGTTGATGACCTGCCCGGTGACCCAGCTGGAGGCGGGTCCGAGCAGGAACTCCACCAGGTTGGCGACGTCAGCCACCTCGCCGACCCGGCCGAGGGGGGTGCACTCGAGGTAGTCGTCCAGGATGGGACCACCCTCGGTGATCATGGCGACCAGCTCGGTGCGCGTGAGGCCGGGGCGCACCCCGTTGACCCGCACGCCGCTGGCGCCGAGCTCGTCGGCGGCCAGCTGCACCAGGTGGTCCACCCCGGACTTGGAGACGCCGTAGGCGCCGAACCAGCGGTGGGTGTTGCTGGAGGCGATGGAGGACACCGCGACGATGGATCCGCCGCCGCCGCGGACCAGCTCCCGGGCGGCGTGCTTGATGGTCAGCATGGTGCCCGTGACGTTGAGGTCCACCGTGCGGCGCCAGGCCTCGGTGTCGAGCTGGGTGATGGGCGCGATGGTCTCGTTGCCCCCGGCGCACGCGACCACGCCGTGCAGCCCGCCGTGCTGGGCGGTGGCGGCCGCGACCGCGGCGGCCACCGACTCCTCGTCGGTGACGTCGGTGGCCACCGCGGTGGCGGTGCCCGACGCGCCGGACTGTTCGGCGGCGGCGGCGAGCTCGGCGACGGCCTTGTCCAGCCGCTCCTGGCTCCGGCCGCAGATGGTGACCTGGGCGCCGCCGCGGACGAGCAGGTCGGCCACGCCCAGCCCGATCCCGCTGCCCCCTCCGGTGACCAGGACCGATCGTCCCGCCAGCCCGCCTGCCCCGCCGCTGTTCTGCACAAGTTCCCCTTCCGTAGTGGAACACGTTCTACCATGATGTAGGTCACACCCGGCGACGGGCAACCTCATGAACGGCGGTAGCGCGGTGGCAGCTCTCTCGGTTGACCTCCTGGACGGGCGCTTCTACTCCGGAGACCTGGGTGACCCACGTGCGGCCTACCGGTGGATGCGGGAGAACCAGCCCGTCTACCGCGACAGCAACGGGCACGCCGCGATCGCCACCCACGCAGCGCTGCTGGAGGCCGAGCGGATGCCCGAGGTGTTCTCCAACGCCGGCGGCATCCGGCCGGAGACCGGCGCGCTGCCGCAGATGATCGACATGGACGACCCCGAGCACAAGCTGCGGCGGCTGCTGGTCAGCGGTGGGTTCACCCGCAAGAAGGTGGAGGCGAAGACCGAGGAGATCCGCGAGCTCTGCGACCAGCTGATCGACGCGGTCTGCGAGCAGGGGGAGTGCGACTTCGTCCGCGACCTCGCGGCCCCGCTGCCGATGGCCGTGATCGGCGACATGCTCGGGGTGCGCCCGGAGCAGCGCGAGACCTTCCTGCGCTGGTCGGACGACCTGGTGAAGTCGCTCGGCAGCAACGCCACGCCGGAGGGCCTGCAGGCGGCGATGCAGGCGTACATGGACTTCACCACGTTCACCATGGGCATCATCGACCAGCGTCGCAAGGAGCCCACCGACGACCTGACCAGCCTGCTCATCAACGCCGAGATCGACGGCAACCGCCTCACCGACGAGAACATCGTGGGCGAGACGCTGCTGATCCTCATCGGCGGTGACGAGACCACTCGGCACGTGCTCAGCAGCGGCATGGAGCAGCTGGTGCGCCATCCTGAGCAGCGCGACAAGCTGGTGGCTGATCCCGCGCTGATTCCGTGCGCGATCGAGGAGATGCTGCGCTGGGCCTCCCCGATCAAGAACATGTGCCGCACCATGACCCAGGACCTCGACTACCACGGCACCGAGCTGCACGCCGGGGAGAAGGTGCTGCTGCTGTTCGAGTCGGCGAACTTCGACGAGGCGGTCTTCGATGGCCCGGACGTCTTCGACATCGCGCGCACCCCCAACAACCACCTGGCCTTCGGCTTCGGCGCGCACTTCTGCCTGGGCAACCAGCTCGCCCGCCTGGAGGGCCGGCTGATGTTCGAGCAGCTGATGGCCCGCCTGCCGGACATGGAGCTGGCCACCGACGAACCGCTGCCCCGCCGGCCGGCGAACTTCGTGTCGGGGCTGGAGCAGATGCCGGTCCGCTTCACGCCCACGGCCCGCCGCTCCGGCTGAGTCCGGTCCCGCGGGTGCCCACCACCGCAGGCACCGCTCGGCGCAACCGCTGAGGGCAGGGGCGGGATGCTGCTCAGTGCGCCTGGGCGCCCGGCGAGCCCGACGACCCTGGTGAGTCCGGGGACAGCGCCCCGTGCACGATCGGCTTGTTGTGGGGCACCGGGGCGAACTTCTTCTGCGGCAGCAGGAACAGCCACGTGGCAAAGACGAACGGCGCGGTACCGGCCGGCAGGCCCACCGGCTGCAGGCCGGAGGTGAGCGTCCCGTGGATCACCACGGTGAACAGGATCCCAAAGATGGTGTAGGCGAAGGACTTCAGCCCCGGCCGGTAGAAGGTGCAGCCCAGGGCGATGCCGGTGAGCACTGCACTGAAGCCGTACAGGCCCTTGGCGACGTCGGAGGTGTCCGCGCCCAGCGACAGCACCGCGATCATCGCCGTCACCGACCCGATCAGCGCGTAGCCGGCCGCCCACGCCGAGGAGCACAGCAGCCCGAGCACGAACAGCACCCCGGTGACGGTGTTGTCGATCAGGAAGATCTGGGCGATGTTGCGGAACAACGTGTCCCACAGGAACTGGAAGCTCCAGTCGATGCTCGTGTCGGCCTCGGCGACCGGGGTGGGCAGCCGGTTGGACGCCAACCCGGAGGTCTCGATGCGCAGGAAGTTGAAGGCGGCGAGCAGGAACACCCAGTTGACCAGGTTGAACGGGAAGGTCAGCGCGGACACGCCCCAGCTCTTGAACTGGGCGGAGATGGCCATGAAGACCACGGTCGAGACCGCTGATCCCACGACGAGGTACACCCACAGCAACCAGCCACCGGCCAGGAACGTGGGGAAGGCCGCACCCACCAGGATGCCGTTGTAGCCGTAGAGACCTTGGTCCATCGAGTCGTCGTCGGAGTTCAGCAGCAGCCCGGTGACGGTGGAGACCACCAGCCCGACGACCGCGCCGACGGCCACCGACACGGTGTCGGCGGCGATCGCGCCCCAGAAGATGCCGGCCAGGAAGAACAGGCCGGTGAGCGCGTTGCCCTGGAACATCACCTGCCCGGCGCCCTTGAGGTTCCAGTCGAGGAAGCCGACCGCCGGGTAGGCCTTGGACCAGCTGTTCCACGTGCTGCTCAGCATGTCGGTCATTCGCACACCTCAGGTCGGATCTGGGGGTGGGTGAGGATCAGCCCGCTCAGCCCCACAGCGGCTTGTCGGGGATGGGTTGGTCCAGCACCTCGTGGCGCACCAGCCGCCAGAACTCGCGGATGGCGGCGTGCACCGGCTCGGTCTCGGTGCCCAGCACCTTGAACACGAGCCCGGCCTGGTGCGGCAGCACGCTGGCGCCGCACACCACCCGTCCGTCCGCGGAGGGACCGGTGGGCACCTGCTCGAGGACGGCGGCAGCGTGGTGGGCGGGGGTGAGCAGGAAGACGTTGCCGAACACGTCGTGCTCGCCCATCACGCCCGCCTGCCGCACCGAGCGCTGCTTGGGCTCCACCAGCAGCTTCTCGGTGAACAGGTGCTCGCCGTCGGGGCGTCGCGCCGTCATCCCCATGGACAGCAGGTCGTAGACGAACAGCTCACCGCCGGCGTGGTGCTTGCGTCCGCCGAGGACCACCTCGGAGTACAACAGCGTGGCGGTGGGGTGGATGGTGACCTCGGTGCGCGCCAGGTACCGGGTGTCTCGGTGCGGGATCAGCGTGCCCGGCATGAGCTCGAGGTAGGAGTCCTCGTCCAGGGTGAGCGTCTGCACCATGGAGGCGAAGTTGGCATCCATCCGGTGCACCTTGGTGGCCGACTGGGTGGTCACGTGCGCCATCGAGCCCGGCTCCATGTCGATGCGCACGTACAGCCGGTCCCCCTGCAGCACGCAGCCGGAGGTGGAGATCATGTAGACGCACGGCAGCCCGCGCACCACGGGGTCCCAGTACAGCGCCTGCTGCACCAGCAGAGGCGTCTTGCGGTACAAGTCGGTCATCAGCGACCGGTCGCCGCGCTGGGCGAACCGCATCCGCAGGATCCCGGTCTTCATGAACCCGCCGGCCGGGGCTTGCCCCGGCTCGTCCTGGTACGGGGCCAGCTCCGGCACGTCGAGCAGCTCGGTGGGCAGCTCGTCCAGCGCCTCGGACGACTCGACGGTGGTCACGGGCCCGCCGTGCCGGCAGCAGCTACCCCGTTGCTGGTGCCCTTGTCGCTGCTGTCGAAGAGCACGCCGTGGTCGATCAGCTCGACCACCTGCTGGATGCCCTCGCCGGTCATGCAGTTGGTGAACACGTAGGGCTTGCCCGGCCGCATCAGCGCGGAGTCCCGGTCCATCACCCCGAGGTCGGCGTGCACGTAGGGGGCCAGGTCGGTCTTGTTGATCACCAGGATGTCCGACTGCGAGATGCCGGGGCCGTCCTTGCGCGGGATCTTGTCGCCGGCGGCCACGTCGATGACGTAGATGAAGTAGTCCACCAGGGCCGGGCTGAACGTGAGGGTCAGGTTGTCGCCCCCGCTCTCGATGAAGACCACGTCGGTCTCCGGGAACTGGGTCTCCATGTCCTCGACCGCGGCGAGGTTCATGCTCGGGTCCTCGCGAACGGCGGTGTGCGGGCAGGCGCCCGTCTCCACGCCCACGATCCGCTCCTCCACCAGCACGCCCTTGAGGGCGCGGCGCACGTGCTTGGCGTCCTCGGTGGTCACCACGTCGTTGGTGATCACCAGCACGGTGGTGCCCCGCTTCACCAGCTCTGGCGTGATCGCCTCGATGAGCGCGGTCTTGCCCGAGCCCACGGGCCCCCCGACACCGATGCGCGTCGTCTTCTTCATGTGTCTCCTCTGGTGCTCGCTAGTTCATGAACATCCGGACGTGGGCCTGCACGTGCACCGCAGCGAGCACGTCGGTCATCGGGGCGAAGGTGCACATGTCGGTGAGCGCACGGTCGCGCACCAGGGCGTACTCCTCGGCGGCCTGCTCGTTGACCGCGAAGAGGATCGACTGGGTGGTGGTGTGGTCCACCCGCAGCAGGCGCAGGGCGGCGCCCAGGATGGTCATCGCCACGCCGTACTGGTGCACGGCGAAGGCGTCCTCCTCCGGCGAGCCCATCTCGGCGAACACCACTCCCAGCCCGGCCGGGAACGTCCCCGGCGCCTCGCCGCTGGTGATCGCGGACAACCACGTGCCGAGCACCGGGTTCTCGGTGTTCTCGGTGAGCCGGGTGCCCAGCTGGCCCAGCTTCTTGCCCATGCGCACCGACATCAGCCGGGTCTCCTCGTTGAGCTTGCGCACGGTCACCGCGTGGTCGGCGCTGAGCACACCGGCGAAGTCCCCGGCCAGCGCCGCCCGGTGCGCCTGCAGCACCGCGACCCCGTCCCCGGTCGCCGCCTGGTGGGTGGCGGTGTGGACGTACTCCCGCAGGCTCTCCGGGCCGGTCACCTCCTGCTGGGCGACCGCTGACTCCAGGCCGCTGGAGAAGGAGAAGGCCCCGATCGGCAGCATCGAGTCACCGAACTCCATCACCCGCATGGTGCGGGTGATGGCGTCCGGGCCCGTCTCAGGCGAGCGGGTCATGGGTGTGGCCCTCGCCCTCGCGCGCAGCGGCGCCGAACAGCCGCCGCGCCTCGTGCGGGGCCAGGTAGGGGATGACCTCGGCGCCGGGCAGGAAGCTGTGGCTGACCCCCTCGAAGGCGTGGGTCCGCATCACCGAGCCCATCACCGCCTTGTCCACGGTGAGCGGGACGTAGACCTTGGTGCCCTTGACCACCGCGGGCCAGTGCTGGTTGCCCAAGGCGTGGCCGAGCTCCAGGCAGGTCTGCACCACCGTCTCCGGAGCCTGTCCGAGCACCCCGGCCAGGTCCACCTCCAGGACGTCCTTGAGGTCGATCCGTGCGACCACGGCAGTGGCGCTGGGCTCGTCCCAGGCCAGCACGTCGCCGTCGCGCAGCTGGGCGCCGCGCTCCAGCGACAGCGTGACCTCCTGCCCGTCCTCCGTGGTCCGGCGCAGCCGGCTCTTCTGCGCCTCCCACTGGTCCAGGGCGAGCACGTCCACGGTGGCGCTCGCCAGCTGTCGCTGCCAGCTCTCGTCGCTGGTGTTGCCCAGGATCGCCTCGACCCGCAGCGGCTGGGTCGGGTGGGCCGGCCCGGTCTGGTGCGTCCCGCTCTGGTGCGTGGTGTGTGACAACGGTCCTCCTCAGCTGAAGAAGTGCAGCTGGTTGAGTGCCAGCGACTGTGCCGGCTCGGCGTAGACGTGCTCGCCGTCGGCCTTCACCGCGAAGGTCTCCGGATCGACCTCGATGTCAGGCAAGGCGGTGTTGCGGACCATGTCCTGCTTGGTCAGCTCCCGGCAGTGCCGCACCGGCAGGACGATGCGGTCCAGCTCGAGGCGCTCCTTGATGTCGTTGTCCATCGCGGCCTGGGAGACGAAGGAGATGGTGGTCGCGCCCAGCGCCTTGCCCATCGCTCCGTACATCGGCCGGTAGATGACCGGTTCCGGGGTGGGCAGCGAGGCGTTCGGGTCGCCCATGGCGTACCAGCTCGGTACCCCGGCCTTGATCACCATCTTGGGCTTGGCCCCGAAGAAGGCCGGCTCCCACAGCACCAGGTCGGCCATCTTGCCCGTCTCGATGGACCCGAGGACGTGCGCGGTGCCCCACGCCAGCGCCGGGTTGATCGTCACCTTGGCCAGGTAGCGCAGCACGCGGAAGTTGTCGTTGCCGGCCGCGTCCTCGGGGAGCTTGCCCCTGGCCTTCTTCATGGCGTCGGCCAGCTGGATGGCGCGCAGGAACGACTCCCCGACGCGTCCCATGGCCTGGGAGTCGCTGCTGATGATGGAGATGGCGCCCATGTCGTGCAGCACGTTCTCCGCCCCGATGGTCTCCGGCCGCACCCGGCTCTCGGCGAAGGCGACGTCCGAGGGGACCTTGGGGTTGAGGTTGTGGCAGACCATGATCATGTCGAAGAGCTCGGCCTGGGAGTTGATGCCGTAGGGGATGGTCGGGTTGGTCGAGCTGGGCAGCACGTTGTTGTAGCTGGCCACGCGCAGCAGGTCGGGCGCGTGCCCGCCGCCGGCTCCCTCGGTGTGGTACGTGTGGATCGTCCGGCCCTCGAAGGCGGCGATGGTGTCCTCCACGTAGCCGGACTCGTTGAGGGTGTCGGTGTGGATGGCTACGCCGACGTCCTGCTCGTCGGCCACCGCCAGGCAGGCTCGGACGGCGGACGGCGTGGACCCCCAGTCCTCGTGGATCTTGAACCCGGCGGCGCCATTGATGATCTGCTCGGCCAGCGAGCGCGGGTTGGAGCTGTTGCCCTTGCCGCACAGCCCGATGTTGATCGGGATCCCCTCGTAGGCGCGCAGCATCTGCGCCAGGTTGTAGGTGCCTGCGGTGATGGTGGTGCCGTTGGTGCCGTCGGTGGGACCCATGCCGCCGCCGAAGAGGGTGGTGATGCCGTTGCTCAGTGCGGCCTCGGCCTGCTGCGGCGCGATCATGTGCACGTGGGCGTCGGTGGCGGCGGCCGTGAGGATCATCTTCTCGCCGGAGATGGAGTCGGTGCCGGTCCCGGTGGTCATCCCCACGGTGACGCCGGCCATGGTGGAGGAGTTGCCCGCCTTGCCCACGCCGGCGATGCGGCCGTTCTTGATGCCGACGTCGGCCTTCACCACGCCGATGGTCGGGTCGACCACCACCACGTTGGTGATCACCAGGTCGAGGGCGTCGTTCTCGCTGGTCGCCGAGGCGTCCGAGCCCATGCCGTCGCGAAAGGTCTTGCCGCCGCCGTAGATGATCTCGTCGCCGATCACCCGCAGGTCCTGCTCCACCTCCACGTACAGGTCGGTGTCGCCCAGACGGATCTTGTCCCCGGTGGTGGCGCCGAACAGCCCGGAGTACTCGAGCCTCGAAATCTCAGCCATGTGGTCTGTCCTTTCAACGATCAGGGGTCTGAGCAGGGTCGAGGTCAGCTGCCGGAGAAGCCGAGCTCCTTGGCGCGCTGGGCGGCCTCGGCGGCGCGCGGCCGGTAGCCGGCCTCGACCGGGGCCCAGCCGTTGACCAGGTCGTTGAAGCCGTGCACCCGCTGCTTGCCGGCGAACGGGACCAGGGGGACGTCCTTCTGGTCACCCGGCTCGAAGCGGATGGCCGTTCCGGCAGGAATGTCCAGGCGCCACCCGAAGGTCTCGGCGCGGGGGAAGGACAGGGCGCGGTTGACCTCCATGAAGTGGAAGTGCGAGCCGACCTGGACGGGCCGGTCGCCGGTGTTCTTGACCGTGACGGTCTTGCGCTCGCGGCCTGCGTTCAGCTCGACCGGCTCCTCGCGCAGGACGTAGCCCCCGACGGGGGCCTGGTTTCCCTCGGTGGTGGCTCCGGACTTCTGGGGGTTGGACATGCGTGCTCCTCGAGTGGGACGACCTCAGGTGGGTGGGCGGGCAGTCACTGGATGGGGTTGTGCACGGTGACGAGCCGGCTGCCGTCCACGAACACGGCCTCGACCTGGATCTGCTCGATCATGTCGCTGACGCCGGGCATCACGTCGTCGGCGGTGAGCACGTGGGCGGCGCTGTGCATGACGTCTTCCACGGTCTTGCCCTCACGAGCACCGTCCAGCGCGGCGGCCGTGATGATCGCCACCGACTCGGGATGGTTCAGCTTGAGGCCCTTGTCCTTCCGGCGCTGCGCCACCTCGGCGACCATGTAGATCGTCAGCTTGTCCATCTCTCGCGGGGTCAGATGCATCGCTCTCTCCTGCCGGTAGGGACTGGGCCCGGGTGGACGGCTGAGCCACCGGGTGCGCACAGGGGGCGGGCACGGCACGTGGTGCTGGAGCCCCGGCGGGACAGCAGGGTCGTGCTGCTGTTCAAGATTGGCTTCACCGCTAAGCGAGAAGAATGCGTCAACCTGGCCAAGAATGGCCGGAAAGGATGACGGGACGCGAATGTCCTGCAATTATCATTTCTGTCCAGAACGGACAACTATCGTACAAATCGCCTGGTCAACGCCCTAATGGCCGTTGCCGAGAGCATCTTCTCCGACCTGATCGACGGTACGCGCGGTGCGCTCGGGCGGTCAACGTGAGAGCAATTCTCGCGAGCCCAGCCGCCCGGGGTGTCAGCGCGCCGAGACGGTCGGTCCGGCCGCGGTGTCGGTGGTCGCCCCCGCCCCGTCCGTCGCTGGTGCCTGGGGGGCGTCGGAGCTACCGGCACCAGTCCGTACGCCGGCCAGTGCGTGCGCCTTGAGCGAGTCGAACTCCTCCCGGCTGATGACGTCCGCGTCGAGCAACCGGCGCGCGGTCTCGATCTGCTCTGCCGGCGAGGTGCCGGCGACCTGCCTGATGTAGGCCGCCTCGCGCTGCTGCTCGGCCTGCATCGACCGGCGGGAGCGCTGGGCCATCCCGTCCCCCCGGACGACCAGGTACACCAGGGAGGTGAGGACGGGGAAGAGCAGCAGGAAGACCACCCAGGCCGCCTTCGCCCCGCCACTGGTCTCGTGGTCGGAGAAGAGGTCCGCGAAGATGGAGAACAGGATCACCAGGTAGGCGATGAACCCGAAGACGATGACGATGTACCAGAAGACTTCCCAGAACGACATGGCGTGGTCCTTGTCTCGCGCGGCCCTGGAGGGGCCGGTCGAGGAACCGGGTCGTGCTCGCGGTGCGCCGCCGTTGGCGGAGCCGATCCCTCGCGGGAGGAGCAGCTGGTTGGCCGTCCTCCGGGCCGCGCCAGAGGAGCTGCTCACCGGTGGAACAGCCGGCACGCGCACGCGCCGGCTTCCTCACTGTACTGCGCAAAACCGCTGGTAGGAGCGCCGCAGTGGTGCGCGCGGTCGTCGAGGTTCGGTGGTCGTTCGCTGCGGTTCGCGCTGGGACTGGCGCTCAGCTGAGCAGCTCGCGGAGCAGGTGCATGGCCACGGTGACCGAGCGCTCCCGCACGTCGGCCCGCGAGCCCGGCACCCGGATCTCGCGGCTCAGCGTGCGCTCCGGGCTGCTGGCGCACAGGTGCACCAGGCCCACCGGCTTCTCCGGCGTGCCGCCGCCGGGCCCGGCCACCCCGGTGATGCCCACCCCGACGTCGGCCCCCAGCCGCTCGCGCACGCCGGTGGCCAGCGCCTCGCCGACCTCCTTGCTCACCGCGCCGACCGCCTCGACCAGCTCGGCCGGCACCCCCACCACGCCGCTCTTCACCGTGTTGGCGTACGCCGCGACCCCGCCCAGCACGCGCACCGAGGAACCGGGCGGGTTGGTCAGCCGGGCCACCAGCAGGCCCGCGGTGCAGCTCTCGGCGGTGGCGATGGTCCAGCCCCGCCCGTCCAGCAGGTCGGCCACCTGGTCGTCCACGGTGGACCCGTCGGTGGAGTACACCGCGTGGGGGTAGGTGTCGGCCATGGTGCGGGCCAGCCGCTGGTAGGCCTCCTCGGCGTCCGGCTCGTAGCGGGTGACCACCTCCAGCTCGCCGCCCCGCAGGCAGGTCGTCACCTCGAGGTCGCCCAGCACGTCGTCCAGGCCACGCAGGGTGGCGGCCAGCTCGGGCTCCTGCACGCCCCACAGGCGCAGCGTCTGCTGGCGCAGCTCGGCCCGCTCGGCGAGCGCGGTGCGCACCAGCGGCGAGGCCACCGCGGCCGGCCACATCCCCTGCAGCTCACGCGGCGGGCCCGGCAGCACCAGCACGGGCGGGCCGCTGCGGCCCTCGGCCACCGGGACCACCAGCCCGGGGGCGGTGCCCACCGGCTCGAGCACCTCGGCGCCCTCGGGGACCATCGCCTGCTTGCGGATCCCGGCGGCGGCGGCCTCGGCGTCGATGTTCCAGCGCAGTCGGGCGGAGAGTCGCTCGATGATCGCGGCCACCCGCTGCTGCAGCTGGGGGTCCAGCCGCGACTGCCGGCCCTGGAACTCGCCGACCACGGCGGCGGTGAGGTCGTCGGCGGTGGGCCCCAGGCCGCCACTGGTGATCACCAGGTCGACGCCGGTGCTCACCGCGAAGGACAGCGCGGCGGTCAGCTCGCCGGGGCGGTCGCCGACCACCACGGTGTGGCTGATGTCCACCCCGAGCAGGCGGAGCTGCTCGGCCAGCCACGGGCCGTTGCGGTCGGCCACCCGACCGGTGAGAACCTCGGTGCCGGTGACGACGACGGCTGCGCGTGCGCTCATCGGCTCAGCCTAAGGGGCGCAGGTGGCGTCGCCCGGCGGACGCCGGCGGCACGGCCCAGCAGAGCGAGTGCCCCAGCACAGCGAGTGGGTCAGTACAGCCGGCGCAGGTGCTCGCGGGGGTTGAACAGCGGCAGGTCGGCGCCGGAGACCAGCGTGCCGGCCACGGCCGGGTCGGCCAGGTGCAGCCGGCCCACGGCGACCAGGTCGAACTCGTCGGCGCCCAGGCGCTCCAGCAGCCCGTCCAGGCTGGCCGGCAGCGCGGGCGCGGCGTCGCGCAGCGAGGCGGTCAGCCCCACGCTGCCCACCGCCATGCTCAGCGCGCCGGTGAGCTTCTTGGCCCACCCCGCCAGGGTGAGGTCGCTGCCGTCGAACGCGGGCGCGTCGAAGTAGCGGGCGCTGGCGTCGAGGACGTCCGCCCCCGCCTCGACCAGTGCGCCGAGCACCACGCCGAGCTCCTCGGGGGTCTGGGCGGTGCGAGCGGTGTAGTCCTGCTGCTTGTGCTGGGAGAAGCGGAAGAACAGGGCAGCGTCGGTGCCGATGGCGGCGCGGATGGCGCGCACCACCTCCGCCGGGAAGCGGGTGCGGGACACCAGGTCACCACCCCAGTGGTCGGTGCGGGTGTTGGTGGAGTCCCACAGGAAGGCGTCCAGCAGGTAGCCGTGGCCGCCGTGCACGGCGACGCCGTCGAAGCCCACGTCCATGGCGTTGCGGGCGGAGCGGGCGAAGGCATCGATCACCGCGGTGATGTCGTCGTCGGTCATCGCCGAGGTGGGCACCGAGGCAGCCTCGATGTAGGCCTCGGGGTAGACGGTGCGCCCGACCTTGCCCCAGGTGCCGGAGGGACGCATGGACACCGCGTGGGAGTCCACCGCGTTCATCGCGCCCCACAACGGACCCACGTGCCACAGCTGCGGGATGATCCGGCCGCCCTCGGCGTGCACCGCCTCCACCACGTGCCGCCACCCCTCGAGGGCGGCCGGGTCGTGCAGGTTGGGCACGTTGTCGCTGTCCACCGCGCTGTGGTGGTCGACGGCCACACCCTCGGTGACCACCAGGCCCGTGCCGCCCGCGGCCCGGCGACGGTAGTAGTCGAGCACGTCCGGCCCGGGCACCCCGCCGGGGGAGTGCTGCCGGGTCATCGGCGACATCACCACCCGGTTGGGCAGCTGCAGCGACCGCACCGAGAGCGGGCGGGCGAGGGGGGAGGTGGCCAGGCTGGAAGTCACGTCGATGCGCTCCGGTAGTCGTAGAAGCCGGGGGTGGTGTCCACCCGCAGCCGGGTGAGCCTGCGGTGGCTGATCAGCCACGCGCCGTCCACCTTGCGGTACTGCTCGTGGTAATGGCCGAAGCCGTGCAGCAGCTCGTCCTGGTCCCCGTTGCGCCACCAGAGCTTGTCCTCCATCGCCCAGGTGCCGTGGGCGGTGGTGTCGGAGTCCAGCACGATCTCGGGGGTGTGCCCGTGGTGCACGCTGGTGACGGTGGTGGGGCCGTCCAGGGTGGTGCGGATGGCCCGGGTGAGGGCCTCGCGACCGATCACCTGCCGGCCCACGTAGGCCTCGCTGACCACGTCCGCGGTGTGCAGCTCGCCGTAGTGGTCCCACTGCTTGGTGTCCATCACCCGCAGGCGCTGGGCGAAGAGCCGCTTGATCTCCTCGATGGCGAGCAGCTGCTCGACCAAGCTCGTCGTCAGCGCTGGCGGGGTCACGCCTGGGACCGTCGCACCACGATCACCGACGGTCAACGTCCGGACCTGCTCAGTGGGACCGCGGCTGGCACACTGGCGCAGTGATCGACATCGAGCCAGGCCGCGCGTGCGCGCAGACCCCCACCCGCTGCGACGCCCGCACCCGGCTGTACCGCGACGGGGTGCTGGAGTCCGAGGGCTTCCCGGTGGAGCAGATCAGCGACCACCTGGGCGACGACCGGGTGGTGGTGTGGCTGGACCTGCTCGACCCCGAGCTGGACGACCTGGTGGTGCTCTCCGAGGAGTTCGGGCTGCACCCGCTGGCGCTGGAGGACGCGGTGCACGACCACCAGCGGCCGAAGGTGGACCGCTACGGCACGCACCTGTTCCTCACCTCCTACGGCGCGTGGCTGGACACCGACAGCGCCGAGCTGCAGACCACCGAGGTGGCCGCCTTCGTGCTTCCGCAGGCGCTGATCACCGTGCGCAAGGACGACCGGCTGCGCATCGAGAAAGTCATGCAGCGCTGGGACGACAACAGCGACCTGGCCAAGCACGGGGTGGCGTTCCTGCTGCACGGGCTGCTGGACTTCATCGTGGACGGCCACTTCGAGACGGTGCAGCTGCTCGACGACGCGATCGAGGACCTCGAGGACCAGCTGTTCTCCGACGAGCCGCAGGGCAAGGAGGTGCAGCGTCGCAGCTACGAGCTGCGCAAGTCGCTGGTGCTCACCCGGCGGGTGGTGATGCCCATGCGCGAGGTGCTCAACACGGTGATGCGTCGCGACCTGCACGTGCTCGACGAGGAGATGCTGCACTACTTCCACGACGTCTACGACCACGTCCTGCGCGCCACGGAGTGGACCGAGAGCCTGCGCGACCTGGTGACCACCGTGCTGGACACGCACCTGACCATGCAGGGCAACCGGCTGAACGAGATCATGCGCCGGCTCACGGCGTGGGCGGCGATCATCGCCATCCCCACCGCCATCACCGGCTTCTACGGGCAGAACGTGCCCTACCCCGGCTTCGAGCAGTGGTGGGGCTTCCTCTGCAGCCTGGCGCTGATGGTGGGTGTCGCGGGCGGTCTGTTCCTGGGCTTCCGCCGCAAGGGCTGGCTCTAGCTCTCCACCGGCGCGGGCTCGGCCTGGGCCGTTGCGGCGCCCTTGTCTGCCTCGGTGCGGATGCCGGTCAGGATGGCGGTGGCCATGTCCTCCACGTGCGGAACCTGCAGCAGCGAGGCGTGGTCGCCGACGAAGGTGTGCACCCGCAGCGGCCCCCGGTGCAGCTCGCGCCAGCCGAAGCTGGAGTCTCCGCTCTCCGCAACGGACTCGGTGGTCACGAACAGCTCCGCGGGCAGGTCCAGTCCAGGCCGGTCGTAGCGGGCGCCGACGACGTTGGCGGCCCGGATGTCGAACACCTCGTCCGGGGCCGCGGCGTGCACCCCCTGGCGCAACGCCCGCAGCGGCACCTCGCGCAGCTTCTGCAGCCGGTGGCGCCAGCCGTGCTCACGCAGGCGCTGCAGGCGGGCCCACAGCGACAGCGCCGGCAAGGCGGTTCGGCAGGCCGTCGGCGCGGGCGCGTCCAGCAGCCCCACCCACTGCACCTGCTCGCCGGCCTCGCTGAGCCGCCGCGCCAGCTCGTAGGCGACGAGCCCACCCACGGAGAACCCCGCCAGCAGGTACGGGCCGTGTGGCTGGACGTCGCGGATGGTGGCCAGCATGGGCTCCGCCAGGTGCTCCACCGTCTCGTCCTTGGCGAAGCGCCCGTTCGGGTCGGCCGGGGTGAGGGCGTGCACCGGGAGCTGCGCGCCCCAGGTGCGGGTGAGGTGCCGACGGCTCATCGCCGAGGGCAGGTCGGGGTAGACGCAGAACAGCGGCGCCAGTGCCTCCCCGGGCTCCGGTACCGGGCCGCCGTCGAGCAAGGCCGCCAGCCCGGCCACGGTGGTGCCGCGGTCGAGGAAGTCGCGCACGGTCAGGGTGGGCCCGGGCTGCTCGTTGAGCCCGGCCACCAGGCGGGCGGCGAGCAGGGAGTCGCCCCCCAGCACGAAGAAGTCGGCGTGCACGTCGGTGACCGGCGCGGGCAGCACCGAGGTCCACAGCGCCGCCACCCGCTGCTCGGTGGCGGTGTGCGGCGCGGTGGCGTCCTGGGTGGCGTGCTCCACGCCGGGCGCGGGCAGGGCCCGGCGGTCGAGCTTGCCGCTGCTGGTGCGGGGCAGCGCGTCCAGGTGCACCACGGCGCTGGGCACCATGTAGTCGGGCAGGCGCTCGCGCACCCAGCTGCGCAGCTCCACCGCGGTGGGCTGGGGCTCGGTGGTCTCGGCCTGCCGGGCGCGGGCCTCGGGCGTGCCGATGACGTAGGCGACCAGCTGCAGCTCGCCGTCGGTGTTCTCCCGGGCGATGACGCTGCAGCTGCGCACCTCCGGGTGCCCGGCCAGCACGGCCTCCACCTCACCCGGCTCCAGCCGGTAGCCGCGGATCTTCACCTGGTCGTCGCCGCGGCCGAGGTGCTGCAGACGACCGTCGGCCAGCACCCGGCCCAGGTCGCCGGTGCGGTAGAACTGATCGCCGGCGGCGTCGGTGCCAAAGCGCGCGCTGTGCTCCTCCGGGCGGTTGAGGTAGCCGCGGGTGACGCCGGCCCCGCTGATCACGATCTCGCCGGTCTCGCCGTCGGGCACCGGCTCGCCGTGGGCGTCGCACACCTGCACCTGGGTGCCGGGCAGTGCGCGGCCGACGGTCACCGTGTCGCCGGCCGTGACCGGGCCGACGGTGGACCAGACGGTGGTCTCGGTGGGGCCGTAGACGTTCCACACCGCGGCGCACGCCTCGAGCAGCCGGCGGGCCAGGCGGTCGGTGAGCGGCTCCCCGCCGGCGACCGCCACCAGCCGGCGGTCGCCCCGCCAGCCCCCGTCCAGCATGGCCGTCCAGGTGGTGGGGGTGGCGTTCATGACGGTGGCGCCGGAACGCTGCACCAGCGCACCGAGCGAGTAGGGGTCGGCGGCCTCGTCCTCGGTGGGCAGGATCAGCCGCGCGCCGGTGGCGAGGGTGCTGAAGATGTCGCCGACAGAGACGTCGAAGGTGTACGCGGCCAGGGACAGCACGGAGTCCGTGGGGCCGATGCTGAGAGCGGGGAAGAGCTCGCGCACCAGGCGAGCGATGTTGTGCTGCTCCACGAGCACGCCCTTGGGCAGGCCGGTGGAGCCGGAGGTGTAGAGGATGTAGGCGACGTCGTCGCGGGCCGGGTCGGTCCGGCCTGCCGTGCCCGTGGGGTTCGGACCCGGGCGGTCGGCGTCGGGGCTCGCGTCCAGCAGCAGCACCGGCAGGTCGGCCGGGAGCTTGTCGGACACGGCGGGCAACAGGTCGGTGCGGGTGAGCACCAGCGAGGCGGCGGTGTCGCTGAGCATGAAGCGGCAGCGCTGGACGGGCTGGCGGGCGTCTATGGGCACGTAGGCGGCGCCGCTGAGCAGGATCCCGAGCAGGGCCTCGACGAGGCCGCACGAGCGGTCGAGCACCACCGCCACCACGGTTCCGGGCCCGGCACCGGCCGCGCGGAGGCGGTCGCGCACCTGCGTGGCGCCGGCGACGACCTCGGCGTACGTGCGCTGCTCGCGGCCCACCGTGAGGGCGGCTGCGGAGGGGGTGCGGGCAGCCTGGGCAAGCACGAGGTCACCGACGAGCGATCCGGGCTCAGTCGTCTCGGTGGCCGCCGACGCCAGGGCCGAAGCCCCGGCGTCAGCTCCGTCGTCTGCCGCTACCTGCACTGAGTCCCGCTTCCCCGCCATGGGCAAACCCTAATGCCCAGGTAAACGACTTACCAGGTTTCCCACCGTGTTTCAGATGCGCACGCCGCGCGCCCGCAGCCACTGTGCGGGGTCGACTCGGGTGCCGTTGGGCAGCCGGACCTCGAAGTGCAGGTGCGGGCCGGTGGAGTCGCCGCGGTTGCCGATGTAGGCGATGACGTCGTTGACCTTGACCACGTCACCGACCCGCACCTTGTTGCTGTCGTTGTGGCCGTAGGTGGTGATGGTGCCGTCGGTGTGCTGGATGCGGACCCACAGCCCGAAGCCGCTGGCCGGTCCGGCGCTGATCACCTTGCCGGCGTGGGCAGCGACGATCGGGGTGCCGATCTTGTTGGCGATGTCGATGCCGTAGTGCCAGCTGCCCCAGCGCTCACCGAAGCCGGAGGTGTAGGTGCCCTTGGCGGGCGCCACGTAGGCGGCGGTGGTCGGCTGGCCGGGGTTGTTCCCGCCCACGGTGCCGCCGGACCCGGGCACGTCAGCCTCGGGGTTGCCGGCGTCGGCGAAGGCCTCGAAGCAGGAGGTGAAGCCGTCGGCGGCGGTGAAGACGTCGAAGCGGCCACCGACGAGGTTCTCCACCTGCACGGTCACCTCGTTGAACAGGCAGAACACCAGGTCCAGGGTCGGGTCGGAAGCGGCGGTGGCCACCGCGCTGTTGATGGTCTGCAGCAGCTGGGCGCCCTGCTCCACCAGTGGGACCGGGGCGGGGGCGGGAGCCTGGGCGGACGCCATCGCGGGGGCCGCGGTGAGGGCGATGGTCGAGGCAGCCACGGCGAGCGCGCCACGGGCGATCCAGCGGCGCGGCCGCGTGGGGGTGGGGAGGAGGGACACAGAGAGCTCCTTGACTTGCCCCAGACGAAACGCGTGGCGATTCACCCCGGGCACGGCGGCGGGACGGTACCTCTGGTTGATCGGCACTTACGAGGCGTAGTCAAGCAAACACGCCGAGTTATTTCTCTTCTCCATCAGATTGATGCAGTAGAGCACTCGAGTCACATCTGCACCACCCGTGACCAGTGACGACGGCGGACCTGGTCCGCCGCGCGCTCGGCGGTTGTCACCTCGAGGGCTCCGGCGTTACATGGAGAGATGACCGAGCCCAGCGGTATCAACGTCTCCATCCCGCCCAGCGGCCCCGGCTGCGCGGAGTGCACGAAGACCGGCGGCTGGTGGTACCACCTGCGTCGCTGTGCCGAGTGCGGTCACGTCGGCTGCTGCGACGCCTCGCCGGGCCAGCACGCCAGCGCGCACTTCCGGTCGTCTGGCCACCCGCTCATCCGCAGCTACGAGCCGGGCGAGCACTGGTTCTACGACTTCCGTGACGGACAGCTCTACGAGGGGCCCGCGCTGGCGTCGCCGGAGACCCACCCCGCCGACCAGCCAGTGCCGGGCCCGGCCGGTCGGGTGCCGCTGGACTGGGAGTCCCAGCTGCACGTCTGAGACTGGCTAGCGCGGCATCTGCTAGCCCGCTGCCTGCTAGTCGGCTGCCTTCTTGGCCTTCGCGGCGGCCTTGGCGGCGCGCTTGAACTCCCGCACCTCGTGCAGCGACGTCCCGTCCACCACGTCGGCCACCGAGCGGCGCCCGTCGGGCTCGCCGTAGTCGCCGGCGGCCTCGCGCCAGCCCTGCGGCTGCACCCCGATCTGCTTGCCCAGCAGGGCCAGGAAGATCCGCGCCTTCTGGTCGCCGTACCCGGGCAGCGCCTTCAGCCGGCGCAGCACCTCGCGGCCGTCGGGGTCGCCGTCGGTCCAGATGCCCTCGGGGCGTCCGTCGTAGTGCTCCACCACGTACTGGCACATCGCCTGGATGCGCTTGGCCATGGAGCCGGGGAAGCGGTGCACCGCGGGCGGCTGCGCGCACAGGGCGGCGAACTCGTCCGGATCTGCAGTGGCGATGCGGGCCAGGTCGAACCCGCCCATGCGCTCGGCGATCTTCTGCGGGCCGCCGAAGGCTGACTCCATCGGCACCTGCTGGTCCAGCAGCATGCCGGTGAGCAGCGCGGCCGAGCTCTCCGCCAGCAGCTCGTCGGCCTCGGGGTCCTGGGCGAGGCAGAGCGTGCGGGCCATCAGACGGCCCGCCCGCGCTGGCGGCGGTAGTAGCGCACCAGGGCGTCGGTGGAGGAGTCGTCCTGGGCCGGGGGCGCGGCGTCGTCGGTGAGCACCGGCGTCAGCTGCTGGGCCTGGGTCTTGCCCAGCTCCACCCCCCACTGGTCGAAGCTGTCGACGCCCCAGATGACGCCCTCCACGAACGTGGCGTGCTCGTAGAGGGCGATCAGCTGACCCACCACCGACGGGGTGAGCAGCGGGGCCAGGATGGAGGTGGTGGGCCGGTTGCCGGGCATCACCTTGTGCGGCACCACGTCGGCCGGGGTGCCCTCCGCGGCGATCTCCGCTGCGGTCTTGCCGAAGGCGAGCACCTTGGTCTGCGCGAACAGGTTGGACATCAGCACGTCGTGCATGCTGCCGCTGCCGTCCATGGTGGCCAGGTCCTCCACCGGCTCGGCGAAGCCGATGAAGTCGGCGGGCACCAGCCGGGTGCCCTGGTGCAGCAGCTGGTAGAACGCGTGCTGGCCGTTGGTGCCGGGCTCGCCCCAGAAGATCTCTCCGGTGCTGGTGGTGACCGGGGTGCCGTCGGCGCGCACCGACTTGCCGTTGCTCTCCATGGTGAGCTGCTGCAGGTAGGCGGGGAAGCGGGCCAGGTCGTTGCTGTAGGGCAGCACCGCGCGGGTCTCGGCGCCGAAGAAGCTGGAGTACCAGACGCCGAGCAGCGCCATCAGCACCGGCGCGTTGCGCTCCAGGGGTGCGGTCTGGAAGTGCTCGTCCACGGCGCGGAAGCCGGCCAGCACCTGCCCGAAGGCCTCCTTGCCGATCGCGCACATCACCGACAGACCGATGGCGGAGTCCACGGAGTACCGGCCGCCCACCCAGTCCCAGAAGCCGAACATGTTGGCCGGGTCGATGCCGAAGTCGCGCACCTTCTCGGTGTTGGTGGACACCGCGACGAAGTGTCGGGCGACGGCGTCGGACTCCGGGGACTGCCCGGCCGCGGGCAGGCCCGCCAGCAGCCAGCGGCGGGCCGCGGTGGCGTTGGTCAGCGTCTCCAGGGTGGAGAAGGTCTTGGACGCCACCACGAAAAGCGTGCGGGCCGGGTCGAGGTCGGCGGTCTTGGCGATCAGGTCGGCGGGGTCCACGTTGGACACGAAGCGGCAGCTGATGCCGGCGTCGGCGTAGGCCCGCAGCGCCTGGTACATCATCACCGGGCCCAGGTCGGAGCCGCCGATGCCGATGTTCACCACCGTGGTGATGCGCTCGCCGGTCGCACCCAGCCACTCGCCGGAGCGCACCCGGTCGCTGAACTCGCCCATCCGCTCCAGCACCTCGTGCACGTCGGACACGATCTCCTGGCCGTCCACGCTGAGCTCGGCCTCCTTGGGCAGGCGCAGCGCAGGGTGCAGCACGGCACGGTCCTCGCTGGTGTTGATGTGCGCGCCGGAGAACATCAGGTCACGGCGGCGCTCCACCTCGGCGGCGCGGGCCAGGTCGAGCAGCAGGCGCAGCGTCTCGCGGGTGGCCCGGTGCTTGGAGTAGTCCAGGTACAGCTCGCCGGCGGTGACGGTGAGGTCGCGTCCGCGGTCGGGGTCGTCGGCGAAGATCTGCCGCAGGTGCAGCTCGGCCACCTCGCGGTGGTGCGCGGTGAGTGCCTGCCACTGCGGGGTGGCAGAGAGGTCGGACACGGAGATGTCGGACACTGCTCGGTCCGACGAGGTGGCGTCTGTCATGGCGTCTGCTCCCTTGCCGGCGTGGCCCGTCGCTCCTCATCCTCGCCTGTGGGCGGCAGCCGGCGCTACCGCGCGTTCAGGTTCCGAGGAGGGTGGGCAGGTAGCAGCGCTCCTCGTGGCGAGCCTGGATGCGCCACCCGGCGGGGGTCCGCACGAAGGCGTCGCGGTACCAGAGTCCACAGAGGAACACCTGGGTGGAGCCGTCGTCGGCCGTGCGCAGCATCGGGTTGTGGCAGATGGTCTTCCCCGTCGCGGTGTCGCCGTCCACCACCACCTTGCTGGTGGAGATCATGTGTTGGAAACCACTGAACAGCGGCATCACCTCAGCCAGGAACTTCTTGGTCTCGGCCACGGTGCCGCGGGTGCCACCCATCTCGGTGTAGTCGATGACGGCGTCGGTGGTGAAGACGTCGTCCAGGGCGTCCCAGCTGCGGGTGTCCACCGCGTGGCAGTAGTCCACCAGCAGGTCCTGGATCTCCAGGCGGTCGGAGATCTCGGTCAGGCTCAGGCTCACGGCTACTCCCTCGGGGCGGTGGAACGCGGTGGGACGCTTCCTCGCTGATCGTGCCACCGCTGGGCGGGCCGTAGTGGGCCGCTGCTGCACCGGTGGGCCAGGTCGTAGGCTGCGGGCATGGCTGCGAGCACCTCTTCTGACACCACCACCACTCCCGACATCAAGCCGCGGTCCCGCGACGTCACCGACGGCCTGGAGAGCACCGCCTCGCGCGGGATGCTCCGCGCCGTGGGCATGGGCGACGACGACTTCGCCAAGCCGCAGATCGGGGTGGGGTCGAGCTGGAACGAGATCACCCCCTGCAACCTCTCCCTGGACCGCCTGGCCAAGGCGGTCAAGGAGGGGGTGACCGCGGCCGGTGGCTTCCCGATGGAGTTCGGCACCATCTCCGTCTCCGACGGCATCTCCATGGGCCACGAGGGCATGCACTTCTCGCTGGTCTCCCGCGAGGTCATCGCCGACTCGGTGGAGACGGTGATGAGCGCCGAGCGGATGGACGGCTCCGTGCTGCTCGCCGGCTGCGACAAGTCCCTGCCGGGCATGCTGATGGCCGCCGCGCGCCTGGACCTGGCCAGCGTCTTCCTCTACGCCGGATCCACGCTGCCCGGCAAGGTCGGTGACCGAGAGGTCACCATCATCGACGCCTTCGAGGCGGTCGGAGCCTGCATGCGGGGCCTGATCACCCGCGAGGAGGTCACCGAGATCGAGCGCAACATCTGCCCGGGCGAGGGCGCCTGCGGCGGGATGTACACGGCCAACACCATGGCGTCGGTGGGCGAGGCGCTGGGCATGTCCCTGCCCGGCTCCGCGGCGCCGCCGGCGGTGGACCGTCGCCGGGACGGCTACGCCCGCCAGTCCGGCGAGGCCGTGGTGGAGATGCTGCGCAAGGGCATCACCGCCCGCCAGATCATGACCAAGCCGGCGTTCGAGAACGCCATCGCCGTGGTGATGGCGCTGGGCGGATCCACCAACGCGGTGCTGCACCTGCTGGCCATCGCCCGCGAGGCCGACGTCGACCTCACGCTGTCCGACTTCAACCGCATCGGCGACAAGGTCCCGCACCTGGGTGACCTCAAGCCCTTCGGCCGCTTCGTGATGAACGACGTGGACAAGGCCGGTGGCATTCCGGTGGTGATGCGGGCCCTGCTGGACGCCGGCCTGCTCAACGGTGACTGCCTCACCGTCACCGGCAAGACCATGGCGGAGAACCTGGCTGACATCGCGCCGCCGGACGTGGACGGCACGATCATCCGGGCCATGAGCAACCCCATCCACCCCACTGGTGGGCTGGCGATCCTGCACGGCTCGCTGGCGCCGGAGGGTGCCGTGGTCAAGAGCGCCGGCTTCGACACCGCGGTGTTCGAGGGCACGGCTCGGGTCTTCGACGGCGAGAAGGCCGCGATGGCGGCGCTGGAGGACGGCACCATCAGCGCCGGCGATGTGGTGGTCATCCGCTACGAGGGCCCCAAGGGCGGGCCCGGCATGCGGGAGATGCTGGCGATCACCGGCGCCATCAAGGGCGCGGGCCTGGGCAAGGACGTCCTGCTGCTCACCGATGGCCGCTTCTCTGGTGGCACCACCGGCCTGTGCGTGGGCCACGTGGCGCCGGAGGCGGTGGACGCCGGCCCGATCGCGTTCGTCCGCGACGGCGACCCCATCCGGCTGGACATGGACAAGCGCACCCTGGACGTGCTGGTGGACGAGGCCGAGCTGGAGTCGCGCAAGGAAGGCTGGGCGCCGCGCCAGCACGGCTACACCCGGGGCGTGCTCGCCAAGTACTCCAAGCTGGTCGGCTCGGCCGCCGACGGAGCCATCTGCGGGTAGTCGCTGCTGCTTGTCCGGAATGGGTCGTCCCCTGGTGGGGGCGGCCCGTTCTGCGCTCTGGGTGAGGGTGCTGGAGGGGCTGGCGCACCGGGCGGAAGGTGGTGTGGCAAGGCGCTCGTGCTGGTTACCGGGGCTGACCGCGTGGCGACGATCGCCGCTACGTCGGGATGCTCGCCTGGACTTCCACGTGGCGGGCACACCCGGGTTGGTGCCGGCGCCGGGGTGATGAGGCGCCGCTACGCCGCGGCTGTCTGGGCCATCCTGTGGGGCCTCCTAGCTCACTCCGGTGCTGGTCAGGGGCAGAAATTGTCGGGTCGGGGTCTTATGATTCGAACATGAGTTCGAGTGGTGCAGCGGTGGCAGTGGAGGACCTCCCCGATGAGGTCGCCTCCCTGCTGGCTGAGCACGCCTCAGTGGTGGCGCGGTTGCAGCAGGTGCCGCTGGCCGGTCTGTCCGATGCTGGGGTGTTGGCGGTGTGCCGTGAGGTGGAGCGGGTGCACCGGATGAAGCCCACCGTCGATCATCGGTTGATCGTGGAAATGGAGTGCCGTTCCTTGTCCACGGTGTTCCTGGCGCGGGGCACGGCTGGGTTGTTGTCGGAGCTGCTGCACCTGGACATCCAGGAGGCCCGTGCTCGGGTACGGGCAGCGGAACTTCGCGGCCCGCGCACGTCCTTCACTGGTGAGGATCTCGGTCCTCTGCAGCCCTCCGCAGCAGCAGCCGAGGCGGAAGGATCCCTCTCGCCGCGGCACGCCGACATTGTCGCCAAGACGATGCACGACCTACCCGCATCGCTGGACACCGAGACCGTGAGCTTGGCGGAGCAGACGCTGGCTGCGCAAGCCTGCGCACTGCGTCCGTCGGAGCTGGCCAAGGCCGCTGAGCGGCTGGTGGCCTACCTCGACCCCGACGGGCGGGAAACCTCCGAGGTGGATCGGGCGCGGAGGCGCGGGTTCAGCATCGGTCGGCAGCGCCCGGACGGGATGAGCCGCATCAGCGGTGAGCTCGACCCGATGACCCGCGCCCTGGTGGACGCTGCGTTCTCCGCCGCCGCCCGGCCGGCCACCGAGGACGGGCTGCCGGATCCGCGCAGTGCCGCCCAGCGCAACCACGACGCGCTGGCCACGCTGTGCCGCAACGCCCTCGCCTCCGGTGAGCTCCCAAACAACCGCGGGTTGCCGGCCACGGTGGTGGTGACCATGGGGCTGGCCGATCTGGAGCGCCGGGCGGGTACCGCGTCGACCGCTTCCGGCGGGACCGTGCCGGTGCGCGACGTGCTCCGCATGGCCGCGGACGCGAGGTGGCTGCCCTGCGTGCTCGACTCCGCCGGCCAGGTCCTGCACCTGGGCACCGGGCAACGCCTGGCCTCACCGGCGCAACGGTTGGCCCTGTACGCCCGAGACCGCGGCTGCACCCGACCCGGCTGCGAGATGCCCGCCCAGTGGACCCAGGTCCACCACCTGCACGAGTGGCAACACGGCGGACCCACAGACCTGCACAACTTGGCGCTCGTCTGCCCGTTCGACCACCGCCTCATCACCCACGAAGGCTTCACCGTCCGCATGGGCACCGGCGGCCGGGTGGAGTGGATCGCACCCCGGCACGTTGATCCACAACAACGACCACGCACCAACCCGATCCACCACCCACCCGACCTCAGCGACCCGGACCCGCCCGCGGCATGCGGGTAGCGCGGGCGGGCAGATCCGTGCACATCTCCACCTTCGTTGTTACGGTGTAATCATGTAACAACGACGAATGGAGAAGCTCATGCGCCACCACCAGCACAGGGTCAACCGGTCCGGCCTCGACGGGCCACGCCGCTTCCGGAAGGGGGAGCCGCCGGAGGAGCCCTTCGACACCGAGGGCGGTCCGGGCCCCGGGCGCCGTCGGGGTGGAGGCCCGCGGGGTGGTCACCGTGGTGGCCCCCACGGACGCCCCGGCGGAGGCGGACGGGGCTTCGGCCGGCGTGGCGGCTGGCAGCAGGCCGACCTGCCGGACGCCAGCGACGCCGGGGCCTGGCTCAACGGCAGGCTGCCCGCCGAGTGGTTCACCGGTGCCCCCACCGTCACGGTCGACCGCGAGGAGATCCTCGTGGTGGGCGAGCTCGACGCGCCCGACCTGGCCGAGCGCCAGGCAGCCGCTCCGGGCGCTGCCGACCCCAAGGCAGCTCAGGCCGCGGCCGAGGGACGGATGAGCCGCTTCCGGGAGGACACCCGGGGGGAGCGGATGGCGATCGCCGCGGAGGCGGAGGCACGCTACGGCCGCACGCTGTCCTGGGGCGTGCGCATCGGCGACGTCGAGCGACTGTTCACCCACCTCTCGGTGCCCGTGATGACTCGGCTGCGCCAGCCCGAGCGGCAGGTCCTGGACACCCTGGTCGACGCCGGCATCGCCCGGTCGCGCTCCGACGCCGTGGTCTGGGCGGTCCGGCTGGTCGCCGAGCACACCGACGACTGGCTCGAGCAGCTCCGCGAGGCCATGAGCACCGTGGACAAGCTTCGTGCCGAAGGTCCGCAGTAGGGCGGGGCGAGCCACCGCGAGCTAGCTGGTCCTGGGCCGCGGCTCGTGCCGCCGCATCGGCTCCCGACCCACCGGCTGCTGCGGTGGCTCCCGCTCCGGGGGCGGAGCCACCGCCCGCGTCACGGGCTGGCCGGCCGTGAGCGTGAGCGACGTGCCGAAGTGGGTGATCTCCAGCGGCTCACCCTCGACCACCAGGTAGGTGGCGCTGTCGGGCGTCACCTCCACCGACATCCGCCGGTGGCGCAGCACGATGTGGAACTTCAGCCGGTGCATCCCGCTGGGCAGGCGAGGGCTGAAGTGCTGCACGGCGGTGGCCTCCCGCATCCCCCCGAAGCCGTACACCAGGGTGATCCACGACCCGGCCAGCGAGGCGATGTGCAACCCGTCGCGGGTGTTGTGCTCGAGGTCCTTGAGGTCCATCAGCGAGGCCTCGCCGAGGTAGTCGTAGGCGAGGTCGAGGTGACCCAGCTCGGCCGCCATCACTCCCTGCGTGCACGCCGAGAGCGAGGAGTCACGCACCGTCAGCCGCTCGTAGTAGTTGAAGTTGCGGCTCTTCTCGTCGTCGGTGAACATCTCGCCGCGCAGCTGCATCGCCAGCACCAGGTCGGCCTGCTTGATCACCTGCTTCCGGTACAGGTCGAAGTACGGAAAGTGCAGCATCAGCGGGTAGTCGATGGGGCGGGTGCTGGCGAAGTCCCACACCTGGTGCTGGCTGAAGGACTCCGCCTGCAGATGGATGCGCAGCTTCTCGTCGAAGGGCACGTACATCGCCAGCGCCGCGGCCGTCCAGTCGGCCATCTCCTCGCCGGAGACCCCCATCTGCTTGGCCCGATCCGGGTGCGCACCGGCCACCTCGGCCGCGAACTGCAGGTTCTGCTGTGCCATCAGGTTGGTGTAGAGGTTGTCGTCGGCCACCGCGCTGTACTCGTCGGGCCCGGTCACCCCGGCGATGCGGAACTCGCCCCCAGGTCCGTAGTGCCCCAGGCTGCGCCACAGCCGCGCGGTCTCCACCAGCAGGGGCAGCCCGACGAACTGGCTGAAGTCGACGTCGCGGGTGTTGCGGAGGTAGCGCACCACCGCGTCGGCGACGTCGGCGTTGACGTGGAAGGCGGCGGTGCCCGCCGGCCAGTAGCCCGAGCACTCGCTGCCGTTGATGGACCGCCACGGGAACGCTGCCCCGGCCAGGCCCAGCTGCTGCGCCCGGGTGGTCGCCCGGGTCAGCGTGTTGTAGCGCCACAGCAGGGCGTTGGCCGCAGCGTCGGGCTGGGTGTAGGTGAGCACCGGCAGCACGAACATCTCGGTGTCCCAGAAGGCGTGCCCGTCGTAGCCGGTGCCGGTGAGGCCCTTGGCCGGAATCGCCCGCCCCTCCGCCCGCGCCCCCGCCTGCAGCACGTGAAACAACGCGAAGCGCACGGCCTGCTGGAGCTCGGGATCGCCGTCGATCTCCACGTCGGCGCGGTCCCAGAACGTCTCCAGGTAGCGCTGCTGGTCGGTGAGCAGGTCCTCCCACCCGGTCTGGCGGGCCGCCGTGAGCGCCGCCCCCACCTGGGCGCGTACCCCGGGCAGCGACCGCTCGGCCGACCAGCCGTGGCTGACGTACTTGACGAACCTCAGCGACTGCCCCTTCTTGAGGTCCACCGCCAGGGTGACCCGCCCCAGGTTGTCGGTGCTCTCCGAGCTGAGCTGGTAGGTGGGGGGATGCAGCACCTCGTGGTCCATCGCCGCACCCACCCGGATGCCGCTGCGCCGGGTGCGGTGCACGGTGTCCACTCGGGCGCCGAGCGCCTCGTGCCGCTCGGCCACCAGCACGTTGTCCATCGCCACCGCCACCCGTGGATCGCCCACCGGCCGAGGCAGCTGCTCGTTGGTGACCAGCTCTGACTGCACCACCACGCGGGCCGGGCCGTCCACCGGCTCCACCTCGTAGTAGGTGGCCGCGATGGAGCGCTGGGTGAACGACACCAGCCGGGTCGTCTTGATCCGCACGGTGCGCCCGGTGGGGGAGGTCCACTCCACGCTGCGGTGCAGCACCCCGTCCCGGAAGTCCAGCGTCCGCTCGTGGCTGTGCATGCGGCCGTAGCGGATGTCGAAGGGCTCGTCGTCCACCAGCAGCCGGATCATCTTGCCGTTGGTGACGTTGATGATGGTCTGCCCCGACTCCGGGTACCCGTAGCCCGCCTCGGCGTAGGGCAGCGGGCGCAGCTCGTAGACGCCGTTGAGGTAGGTGCCGGGCAGCCCGTGCGGCTCACCCTCCTCGAGGTTGCCCCGCCAGCCCACGTGTCCGTTGGCGAGCGTGAACACCGACTCGGTCTGGGCCAGCACGTCCAGGTCCAGGTTCTTGGCGTGCAGGCACCACGGATCGACGGTGAACTCCGGGTGGTTGATCAGTCGCGACACAGCAGCTCCCCCAGGTCGGTGACGACGACGTCGGCCCCGTGCTCGCGCAGGGCCTGGGCCTGCCCGACCCGGTCCACGCCGACCACCAGGCCGAACCCGCCGGCGCGTCCCGCGGCCACCCCGGCCAGGGCGTCCTCGAACACCGCGGCCTGCAGCGGCTCCACCCCGACGGCTTGCGCACCGGCCAGGTAGGTGTCCGGGGCAGGCTTGCCGGCCAGGTGGCGCTCGGCCGCGGTGACCCCGTCGATGCGCGCGTCCACCAGGTCCTGCAGGCCCGCTGCCACCAGCACGTCGCGGCAGTTGGCGCTGGAGGACACCACCGCAGTGCGCAGCCCGGCCTCCCGCACCGCCCGCACGTAGCGCACCGACCCGGGGTAGGGCTGCACTCCGTCGTCGTGGATGCGGCGCAGCACGGCCCGGTTCTTCCGGTTGCCCAGCCCGTTGACGGTGTCGGCCGTCGGTGGGTCGTCCGGACTGCCCTCGGGCAGCGTGATGTCGCGCGAGCGGAGGAAGGTGCGGACCCCGTCGGCGCGGGGCCGGCCGTCGACGTAGCGGTCGTAGTCGGAGCTGGTGAACGGGCGGTAGCCAACCCCTCCCGCTGCTGCAGGAAGGCGTCGAACATCTCCCGCCAGGCCGCCTCGTGCACGACGGCGGTCTGGGTGAGCACGCCGTCCAGGTCGAACAGGCAGGCGTGCACGCTGGGCGGCAGCCCCAGCGGGGGTCGTGGCTCCGGGTCGGTGGGCATGACGCTCCTCCCGCGGGCGGTGCGGGGACCCACCCGTCCCGCCAGTATCGCCCCGGTGCGGCAGTGCGTGCAGCGGCTCGGCCACGGATCCACCACTGGCGCCTCCGGTGCGCCAGACTGGCAGGGCACCCATGGCCGAGACGTGCCGGAGGAATCAGACGATGTCGAGCTGGGCCGCCCCGTTCGCCGAGGTCCGGGAGACGCACTCCGGTGTGGTCGTGCTGGTGGGAGAACGTGCCTACAAGGCGAAGAAGCCGGTCACCACCGGGTTCCTGGACTTCAGCACCCCACAGCTGCGCGAGGAGGCCTGCGCCCGCGAGGTGCAGCTGAACCAGCGGCTGGCCCCGGACGTCTACCTCGGGGTGGCCCACCTCAGCGATCCGGCCGGCGGCCCCGCGGAGCCGATGGTGGTGATGCGCCGGATGCCCGAGGACCGCCGGCTGTCCACGCTGGTCACCGCCGGCCACGACGTGCGCGACCAGCTGGCCGAGCTGGCCCAGCTGCTGGCGGACTTCCACCGCAAGGGCCGCCGCGGCCCGCAGGTGGACGCCGAGGGCACCGCCGAGGCGCTGCAGCAGCGCTGGCTGGCGAACCTGCGGGAGACCCAGCCGTGGGCCGAGGAGCTGTTGCCGCCGGGTTCGCTGGAGACCGTCGGCCTGCTCGCCACCGGCTACCTCGACGGGCGGCAGCGGCTGCTGGAGCGACGCATCGGGGAGGCCTGCATGGTGGACGGCCACGGCGACCTCATCACCGACGACGTCTTCTGCATGGAGGACGGTCCACGGGTGCTGGACTGCCTGGACTTCGACGAGCGGCTGCGGTTCGTGGACGTGCTCGACGACGTGGCCTTCCTGGCGATGGACCTGGAGTTCCTCGGCCGGCCGGACCTGGCGGGGCTGTTCCTGCAGCGCTGCACCAGCGCCGCCGCCGCACCGCCGCCGCCGACGTCGCTGTACCACCACTACCTGGCCTACCGGGCGTTCGTGCGCACCAAGGTGGACTGCATCCAGCACAGCCAGGGTCGCGCCGGCGCGGCGGCCGACGCCCGCAGGCACACCGAGCTCGCCCTGGCCCACCTGCGCCGCGGCACGATCCGCCTCGGCGTGGTCGGGGGCCTGCCCGGCACCGGCAAGTCCACCGTGGCCACGGCCCTGGCCGCCCAGGTGGGCGCAGTGGTCATCTCCAGCGACGCGGTGCGGGCCGAGCTCACCGAGCGCGGGCAGCTGTCGGGGGAGGCGGGCACCTTCGGCGCGGGACGCTACCGCCCGGAGGCCACTGCGCTGGTGTACGACACCATGCTGCGCCGGGCCGAGGCGTGCCTGGAGCTGGGGGAGTCGGTGGTGCTGGACGCCTCGTGGACCGACGACAAGCACCGGCAGGCCGCCACTGCACTGGCGTCGACGACCACCTCCGTGCTGGTGCAGCTGCGCTGCGTGGCGCCGCCGGAGCTGGCCGCTGAACGCATCCGCACCCGCCGGCCGGGGTTCTCCGAGGCCACCCCGCAGACCGCGACCGCGATGGCGGCTGTCGCCGACCCGTGGCCGTGGGCAGTGGAGCTGGACACCAGCGCCGACCTCGCCCGGACCACCGACGCGGCAGTCGCCGCCTGGACGGCCACCGAGCACGCCGAGCACGGCTAGCGCCCGGCCCACCCGCCGCTAGGGGCGGGTCGCGCGCACCGTGTCCAGGGTTGCCGGGTGCTGCGGGGACGGGGCGGGACGGCCCCACAGGTAGCCCTGGCCGTGCACCGTGGTGGGCAGCGCAGCCAGCTGCTCGGCGGTCTCGATGCCCTCCACCACGCAGTCCAGCCCCAGGTTGGCTGCGAGCGTGGTGATGGCCAGCACGATGGTGGCGCTGGTGTCGTCGGTGCCCATCCCCGCGGTGAACGACCGGTCCACCTTCACCGCGCTCACCGGCAGCATCGCCAGGTGCCGCAGGCTGGCGTAGCCGATGCCGAAGTCGTCGATGGCGATGCCCACGCCCAGCTTCCGCAGCTCGGCCAGCTGGCGCAGCGTGGACGAGCCCGCCTCCAGCAGCACCGTCTCGGTGAGCTCCAGCGTCAGGTCGGTGGGCTGCAGGTTGCGCTCCTCCAGGGCGGCGCAGATCAGCCGGGGCATGTCTGCGTCGCGGGCCTGGCGGCCGCTGAGGTTGACCGACACGGTGGCTGCCGCGTGCTCGGGGTGGTCGCGGCGCCACTGGACCAGCCCGTCCAGGGCCAGGCCCAGCACCCGCTCGCCGAGGCCGGAGATGAGGCCGGTCTCCTCGGCCACCGCGATGACGCTGTTGGTGTCGACCGGGCGACCGTTGGCGTCGGTGAGCCGGGCCAGGGCCTCGAAGCTGACCAGCGCACCGGTGCCCAGGTGCACCATCGGCTGGAACGCCACCGACAGCCCAGGCCGGTCGCCGGGGGCGGTGGTGAGGGCGGTGTGCAGCGCCTGCTCCACCCGCCCCCGCTCGATGATGTCCGCGCGCAGCCGGTCGTCGAACACCTCGAAGCGGTTCTTGCCCCGCTGCTTGGCCAGGTACATCGCGGCGTCGGCGTCGCGCAGCACCTCCTCGGCGGCGCGGTTGCGCCCGGCGAAGGTCATCCCCACGCTCACCGAGATGGCGTGCTCGTTGCCCTGGTGGACGAAGGCCTCCGACAGGTCGACCCGGATGCGCTCGGCCAGCATGGTGGCCACCTCGCGGGTGCGCATCGGCTGGCTGTCCTCCGGCGGCTCCAGCACCACCACGAACTCGTCGCCACCCACCCGGGCCACGGAGTCGCCCTTGCGCAGCACCCGCCGCAGCCGCTCGGCCACCTCGATGAGCAGCACGTCGCCGGCCGCGTGGCCCTCGGTGTCGTTGACCCGCTTGAAGCCGTCGAGGTCGCAAAAGAGCACGGCCACCTCGTCGCCGGCACGGTCGGCCCGGTTGACCGCAGAGGTGATGCGGTCCAGCAGCAGCGTGCGGTTGGGCAGGCCGGTGAGCGGGTCGTGCAGCGCGGCGTGCTGCAGCCGCTGCTCCGCCTCCACCAGGTCGGTGACCTCGCGGATGACCGACAGGGCGCGCACCGGCAGGCCGCTCGCGTCGCGGCCGAACGGCGTGGTGCGTCGGGAGATCCAGTGCTTCTCCCCGTCCGGGCCGTGCAGCGCGAACCGGTCGGTGAGGGTCTCCCCGTCGGCCAGGTCGCGGATGGCCTCGTTGATCGAGGACAGTCGGAGGCGGTCCTCCGAGGCCAGCAGGTCGCGCAGCAGCAGCCCCTCCCGGGCCTGCACCTGCTCCGGGCTCCACCCGACCAGCGCGAACGCGTCGCGGGAGGCCCACTCGAGCTCGCCGGTGGCGAGGTTGCTGATCAGCGTGATGTCCGGCGAGGTCGCCAGCACCGCCTCGCTGAAGGCGTGTGACTCCTGCAGCTGCTGGTGGGCGGCTCGCTCGCTGGTGACGTCCTCGGCGATGAAGAGCACGCCCACCACCGTCTCGCTCTTGTCGCGCAGCGGGCGGACGTGGTTCTGGTAGGTGCGCCCGTTGGTGTCGCTGACGAAGTCGAAGTCGGCGGGCGTGCCCTCCAGCGCCGCCTCGAAGTACGGGACGTAGGCCGCCAGCAGCCGGCCGGACATGACCTCGGAGACGAGCTTGCCCTCCAGCTGGGTGGCGCTCAGCGACGTCGCGGCCGCATCCCCGGAGAGCCCACCCCCGGCGGCGAGCAGCACCCGCTGCTTGCGGTCGAGCATGTAGATCTGCGTGTTGGGCAGGTTGGCCGCGAGCTGGCGGTAGTTGCCCTCGCTGGACATCTCGAACATGGCGGGGCTGCGCAGCAGCACCCCGTAGGACCGGCGCAGGGTGAGGTAGACGATGCCGACCGCCGCGGCGAAGGCGTCGATGGCCACGCCGTGCCAGCCGCCCATCACCTCGCGCACCGCCTCGAGGTGGTGCGCCGAGTGGTGACCGGTCGTCAGCATCCCCAGCGCCATGTGGCCGTGGTGCAGGCAACAGCTGAGGAAGATGAACGAGGTGGCCAGCGCCAGCCGGTTGGCGAACAGCTGGCGGGTCTGGACCAGTCCCTTGAGGATGGTGCCGGCGATGCCCAGGTAGGCCGCGGCGGTGACGAGGTTGAGGATGACGACCCACTGCCACCCGCTCAGCACGCGCCGGCTCCCTCGGTGGTCGGGCAGGCGCCAGCGAGCCTTGCAGTCACTGGGAGATCCTTCCGACGTTGCGACACCATGCTGTGGACAGGTGTAACCCTATGGCACACCTAGGTTTTCGGCCTCAAGGCGGCGGGGACGCGCGACGGTGGTGGCCGCACAGCAGCGATCGGGGGACCGTGGAGGTGCCGGGCCGCGTCCACCGGGGCCGGAGCAGGTCACCGTCCTGACGAGAGGAACGACCATGACGTCACTCGCACCCACCCAGCGGATGCTCCCGAGCCTGGCAGCCTGGCTGGAGAGTCCGTGGCTGGACTCGGAGTTCAAGCCGGTGCGCATCGAGGAGCGCAGCAAGGACGGCAGCTACGTGGTGCGCGCCGAGCTGCCGGGGTTCGACCCGGAGAACAACATCTCGGTCACCGCACAGGATGGTGTGCTGACCATCAGCGCGGAGCGCCAGGAGTCGCACAGCGACAACGACCGCAGCGAGTTCAGCTACGGGTCGTTCCGTCGCAGCATCGCGCTGCCGCAGGGCGCGGACACCGCCAAGATCTCCGCCACCTACCAGGACGGGATCTTGGAGATCACCATGCCGCACGACACCGAGCCGCGAGAGAAGAAGGTGAAGATCGAGGTCAAGAAGTAGCCGGCTCCGCGCCGGGGCCGAGCAGCGCGAGCAGCGTCGTCACCCACAGCTCGAGGTGGGTGTCGCCCAGGAACTTCTCCCGCACGCGCTGCTCGGCGCCCCGGCCGAGCTGGTCGGCCAGGGCCGGGTCGTCGAGCACGCGGCGCAGCGCCGCCCCGAAGGCCCCGAGGTCGCGGGGGTCGTCGAGCAGGATGCCGCTGGTGCCGTCCACGATCTGCGCCTGGATCCCGCCGACCGCGCTGGCCACGACTGGCCGGCCCTTCCACATGGCCTCGGCCACGGTGAGGCCGAAGCCCTCGGCCAGGCTCTTCTGGGTGATCACGGTGGCGTGCCGCTGGATCGCGTTGACGATGGCAGCGTTCTCGTCGATGTCGGCCATCGGCAGGCAGGCCAGGTGGACGCGGGCCCGGATCCAGTCGGGCAGCTCGCTCCACTGCTGCATGCAGGCCAGCAGCACCGCCCGGGCCTCCGGGTCGTCGGCCACCCCGGCGACGGCCGGCCCGGCCAGCAGCAGGTGCGCGGGGGTGTGCGGGGCGACGAGCTCGGCGAAGGAGCGCATCACGCCGCCCATGTCCTTGGCGTGGTCCCAGCGCGAGATCTGCGCCACCAGCGGCGCGTCCACCGGGGCCGGCGGGCCGGCCTGCAGCGCGTCGACGCAGCGGTCCACCCGGTCGGGCGAGCCGTCGGTGCGGGTGAAGGTGGGCAGTGACGTCGCGTCGGGCGCGCCCTGGACCACTCCGGTGTGCACCAGGATGGCGCGCACCTGCTCCGGGGACAGGTAGTGGTTCTTGGGGCTGAAGGGGTCGATGGAGGGTGGGATGGCGCTCACCTGGTCGGGAGCGAGCCACGGCGGGGCGAACGCGGGCAGGGTGACCACCACCCGGTCGACCTGGCGCAGGTAGGGCTCCAGGAAGGCCCAGCCCGTGGCGGAGAAGTGGTTGGGGTGGTCGATCCCGATGTGGCAGCGCCAGAGCGCGGTTGCCCCCAGCTCGTGCACCGCGTCGACGAGCCCAGCGGTCTGCGGGTCGTGCAGCACCACCACGTCACCGGCGCGCACCACGGCACGCAGCTCCTGGGCGCTGGGCGCCAGGGTGGCCTCGTACAGGGCGCGCTCTGTCGTGCCCAGCTCCCCGCCGTCGCCGGCGAAGCCGTAGATGTTGTTGTGCACCCGCTTGGTCACCGCGAAGAACTCGGGCGGGCCGGGGATGACCAGCCACCGTGCGCTGACCCCGACTCCGCGGGCCCAGCCCAGCAGCGCGCGGAGCATCTCGGCGACGCCACCGCCCTGGGCGGTGGAGCTGACGTTCCAGATCGCCGGGCGGCCGAGCTGGTGCTGCAGGTCGTCGGCCACCTCCGTGAAGTACGCGACCCGCTCGGCGCCGAGCACCGGGGCCAGCCGCTCCGGCGGGAACGCCGGGATGGTGACCTCGTGCAGCCCGCTGACGGCGGTCACGGGAGACGGTCCTGCGCGTGGTGGCTCATGGGTCGCCCTCTCCTCGTCGGTGCTGCCGAGCTGGTCTCGAGTGCTAGCCCTGCGTGGTGACGGTGTCGGTGAGGGGTCTGCGCGGGGTGCGCGGACCGGGGAACTCCTCGGTGACGGGCTCACCCACCCGCACCATCACCTGCGGCTCACCCTCGCCGTCCAGGGCCACCAGGCGGGCGAGGTTGCGGACGACCGGGGACTCCGACACCTGGCTCAGCGTGCACGTGGCGAACCCGTCCAGGGTGGCCTGCAGCAGCACGGCCGACAGCGTCTCGCCCGAGCACAACCAGTCGACCTGCTGGTCGGTGGGCGTGCTCAGCACGCAGAACACCGCGCCGTCGTCCTGCGCCGGCGGCGACGCGAGGTCGCCGGGCTGGCCGGCCCGCCCGGGCACCGCGCCGGGCACGGTGCCGGTGGAGGGCAGGTTCCCGGCGGGGATCCCCTCCCCGGAGGCCACCGAGGTGTGCGTCCAGCTGGCCAGCTCGTCCCGGTAGCGCGGGTCGTTGCGCTGCACCGCGTCGGCGTGGCCCAGGCCCACCACCAGCTCGTCCCGGCGGGTGGGGTCGGTGATCAGCGTGACCTGCACCCGCGGGTCGCGTGGCACCTGGGCGACGTCGGCCAGGGTGGTCTCGGGAACCACCACGGAGCGGAACGGACGCCGGTCGGTGTGCCGGGCCTCGGCGGCAGCCACCAGGGCGATGGCGTCACGGTCCGGCTCGGTCGCCCGGTGCAGCTGCATGGTGGCCAGGTGCAGCGGCTCCCCGGGACGAGGCAGGCGGGTGATCTCGCTGCGCCAGCCCATCGCCAGGAACGCCACCCGGGCGTGGTCCAGCGCCGCGCCGCAGCTGATCGTCATGTCCCGGCCGTGCGGGTCCACCACCGTCAGCTGCCGCCCGGGATCGGCGTACAGGTCGACGGTGCGGCCCTGCACCCGCCAGCTCCAGGGCTGGGTGTTGAGCACCGAGGGTGCGCGCGAGGCCACGGCGAGCGCCTCGCGAGCCGTGGCCAGGTCCAGCTGATCCGCGTCGACCATGCCGGGACTCCTTCCGCTCACCACCTCAATCATGACGCGCCGTCCCGGCTGGTCAACTGGGCTGCCTGCAGGCCCGGCCGGGCTACTCCTCAGCAGCCAGGAAAGGGCGGATTGCGGCCAGGGCCTGCTCGGGCTGCTCCAGCTGCAGGAAGTGTCCTGCGCCAGCGATGGTGACCGCCGTGCTGCCCGCGGGCAGCGCCGAGGCTGCACCCTCGGCCAGCTCAGGGCGCAGGCAGCCGTCGCGGTCGCCGTGCAGGTACAGCGTGGGCACCTGGGGCACGCCGAGTGCCCTGGCCTGCTCGGCGGCGTAGGTCGGCGAGCGCAGCCACGGGTAGCCCCAGGCGCGGTAGTAGCGCAGCGCCGCGGTGCGACGGGCGCCGGTGTCCAGCGCGTCGGCGACGTGGGCCAGGTCCTGCTCGGCGTCGTAGCCCGGCGACCAGTCCTGCCACAGCCGGCGCACCAGCCACGGCAGCGTCCGCTCGCTGAGCCCGGGCAGGTGGTTGTAGGCGATGTACCAGGAGGAGCGTGCCTGCCGGGCCAGCACCGCGGGGTGCCGGCGCCTGGCGGCCATGGCGGGGATGGGCGGCACCGCCATCGTGACGATCCGCGCGAACAGCGTCGGCGCGAAGGCACCCACCCCGTAGGCGGTGATGGCACCCCAGTCGTGGCCCAGCAGCACCGCGCGCTCGTCGCCGCCGAGGGCGGCGTGCAGCGCCACCACGTCGCTGACCAGTGCGCCGGTCTGGTAGCTGCCGTCGGGGGCCAGCGAGGTGGGCGCGTAGCCGCGGGAGAACGGCGCCACCACCCGCCAGCCGTCAGCGGCCAGTGCGGGCGCGAGGTGCCGCCAGCTCCACGCGGTGTCGGGGAAGCCGTGCAGGCAGAGGGCGAGCGGCCCGTCGGCCGGGCCCCACTCCAGCACACCGACCCGCAGGCCGGGAATCTCGACGGTGGACCTGCGGGGCTGTGCCGCGGAGCTGGTCATCCCGGTATCCAACCTGGTGGGGCCAGGCGCGCCAAGCCCCCGGACCGGTCAGTCGACGGAGGCCATGCGGCTGATGCCGGCGCAGAGCATGGCCACCAACCGCTGGTAGACCAGGTCGAGGTCGGTGGCGGCGGGACTGCCCTCGGTGGCCTCCAGCACGCAGAAGCCGTGCAGGGCGCTGCGCAGCGACCAGCCGGCCTGCTCGGAGTCGACCGCGTCCAGGCCGTAGCCGGCGAGCACCTGGCTGATCGCCGTCACCACCTCACCGGCGGCGGCGCTGAGCTCGGCGTCCGGCGCGGTGGGGTAGCGGTCGGTGGCGGCGTAGAGACCGGGGTGCTCCTGGACGAACCGGCGCCAGGCCTCGGCGAGGGCCCGCACCGCGTCGTCGCGGGCCAGGCCCACGGCGGCGTTGCGCAGGTCGGCGGCGAGGATCGAGCGGGCGTGCAGGCTGAGGCCGCGGAGCACGTCGCTGACCCCGCTGACGTGGTTGTACAGCGCCGACTGCCGCACCGAGAGCGTGGCGGCGAGCCGGGTGAGGTTCAGCGCGTCCACGCCGTCGCGGTCGACCAGCTCGGCGGCGGCGGCCATGACGCGCTCCCGGGTGAGGAAGGTCCTGCTCACTGCGTGCTCCCTGCCTGAGGCGTGCTGGTGATAAGTTATCACTGTGAATGATGGTCCATCTCCGCGAGCTGGGGACGCGCAGGGGCGCGCGCTGCTCCAGGTGGGTGCGGGGGCGACCATCCTCGGTCTCACCTCCATCCTCTACGAGCTCTCCGCCACCACACCCTCCACCGGGGCCTTCTTCCGCTGCCTCTACGCCGTCGTGCCCCTGGGGCTGCTGGTGCTGCTCCGTCGCCGACGCGACGGTCGGCCCACCACGGGCGGCTGGTCCGGCGCCGCGGTGGGTGCGGGGGTGTTCCTCGGCCTCGACCTGCTGCTGTGGCACCACGCGATCAACGAGATCGGCGCGGGGCTGGCCACCGTGCTGATCAGCCTGCAGGTGGTCTTCGCCGCCGGACTGGGCTACCTCGTGCTGCGCCAGCGGGTGAGCCCCCGGCTGTGGTGGTGCCTGCCGGTGCTGCTGCTCGGGGTGGCGCTGGTGGGCGGGCTCACCGTCTCGGGCCTGGCCGTCACCAGCCTGTCCGGGTTCGTCGGGGCAGTGGTGGCCGCCGCGGCGTACGCGGTCTACATCGTCGGGGTCGGCGCGGCCACCCGCCGGGCGCGTCAGTCCAGCGGCCCGATGCTGGTGTCCACGATGGCCACGGCGGTGACGGTCGGACTGGTCGGACTGTGGGACGGCAGCCTGGACCTGACGCCGCCGGCTGCCGCCCACGGCTGGTTGGTGCTGCTGGCCCTGGACGCCCAGGTGCTCGGCTGGCTGCTGGTCTCCCGAGCCAGCCAGCGGCTGCCCGCCAGCTCCGTGGCCGCAGGACTGGTGCTGCAGTCCACGGCGGCGCTCGGCTTTGCGGCGCTGCTGCTGCACCAGCTGCCCACCACGACGCAAACCGTGGGCGCCGGCCTGGTGCTGGCCGCCGTCACCGCCACCGTCTCCACCCGTGCCTCCCGCACCCCCGACCTCACCCCGAAGGTGGCTCTGCCATGACGACCGACCGGATCTACCGCAACGCCACGGTGCACACCATGGCACTGCAGCCCAGTGCCACGCCGGCGACCGCGCTCGCCTGCCGCGACGGGCGGTTCCTCGCGGTGGGCACCGAGGAGGAGGTGCGGGCGGCGGCCAGCGCCGACGCGGAGGTGGTGGACCTGGGCGGGGCCACCGTGGTGCCCGGGTTCATCGAGACGCACCTGCACCCGCTGATGTGGGGGATGCTGCTGGCCGACGTGGACGCCACCAGCGAGGCCTGCCCGTCCATCGAGGCGGTGGTCGAGGCGATCCGGGTGCGGGCGGCCAGCACGCCCGCCGGCGAGGCGATCAACGCCTGGGGCTTTGACGACAGCCTGGTCGCCGAGGACAGGGCCCTCACCGCCGCCGACCTCGACCGGGCCACCACCGCGCACCCGGTGCGGGTGCGGCACCTGTCGGTGCACGCGGAGTACGTGAACACCCTGGTGCTGCAGCAGTGCGGCGTGACCGCCGAGACCCCCGAGCCGGCCGGCGGCCACATCGTCCGTGACGCCAGCGGCCAACCGACGGGGGAGCTGCAGGAGCCCGGCGCCATGGCACTGGTGGCCGACCACAGCCAGGCGATGGCCCCGGACGCGGCCCGGGCGGGGCTGCTGCGGGCGCAGCAGCGGATGGCGGAGGTGGGCGTCACCAGCTTCCACGACCTCTACGTCACCGCCGACATGCTGCAGGCCTACCGGGCGGTGCACGCGGCCGGGGAGCTGCGGCTGCGCGGGCGCCTGTACGTGGGCCACCACCTGCTGGATGATGCAGAGCTGGACGGCGCAGGAGCAGACGGGGCAGGAGCACTGGAGGCGGCCGACGACGACCAGCTGCGGGTGGGCGGGGTCAAGCTGATCTCCGACGGCTCCATCCAGCTGCACACCGCGGCGCTCAGCGAGCCGTACCACGACCTGGGCGGGTGCAGCTGCGGGTCGATGGTCATCCCGGCAGCACCGCTGGCCGCGCTGGTGGAGCGGGTGCACGCCGGGAGCAGGCAGGTGGCCGTGCACACCAACGGCGACCTGGCCATCGACCACGCCCTGGACGCGATCGAGCAGGCGCAGGCCGGGCGTCCCGACGAGCAGCTGCACCACCGGCTCGAGCACGTGCAGACCTTGCGCGAGGACCAGGTGCAGCGGATGGCCCGGCTGGGGGTGTCGGCGTCGATCTTCGTCAACCACGTCTACTACTGGGGCGACCGCCACCGCGACCGCTTCCTGGGCCCGGACCGCGGTGCCCGCATCAGTCCGGTGGCGTCGGTGGCGCGGGCCGGCATCCGCTACGCGCTGCACTGCGACTGCCCGGTGACGCCGGTGAACCCGCTGTTCACCATGGCCACCGCGGTCACCCGCCGAACCCGGCAGGGCGCCGTGCTCGGCCCGGAGCAGGCGGTCACCCCGCGGCAGGCCCTGGCCGGCTACACCAGCTCGGCCGCGGCGCTGGCCGGCGAGGACGCGGTGAAGGGCACCATCGAGGTGGGCAAGCTGGCCGACTTCGTGGTGCTGGGGGCCGATCCACTGGCCACCGACCCTGCCGCGCTGGCGGACGTCCCAGTGCTGGCCACCGTGGTGGGCGGCCGGCAGGTGCACCCCGCCTGACGGTGGCGGAGGCGGGTCAGCTGCCGAGCAGCCCGCGGGCGGTCAGCTCGGCGCGCAGCTGGTCGGGTCCGGCGTAGAGCACCGAGTCGAGTCCCGCGGCCAGGCCGCCGTCCACGTTCTCCTGCTTGTCGTCGACGAACAGGCAGCTCGACAGCGGGACATCAAGGGCCTGTGCGGCCTGGGTGTAGGCGCGCTCGTCCGGCTTGGTCACCTTCATGAACCCGGCCACCAGCACCGCGTCGCAGCGCTCGGCCACGCCGGGCAGGTGCTCGGCCAGGAGGGTGCCCACCAGCGCGTCGTTGTTGGTGAGCAGCGCGACCACGGCGGGCGGGCGCACCGCGTCCAGCACCGCCAGCGCGGCGTCGTCCTCGGCGAAGGCGGCCATCCACGCGGCCTCCAAGTCAGCCAGGGGGCAGTGCAGGTCGAGCCGGCTGCGGATGCCCGCGCGCACGCCGTCGGCGTCCACCTCCCCGGCGTCGGCGGAGTCCACGAAGCCACTGCCGTAGAGGCGGCGGTGCACCTCGTCCTCGCTGAGCCCGGCCAGCTGGGCCAGTGCGGCGACGCGGGGTGCCCGGTCGAATCCGGCGAGCACTCCGGCCAGGTCCATCAACAGGTGGGTGGGTGCCATCTCGCGATGCTAGGTCGACACCCGCCCACGGTGGCGACGAAGCAGCGTCAGGACACCTGCGTGCCTGTTGACCTGAGCCGCGGCCGCTCGGGAGCGGGCTGGCTCAGATCTTGCCGGCGGTCGCCCAGGCGGAGTGGATGGCGCCCTGGATGTAGCCGACGGAACCGGCGTCACCCACCACGTGCACCTCGATGCCGCGCGCGGTGAGCTCGGCCTCCAGGGGTGCGCCGGCGGAGACGTTCGAGGCCACGACCACCAGGTCGGCGGGCGCCGAGGCGGTCTGGTCGCCGACGCGGTAGCGGACCTGGTCGCTGGTGATCTCGGTGACCTCCGCCTCGCGCACGATCGTCACGCCGTGCTCGCCCGCCCGGCGCACCGCGGTCCAGCGCCGCGGCATGGCCATCGGCAGACCGATGTGCTTGCCGGCCTCGAGCACGGTGACGTTGCGGCCGCGCTCGGCGAGGAACTCCGCCAGCTCGATGCCCACCAGCGAGCCGCCGATGACCGTGACGTTCTTGCCCATCGGCAGGAACCGCTTGGTCACCTCGCGGATGAGGTCGGGGTTGCGGGTGATGCGGCTGGTCCGGCCGAGGAAGCCGAAGGCCTTGAGCAGCGGACCGGTCTGCCCGGCGTCGCCGTTGCCCGTCATCAGCGCTCGGAGGGTGTCGCCGGTGTGCACGTGCGGCAGGGTGGCGCCCGGCACCGCGGGCACGCCGCGGTGGGCGCCGGTGGCCAGCACCACCACGCTGGGCTTGAGCTCGGCGATGGAGCTGGCGGTGGCCTTGTGGTTGAGCTGCACCACCACGCCGAGCCGCTCCAGCTCGTGGCGCTGCCAGTCCAGCAGCGGGCCGTTGGCCGGGGTGGTCAGCTGGGAGAACCACGCGGAGCCGCCCAGCCGGTCGCCGGCGTCGAGCAGGGTGACGCGGTGGCCGCGCTCGCGGGCGACCCGCGCGCTCTCCATGCCGCCGGGCCCACCCCCGACCACGACGACGTGCCGGGGAGACGGGATGGACAAGAAGGTGGACGCCGACTCGTTGCTCAGGGCGGGGTTGACCGCGCACACCGGGGTGCCGTCCCAGAAGTTCTGCTCCACGCACACGTAGCAGTTGATGCACGGGCGCACCGACTTGCGGTTGCCCGCCCGCAGCTTGTTCACCAGGTCGGGGTCGGCCAGCAGCTGACGGCCCATGGCCACGAAGTCGGTCTCCCCGGCGGCGATCATCTCCTCGCCGACCTCGGGCAGCACCCGTCCGACGGCGATCACCGGGATGGACACCGCGGCCTTCACCTGGCGGGCGAAGTCGCGGTAGGCGCCGACCTTGTCCGGAAGGGGGCCCTCGGTGAAGTCGCGGAAGGAGTTGCGGGCCCAGCCGGTGACGTGGATGGCGTGCGCGCCGGCCTGCTCGAACAGCTGGGCGGCCTGCACGGCCTCGGCGGTGGTGAGCGAGCCCTCCTCGCCGAACTCCTTGCCGGCCACGCGCACCAGCACGGCGAGGCGCTCACCCACCATGTCCACCACGGCCTCGATCACCTTGCAGGCGAGCTTGGCGCGGTTCTGCAGCGAGCCGCCCCACTCGTCGGTGCGGCGGTTGTCGGCACGGGAGAGGAACCCGCCCAGCAGGTAGCCGTGCGCCACGTGGATCTCCACGGCGTCGCCACCGGCCTCCATCACCCGGCGGGCGGCCTGCGCGAACTGGTCGATCACCCAGACGATGTCTTCCTCGGTGGCCTCCTTGTACGTGGGCTGGTTGCCCCCGGCCACGGCGGCCATCATGGTCAGCTCCTCGCGGGTGTTGTCCCGCAGCGCGGACATGTCCCGGGGCTCCTGCGGCGTGGACGCCACCAGCATCGGCCGGCCGTCGAGGGTGTCGATGCGGGCGATGCGGCTGTGGTGAGTCATCTGCACGCACAGCAGCGAGCCGGCCGCGTGCACCCCGTCGGCCAGCATCTTCAGGCCGGGGATGAACCGGTCCTCCGACAGCCCGGGCTCCTTGCGGCTGGTGGCGCCCTGCGGGTAGGCCACGGCGGAGGCGCCGGTGATGATCATGGCGGTGCCCCCGGCGGCGCGGGCGGCGAAGTGCTCCACGTCGTGGGCGACGATGGCGCCGTCGTCGCAGAGGTTCATGTCCATCGCGGGCAGGATCACCCGGTTGGCCAGCTCCACCGGACCGATCCGGCCTGCGGAGAGGAGGTGGGTGAAGTCAGGCTCGGTACGGCGCACAGGCATTGCTAGAGGCTAACGAGCGCGAACTTCGTGGTGCGACCGGTCCCGTCCACCGGGACTGGACCAGACGACGGTCAGCCCTGCAGGTAGGCGAGCACCGCGAGCACCCGGCGGTTGTCGTCGCCGCTCAGGTACAGCTCGAGCTTGTCGAAGATGTTGGCGCTGTGCTTGCCGACGGCCTTCTCGGTGATGAACAGCCGGCCGGCGATGGCCGCGTTGGACCGGCCCTCGGCGATCAGGGCGAGCACCTCCCGCTCCCGCGCGGTGAGCCGGCCCAGCGGGTGGCTGTCCCGAGCCCGCGACAGCAGCGCGGCCACCACCTCCGGGTCGAGCACGGTGCCGCCGCCGGCCACGGTGCGCACGGCCTCGACGAAGGCGCTCACGTCGGCCACCCGGTCCTTGAGCAGGTAGCCCACCGCCCCTTCGCCAGTGGCCAGCAGCTCGCGGGCGTAGAGCTGCTCGACGTACTGCGAGAGCACCAGCACGGGCAGGCCGGGGCGGGCCTTGCGGGCCTCGATCGCCACCCGCAGGCCGTCGTCGGTGAACGTGGGTGGCATGCGGACGTCGACCACTGCCACGTCCGCCGCACCCTCGGCCAGCGCCGCCGCCAGCGCGGGAGCGCTGTCCACCGCAGCCACCACGTCGAACCCGGAGGCCACCAGCAGCCGCGTCAGTCCGTCCCGGAGGAGGGCGTGGTCCTCGGCGATGACAACGCGCACGGCAGCTCCATGGTCACGGCGGTCGGGCCGCCTGCGGGACTCTGCACATCCATCGTGCCGTCGAAGGCAGCCAGACGCCGAGCGACTCCCGCCAGGCCGCCGCCGGCAGCGGCCCGCGCCCCGCCGCGCCCGTCGTCGACCACCACCGCCCGCAGCCGGGCGCCGTCGTGGCTGAGCGTCACCGAGGCACGGGTGGCGCCGCTGTGCTTGCCCAGGTTGGCCAGGCACTCGGCCACGCCGAAGTACACCGCCGACTCCACCGGGGCCGGCGGGCGCCCGGGCAGCGCCACGAACACCGAGATCGGGGTGGCCATGTCCAGGGCGAGGGCCTCCACGGCACCGGCCAGGCCCCGGTCGGCCAGCACCGGCGGGTGGATGCCGCGCACCACCGAGCGCAGGTCGCCGAGCGCCGAGACGGTGGCGCCGCGGGCCTCGGCGACGAGCCGCGCGGCGGCGGCCGGGTCGGTGTCCCACAGCTGCTCGGCGATGCCCAGGTTCATCCCCAGCGAGACCAGCCGGGCCTGGGCGCCGTCGTGCAGGTCGCGCTCGATGCGGCGCAGCTCGGAGGCGGAGTGGTCGATGCTCTCGGTGCGCGTCCGCGACACCTGGGCCACCCGCCGCTGCAGCTCTGCCCGGGAGGGGGACAGCAGCGCCTCGTCCAGCTGGGCGCGCCAGCGCACCAGCACCGGCAGCAGGTACCACCACGCAGGCCCGGCCACCAGCAGGAAGCTCCACTCCAGGAAGGCCTTGGCCTGCGAGTCGATGCGCACCACGCTGTAGTTGGTCTCGAAGACACCGTCGGGGGTGACGGCGTAGAGGAACGGGGCGACCAGGTAGAACACCACGGTCAGCGGCAGCGCCAGGGCGATCCAGGCGAGCGCCCAGCCCAGGGTGGTGCTCACCCAGGTCCACAGGTAGTCGCGCCAGCGTGCCGGGTCGCGCGCCCAGGTGCGCAGCAGCGCCCACGGGTGTGACCTCGGCGCGGTGAGGTAGTCGGGGGTCTCCACGGGCCGCCCCAGCACGGTGCCGGCGAGGCGGCGGTGCAGCTGGGCCAGCTGCCGGTTCTGCGGCACGAACAGCAGCAGCAGCACGAGGCCGACGCCCACCACCGCGAGCCCGAGCGCCGTGCTGAGCACCACCAGCAGCACCAGGGCCGGCACGGCCAGGAACACGTAGGCCAGCGCCAGCAGGCTCAGTCGCAGCCGCCAGGTGACGCCGCCGCCCGCAGTCGGCCGGCCGCCGGTGCCCCGGGCGGGCGCTCGCGCCGCGTCGGGCGTCGGCGGGGGATCGAGGTCGGTCACCGGTTCATCGTCACCCGGCTGGCCCACCGGGAACAGGGGCCTGGGCCCCCCTTCACCTCGGGGTCTGGCCCCCGTGTCAGCGCACCCCGCACACCGCAGGCTTTGACACCACGAGAAGTACAGCCAGGCAGAGCAAGAACAGGGGCAGGACAGGGGAGGCAGGAACCATGAGGGGCAACGCCAGCAGAGACAGGTCAGCCAGGCGCCCGTCGGTCACCGCGATCACTCGGTGGTGCATCAGCCACCCCTGGCGGACGATCGCCGGCTGGCTCGTCGTGGTGCTGGCCGCGATCACCACCGCCGCGCTGGTGCCCACCCAGACCGCCACCGACGCCGCCACCGTGGTCGGCGAGTCGGGTCGGGCCGCGGAGCTCGTCCGAGACGCCGGGCTGCAGCAGCCGGAGGTCGAGACGCTGCTGCTCACCGCACGCGCGGGCACCCTGGACCCCGCCCAGGCGCAGGAGGCCGCGGCGGAGCTGCGACAGGCCCTGGTGGGCGGGAGCGGCATCGCGACGGTGGGCGAGGCGGAGTGGTCGGCGGACCGCGGTGCGCTGCTGCTGCCGGTCACCCTGCTCGGTGACGAGGCCGGGGCGGACGACCACGTCCAGACGGTGCTGACCGCCGGTGAGCAGGCCCAGGCCCGCCACCCAGCGCTCATGATCGAGCAGGTCGGCTCGGCGTCGCTCGACGCCGCGGTCAACGAGCGCGTGGGGGAGGACCTGGGCTCGGGCGAGGCGCTGGGGCTGCCCATCACCTTCGGCATCCTGCTGGTGGCCTTCGGCGCGGTGGTCGCCGCCGGCATCCCGGTGCTGCTGGCCTTCAGCGCGGTGCTGCTCACGCTGGGCCTGTACGCGCCGCTGTCCCACCTGGTCCCGGACGCCGGCAGCGTCGCCAACGTGGTGCTGCTGATCGGGATGGCGGTGGGGGTGGACTACGCGCTGTTCTTCCTCAAGCGCCAGCGGGACGAGCGACGCCGGGGGCGCACCAGCACGGAGGCGATCGAGGTCGCCGCAGCCACCGCAGGACGGGCCATCGTCGTCTCCGGCGCCGCGGTGGTGGTGGCGATGTCGGGCTTGTTGGTCACCCGGGACGTGGTGTTCACCGGGCTGGGAGTCGGCACGATCCTGGTGGTGGTGGTGTCGGTGCTGACCTCGGTCACCGTGCTGCCGGCGCTGCTGGTCAAGCTCGGTGGCGCGGCGGACCGGCCGCGGGTGCCGCTGCTGTGGCGGCTCACCGACCGGATGGGCTCCGGCGCGCTGAGCGGGCGGATGCTGCGACCGGTGCTGGCCCGCCCCCGCGCTGCGGCTGCCGCTGCGTTCCTCGTGCTGCTGGCGCTGGCCGCACCCGTGCTGGGGATGCGGGTGCACGAAGCCACGCTGCAGACGCTGCCCCAGGACCTGCCCGCCGTGCAGGCGGCTCAGCACCTGCAGCAGCGGTTCCCCGTCGAGGGGCCGCGCATCGAGGTGGTGCTGCACGGCGAGGACGCCACCGCGCTGCGGGGGACGCTGGCCGAGGTGGCCGCAGCCGCGGCGCAGGACGGGCTGGGGACACCCACCGAGGACGTCCGCACGAGCGGGGACGGGCGCACGGGCGTGCTCACGCTGACCGCGCCGGGCGCCGCGGGCGCAGCAGGGAACGAGGCCGCGGTCCGGACGCTGCGCACAGACGTGCTGCCGCACGCGGTGGGCACGGACTGGGCCGTGGGCGGGGACTGGGCCGTGGGCGGGGACGTGGCCGAGGGCATCGACCGGCGCGATGCCATGTCCGGCAGCCTGCCGTGGGTGGTCGCGTTCGTGCTGGTGCTCACCATGGCGATGATCGGGGTGGCGTTCCGCAGCCGCACGCTGGCGGCGCTGACGACGGTGCTCAACCTGCTGTCGGTGGGGGCGGCGTTCGGGGTGCTCACGCTGGTGTTCACCCACTCGTGGGCGGACGGGCTGCTGGGCTACACCTCCACTGGAGCCATCGTGGACTGGGTGCCGCTGTTCTGCTTCGTGGTGCTGGTGGGTCTGTCGATGGACTACCACGTGTTCGTGCTGAGCCGCCTGCGCGAGGCGCTGCGGGCGGGCGTGCCCTACCGGGCCGCGGTGGCCGACAGCGTGCGAGGCACGGCCTCGGTGGTGACCAGCGCGGCGCTGGTGATGGTGTCGATCTTCGCGGTGTTCGCCACGCTCAGCATGGTGGAGATGAAGCAGATGGGGGTGGGGCTCGCGGTGGCGATCCTGGTGGACGCGACGGTCGTGCGCCTGGTGCTGCTGCCCGCGCTGCTGCTGCTCCTGCAGCCGCGGCTGCAGGGTCTGGGCGGGGTTCGCCCGGACGCCGGTGCGGCGTCGGCGGAGCCGTCGGTGGTGGCTCAGCCCGCAGGCTGAGCCACCACCGCAGGGCTCACGGGGTGAGCGTCGGCCGCCGCCGGCCCACCCCGGTGGCCTGCTCGAAGGCGTGGCCGACCTCGAGCACCCGACGGTCCGCCCGGGGTGCACCGATGACCTGCAGCCCCACCGGCAGCCCGTCGTCGGTGAACCCGGCCGGCACGGACAGCGCGGGGACGCCGGCCGCGCTGATCATGGAGCACGACCGCATCCACCCCAGGTAGCTGTCCTGCTGCACCCCGTCGACCTGCGCCGGGTACTCGGTGTCCACGTCGAAGGGCACCACCTGGGTGGTGGGGGCCAGCAGCACGTCGTAGCTGTCGAAGAACTCCACCATGCGGTGGTGCAGCCGGGTGTGCAGCGTCTCCGCACGGGCCACGTCCTGGCCGGTGAGCTTGCGGCCCTGCTCCACGTTCCAGGCGATCGCCGCCTTGACCTGGTCCGGGTGGCGCGTGACGACGTCGCCGAAGGACGCGACGAACAGCCACGCCCGCAGCACGGAGAACACCTCGTCGGCGTCGTCGAGGTCCGGGCAGGCCTCGTCCACGTGGGCGCCGAGGCTCTCGAACACCTGCGGGACCGGGGCCAGGGCCGCGCGCACCTCGGGGTCGACCGGCATGCGGCCGCCGAAGTCGGGGGCCCACGCCACGCGCAGGCCGGTGAGCTCCGTGGGCATCGGGGCGGCGAAGCCCGCACCGGCCTCGGTGAGCGAGATGGGCACCCGCGGGTCCGGACCGGCCAGGGCGGACAGGCCCAGCGCCACGTCGCCCACGGTGCGGCCCATCGGGCCCTGCACGCTGAGCGTGGACCACCCCATCTGGGTGGGGTGGCTGGGCACGCGCCCCGGGGTGGGGCGCAGACCGACCACGTTGCAGAACGCGGCCGGGTTGCGCAGCGACCCGCCCATGTCGCTGCCCTCGGCCAGGGCGACCATGCCCGAGGCGAGCGCGGCGGCGGCGCCACCGCTGGAGCCGCCGGCGCTCACGTCCAGGCGGTAGGGGTTGCGGGTGGCCCCGAACACCGTGTTGTAGGTGTGCGAGCCGGCCGCGAACTCCGGCACGTTGGTCTTGCCCACCCGGACCGCGCCCGCCTCGCGCAGCCGCGCCACCACCAGCTCGTCCTGCTCCGGCACGAAGTCGCGGTGCAGGGGCGAGCCCCAGGTGGTGCGCATCCCGCCGGTGACGTGGGTGTCCTTGTGCGCCACCGGCAGGCCGTGCAGCGGACCGGTGGACTCGCCGCGGGCCGTGGCGGCGTCGGCAGCGTCGGCCTGCGCCCGCGCCCCCTCCACGTCGAGGGTGACGATGGCGTTGACCTGCGGGTTGGTCCGGTCGATGCGGTCGAGGTGGGCGTCCAGCAGCTCCCGAGCCGAGAGGTCCCGGCGACGAAGCATCGCCGCCAGCTCGGTGGCGGGGGTGAAGCACAGGTCGTCGGACATGGGTGGTCCTCCAGGTCGGGGTGAGGGTGGCGGGCGGGCGAGGCGCAGGGCCGCCCGCGTCAGGCGGTGCGGCGGGCGAGCTCGGCCAGCGCGGCGGGGAAGATCTCCGCCGGTGGGGTGACCAGGCCGGCGCCCACCTGGCCGGTGCCGGCGACCTTGCCGGCCATGCCGGTGTTGATCTGCGGCAGGATGCCGGTGCGCACCACCTTGGTGACGTCGATGCCGGCCGGGGTGCCCCGGAAGTCCAGCACCGGCACCGAGTACATGTTGTGCTCGGCCAGGGTGATCTCGTACATCCGACGGGTGTTGGCCAGCGCGTCGGACACCGTGCCGCCGACGAAGCGGACGATGGCCGGTGCCGCCGCCATCGCGAAGCCACCGAGGCCGGCGGTCTCGGTGATGGCGGAGTCACCGATGTCGGGGTTGGCGTCCTCCGGGCCGTAGTCGCCGAGGAAGAGGCCCTCGGGCACCTGCGCGGGGCCGGTGAACCACTGGTCGCCGGTGCCGGAGACCTGGATGCCGAAGTCGGTGCCGTTGCGCGCCATGGCCACCACCATGGTGGAGCCGGGGATGTCCCGGGCGGCGTCCAGCGCCAGCTTGCAGGCGGGCATGGCCAGGTTGAGGAAGAAGTGGTCGTTGCCGGCGACGAAGCGGGCGGCCTCGGCCAGGTCGGCGGAGGGGAAGCCGGACTCGATGATCGCCGGCATCAGCTCGCGCAGCAGCATCAGCGTGCCGGCCCGGTTGCGGTTGTGCGCCTCGTCGCCCATCTGCACCATCTGCGCCAGGATCGAGGTCACGTCGATGGGGCCGTGCGCCCGGATCGCGGTCTGCAGCACCGGCCCGAGCACGGCGGACATCCAGCGCAGCCGGGTGATGACCTCCTCGGAGTAGGCGCCGTAGCGCAGCACCTTGCCCAGCCCCTCGTTCAGCGAGCAGTAGGTGCGGCGCCCGGTGGCGGGGTCCTCGATGACGAAGACCCACATGGACGCCGACACCACGCCGGCCATCGGGCCCACCGCGTCGTGGTGGTGGCAGGGGTCCAGGGTGATCTCGCCGCGCTGGAGCAGCCCGGCCGCGTCCTCGGGGTCGGTGACCAGGTTCTCGAACAGGGCGGCACCCATCAGCGCACCGCGCATCGGACCGGAGGCGCGCTCCCAGTCGATCGGGGGGCCGGCGTGCAGCAGGTCGTGGGGGCCGAGGCCGAGCGCCTCGGCGGCGGGAACCACGTCGACCACCATGGCTCGGACGGCCAGCATGCGCTGCACCGCCAGGGCGTTGGCCTCCACGCGCCGGGCGTCGGCGAGCACGGCGTCCAGGTCGTCGGTGGTCGCGGCCATCGGCGGCGCCCAGTCGACGCGCGTGACGCGCGCGGCCTGGCTCTGGGCGGCATCAGCGAACAGGTCGACCCCGGCGGTGATCAGCTGGGGGTCGCGGCGCAGGAGCTCGGTCATCATCGGCTCGCAATCAGGTCGCACGCGAACCGGGCGGCTTGCGCGTTGGAGGTGAACACGTGCGCCCCGGCATCGTTGAGGGCACGGGCTTGGGCGGTGAGGTTCTGCGGGTCACCCTTGGCGCCGACCAGCGAGAGCACGACGGAGACGTCGCCGCTCTCCCGGGCCGCCGCGATCGCCGGGGCCAGCTCGGCGGCCGGGTCCGGGTGAGCGCCGTGGCCGAGCACCACGTCCATCAGGATGACGGCGGTGTCCGGGTCGAGGGCTTCCTTGGCCAGGCGCTCCAGGCGCAGCGACGGGTCGATCATCGGGTGCGGGCGCCCCGCGGTCAGCTCGTCGTCGCCGAAGTCGATCATCGCGTGCCCGGTGGCCGGGGTGCGGGGATCGAGTCGCCACTCCGGGCGCAGCGGGATGTTCGAGGCGATCTCGCCGAAGCGCTCGCTGGCGATGACCATGGCCTCGTCGCAGAGCGTGCCGCCGGCGAAGAGCCCCCGCAGGACGCCGGTGCGCGGCTGCGCCTGCGGGCCCGCCCAGTGCTGCCACTCCGGCACCGCGGCGCCGACCGCCCGCAGGGCGTCCTCGGTGGCCGCGGTCAGGTCGGGGCGGCCGGCCCCGAGCAGCGCCAGCTGCACCGGCGTGGAGAGCGTGGCGGCGAAGGCGGCCAGCTCCTCGGCGACCTCGGGGGCGGGCGGCTTGGAGACCAGCACGATGAGCTCGGTGGCGGGGTCCTCGTCCAGGGCCACCAGCGCGGCGCGGGTGGAGCGCCCACCGACTGCGGTGGACAGGTCGCGACCCCCGACCCCGAGCGCGGCGGTCACGCCGGTGCCCGCGGCGTCGAGCAGGCACAGGATCTGCTGGGCGCCGGTGCCGGAGGCGGCGACGAGGCCGACCGGTCCGGGCTCCACGGTGTGGGCGAAGCCGAGGCCGATCCCGCCGACCACGGCGGTGCCGCAGTCGGGGCCGAGCACCAGCAGGCCCCGGGCGGCCGCAGCCTCCTTGAGCTGGACCTCCTGCTCCACGCTGACGTTGTCGGAGAAGATCATCACGTCGCAGCCGGCGTCCAGGGCGTCCATCGCCTCCACGAAGGCGTGCTGGCCGGGCAGCGAGATGAGCACCAGCGCCGGGCCGGTGCTGCGGGCGGCGGCGGACACCGTGCGCGGGGGCATCTCGGCGAACGAGCCACCCGAGGCGGTCGGGCGGGCGGCCAGGGCCTCGGTGACCACCGAGAGCACCTGCGCCAGCGCGGCGTCGTCGCGGGCGCGCACGGCGACGAACAGGTCGTTCGGGCCGATGCCGTCGGGCTCCTCGAAGCCCATGCCGCGCAGCAGGTCGAGGTTGAGCTCGGTGGCCATCGCCACGAGCACCCCCTCGGCGCCGTCGGTGTCGCCGGCTTTTCGGCTGACTTGCATCAGCGTGACCGAGTCCGCGTACGCGCCTGGTCGTGCCTCGACGTGGTGCACAGTCACCGGTGGCCTCCATGGGGGATAGACAGAACAGGGTGGTGCCGGCCGGCGCGCTCGCCGGCGAGCAGGACGCCCCAGGCCAGGGCCGCACCGGAGGTGTGGCCGACCTGGAGCAGTCGGGTGAGGACGGGGGTCAGCTCGGCAGGGGAGTGGGTGAGCGCGGCGACCAGCTCGACCAGCTCGGCCACGGCCTCGTGCTGCGCGGCGTGCCGCAGCAGCTGGGCCGACAGCGCGCTGGTGGCCTGGCCCGAGCGCGCGGCCACCGAGCGCCGCAGCTCCTCGACCGGCAGGCCGAACGCGCCGGCGCCCACCAGGTACCCGGCGAGCACGTCGTCACCGCTGGGGGTGAGTCCCGGCCCGCAGCCGAGCAGCCCGGCCACGGCCGCGGCGGTGGCGCCCTTCGTGAGCTCCGCCAGCCGGTGGGGCTCCAGACCGATCTCGCGCCCGGCGAGCAGGGCCCGCAGCTCGGTCAGCGCACCCGGCCGGGGTGCACCTGGGCGGACCCGCAGCGGCGACCACTGCCGTGCGGCCACCACCGTCACCGCGCCGTCCGGGCCGAGCCACTCGATGCGGCCCTCGCCCACCACCACGCCCTGGTGCTCGCGCAGCGCGCGGGCCGGAGCGAGGCTGGCCAGCGGAAGCTCGGCCGTGGTGGTGGCCAGCACCAGCCCGCAGGGCAGGCGCACGGCGTCGTGGCTGAGCACCGCGAACACGGTGGAGCCCGGTCCGGTGGTGGCGAAGTACAGCGCAGCGTCCACCGCCCCGAGCCACTGCGCAGGTTGCAGCGGTCCCGCGGTCACCGCACGGATGGCCGTGCTCGAGGCGCCAGGGATATGCATGATGCCTGGACGCTAACCCCCCCGAGTACGGTCACCCCATGGAAGACGTTGCCAACATTGTGGACTCACAGGCACAGGATCTGCCAGCACGTCTCGGGGCTGCCCTGGCGGTCCACGAGCTGATCTCCCTGCCCAGCCTGGCCGGCTCGACGCTGGTCGGCGGGGCCAGCGGGCTGCACCGCAACGTGCGTGGCGTCAACGTCATCGAGGTGCCGGACATCCTGCCGTGGGTGAAGCCGGACGTGCTGCTGCTGACCACCGGGTTCCCCATCCGCTTCGGCGACACCGCGCAGCCGTTCGACCCGCGGGCCCTGGTGGACCTGGTCGAGGGCCTCGTGCGCTGCGGCGCGGCCGCACTCGGGGTCAAGGCGGGCCGCTACCTCGACGAGCTGCCCCGGGCGATGATCGACGCCGCCGAGCGGCTGAGCTTCCCGTTGTTCCTCATCCCCCGCGACGTGGGGTTCGACGAGGTGATGTCGGAGGTGTTCATGCACCTGATCGACCGGCAGTCGATGACGCTGGACGTCGCCGACCGCACGCACCGGGCCCTGACCACGATCGTGCTGGAGGGCGGTGACCTGCCGCAGATCGCCGACGAGGTGTCGGCGCTGTTCGAGGCCGCGGTGCTCATCTGCTCCCCCGACGGCCGGGTGCAGACCACGGCAGGAGGGCTGGCCGACCGGGACGCGCTGGAGGCCCTGCCGCTGTTCGACCCCTCCGGGCGGCTGCGCACCGAGCGGCTGCGCCACGGCCTGCAGGAGAGTCCGGGCGAGCTGCCCGGCCAGATCGCGGTGGCCCCGGTGATCGCCGGGGGCACCGACCACGGCCTGATCGTCGCCTACGCCCCCGCCGGCGGCCTGGGCGCGGTCACGGTGCAGGCGCTGGAGCGGGCCGCCACCGTGGTGGCGCTGGCCGTCACCAAGCGGCTCGCCGTGTCCGCCGTGGAGTCGAAGTTCCGCGGCGACTACCTGCGGGAGGTGCTCGCCGGCACCGCCGGGTCGCCGGAGCAGGTGGCGGAGCACTGTGCGCAGCTGGACTGGGACGTTCGTCGCAGCATGGTGGTGGTGGTGGCCCAGCTCGACCCCGAGGAGGAGACCACGGGGGACGCGCCGTCCTCACCGCCGGCCTCGGCCCGGCAGCCGCAGGAGCGCCTCACCGCCGCGTGGCAGCAGGTGGTGCGCCGCCGGGACCGGGCCGCTCCGGTGGTGGGGTTCAGCCACGAGGTGGTGGCCCTGATCCCGGTCCGGGCGGACAACGCCGTGGACGTCCTCGACGACCTGGTCGCGGCGGTCACCGGCGACCGCGGTGGTGGCCGGCACCTCTTCAGCACCGGGGTCAGCCGGGTGATCAGCTCGGTCGCCGACCTCCCGGACGCCTACGAGCAGGCCCGCAAGGCCGTGCTGGTGGGGCGCCGGATGCGGGGCAACGGGGCGCTGGCGCACTTCGACAACCTGGGGGTGCACCGGCTGCTCTCCCTGGTCAGCGACAGCGCCGAGCTGCACACCTTCGCCAGCGAGGTGCTCGGCTCCCTCGCCGCGGACACCGACGAGGCCAGGGACCTGCGCCAGACCCTGCAGGCGCTGCTGGACACCAACTGCAACGTCGCCGAGACGGCACGGGTCCTGCACTTCCACTACAACACGCTGCGGTACCGCATCGGCAAGCTCGAGGGCATCGTCGGCCGGTTCACCGCCGACGCGAACCTGCGCCTGGACCTTGCGCTGGCGCTGCGCGTGGTGGAGATGCGCGGCCTGTAGCCGACCGACCAGCGGAGACCCGCTCAGTGGTCACTCTGTGTGACATCTTCGTCATCAACGAGCAACATGCGTGGCCCCCTGCGGAAACAACCAGCGGCGATTCTGGCTCTCCTCGCAACTACCGACGGTGTCCGCGGGCTTCGTCAAGATCTGCCCATGATCGAGGCTGTCGGCCGCCATAACGTCCTGAGTGAGCGCGATCACAGGCGGCGGTTGACGTTGCGATGTGGGTAGATCGGCAACCGAAAGGACGGCTCAGATGTCCGCAGTGGGATGGAAGCTGGTTTACGGGGGCAAGACCCCACCGCCAGGCGAGGTGGTTCGTCCCGACGAGCGGCTGTCGTGGCCCCGCACCGTGGGGCTGGGCACCCAGCACGTGGTGGCCATGTTCGGCGCCACCTTCGTGTTCCCGGTGGTCATGGGCCTGAACCCGAACCTCGCGATCCTGATGTCCGGGGTCGCGACGATCCTGTTCCTGCTCATCGTGAAGGGGAAGATCCCCTCCTACCTGGGCACCTCGGCGTCCTTCGTGGCTGCGGTCGCGGCGATCCGCGCCCAGGGCGGGAACTCCCGGGAGGTCACCGGGTCCATCCTGGTCGCCGGCCTGCTGATCGTGGTGATCGGCGTGATCGTGCACTTCGCCGGCGGGGGCGTGGTGCAGAAGGTGCTGCCACCGGCGGTCAGCGGGGCCGTCGTCATGCTCATCGGCTTCAACCTCGCACCCGTGGTCGCCAGCGTGTACTGGCCGCAGGACCAGTGGATCGGCTTCATCGTCATGGTCTTCCTGGTGATCGCGACCGTGATCTTCCGCGGCTTCTGGTCCCGGATCGCCATCTTCCTGGGCCTCGTCCTGGGCTACGCCCTCTCCTGGGTGTTCGACCGCGTCTTCGGGGTGATCCACTCGATCACCCCGACCAGCGACACCCCGGTGGACCACTACCGCATCGACTGGTCGAGCGTGCGCAGCGCCGACTGGATCGGCTTCCCGCAGAAGTCGCTGTTCGCCGCCGACGGGTCGGAGACGGTCGCCGGCTGGCACGCGCCGAGCTTCAACATGACCTTCATCCTGCTGGTGCTGCCTGCCGTCATCGCGCTGGTCGCGGAGAACGCCGGCCACGTGAAGGCGGTCAGCGAGATGACCGGCGAGAACCTCGACCGCTACCTCGGCCGCGCCTTCATCGGTGACGGCGTCGGCACCGCGCTGGCCAGCGCCGTCGGCGGGTCGCCCACCACCACCTACGCCGAGAACATCGGCGTGATGGCGGCGACCAGGGTGTACTCCACCGCGGCCTACTGGGTGGCGGCCGCCGTCGCCGTGCTGCTCGGCTTCTGCCCCAAGTTCGGGGCCGTGGTCAGCGCCACGCCTGGTGGCGTGCTCGGCGGGGTCACGGTGGTGCTCTACGGGATGATCGGCCTGCTCGGCGCCAAGATCTGGGTGGAGAACCGCGTCGACTTCGCGAACCCGGTGAACCTCATCCCGCTCGCCGCGGGCCTCGTCGCCGGCATCGGCGGAGTGGCGCTGGACTTCACCGACAGCTTCTCGATCAGCGGCATCGCCCTGGGCTCCATCATCGTGCTGGTCTTCTACCACTGCGTCCGCCCGTTCGCGCCGGCCCACCTGCGGGAAGGGCTGCAGGAGCCGAACCGCATCCCCGAAGGCCGTGCCGCCGACGCCGTCGTCGTGCCCGGCACCGCCGAAACCCAAGGAGACGATCGTCGTTGAAACCGTCCACATTCGGGTACTCCCGGCCGGAGTCTCTCGAGGAGGCACTGACCACCCTCGACTCGCTGGGCACTGACGGAAAGGTGCTCGCCGGCGGCCAGTCGCTGCTGCCGATCATGTCGATGCGCCTGGCTGCCCCGCAGCACCTCGTGGACATCAACCGCCTGGCCGAGCTGGCCTACGTGCGGGTGGCGGACGGGCAGGTGCGGGTGGGGGCCCTCGCCCGGCACGCCGCGGTGCTGCGGGACCCCGACGCCGCCGCGGCTCAGCCGTTGCTCGGCCAGGGGCTGCAGATGGTCGCCCACGCCACCATCCGCAACCGGGGCACGACGGTGGGCAGCATCGTGCACGCCGACCCCTCCGGGGAGATGACCGCAGTGCTGGCCCTGCTCGGGGGCACGGTGCGGGTGGCCACCGCCGCCGGTGAGCGGGAGGTGGCCGCCGAGGACTTCTTCCTGGGCCCGATGGAGTCGGCGGTGGCCCCCGGTGAGCTCGCGGTGGAGGCCAGCTTCCCGGTGCTCGACCCGGCGGCCGGCACCGCGTTCGTCGAGGTGGCCCGACGCCACGGCGACTACGCCGTCTGCGGCGTCGCCGCCCACGTCCAGCTGGGGCCGGACGGCGCCATCAGCTCCGCCCGCGCGGCGTACCTGTCGGTGTCGGCCACCCCGGTGGTCCTCGACCTCAGCGAGGCCTGTGGCGCCGACGGCAGCGGCGACGTGGCCGGCTTCGTCGGCGACAACCTCGACCCCGACCCGGACATCCACGCGACAGCGGACTACCGGCGACAGCTCGCCGTCGTGCTCACCAGGCGCGCACTCGCCCAGGCGCACAAGGCGGCACGTGAAAGGAACGCGGCATGACTGAAGAGCTCCACGACGTACGAATCACGGTCAACGGGACCACCCACGAGGTGCGAGTCCCGGCGCGCCGGCTGCTGTCGGACTGCCTCCGCCAGGACCTGGGGCTGACCGGCACCCACGTGGGCTGCGAGCACGGCGTGTGCGGTGCGTGCACCGTGCTGTTCGACGGTGCCCCCACCCGGGCCTGCCTGATGTTCGCCGTCTCCGCCGACGGTGGCGAGGTGACCACCGTCGAGGGGCTCACCGAGCCCGACGGCACCCTCTCCCCGGTGCAGCAGGCCTTCTCCGACTGCCACGGCCTGCAGTGCGGCTTCTGCACCCCCGGCTTCCTCACCACCATCACCGCCGGGCTGCGGGAGAACCCCGACCCCGACGACGAGCAGGCGCGCGAGCTCATCGGCGGCAACCTGTGCCGCTGCACCGGCTACCAGAACATCGTGGCCGCGGTGCACTGCGCCGCGAAGCTGCAGCGAGAGCGGGCGACCTCGTGACCACCAAGATGTTCGGCGAGCCCATCGCCCGGGTGGAGGACGACCGCCTGGTCCGCGGCGACGGCGCCTACCTCGACGACCTCGGCAACGACGCCCTCGCCGTGGCCTTCGTGCGCAGCCCGCACGCGCACGCGGAGGTCCTCGACGTGGACGTCTCCGGTGCGCTGGAGATCGACGGGCTGGTGGCCGTCTACACCTACGAGGACCTGCCCGACCGCGTCGCCGAGCCGATGCCGCTGCTCATCCCGCACCCCTCGCTGACCCACGGGCGCACCCAGTACGCCCTGGCGCGCGACGAGGTCAACCACGTCGGCGAGCCGGTGGTGATGGTGGTGGCCACCGACCGCTACGTCGCCGAGGACGCCGTCGAGCGCATCGTCGTCAGCTACCGGCCGCTCAAGCCCGTGGTGGGGATCGAGGCGGCCCGCGAGGCCACTCACCTGGTGCACGAGGACGTGCCGGGCAACGTCGCCGCCAGCTGCGTGCAGAACGTGGGCGACGTGGACACCGCGATCGCCGGGGCGGCGCACACCCTGGAGCTGGACCTGTCCATCGAGCGCTCCGCCGCCACCCCGATGGAGGGCCGCGGCGTGCTCGCCCGCTGGGACACCCAGGCCGGGCGCCTGCGGATGTGGACCTCCACGCAGACCTCCACCGGGGTGCGTGCGGCGGTGGCCGCCAAGCTCCGCCTCGCGCTGGCCGACGTGGACGTGATCACCCCGGACACCGGTGGCGGCTTCGGCGTCAAGATCATGCACCCGTGGCCGGAGGAGGTGCTGGTGCCGTGGGCGGCCAAGGTGCTGGGGCAGCCGGTGAAGTTCACCGAGGACCGGCGCGAGCACTTCGTGGCCAGCGCCCACGAGCGGGCGCAGCTGCACCACGTGCGGGTCGGCTTCGACGACGACGGTCGCATTCTCGGGCTGGACGTCCGGTTCTGGCACGACCACGGCGCGTACATCCCCTACGGCGTGATCGTCCCGCACAACACCTCCACCCAGCTGCTCGGCCCGTACAAGCCCGGCGCGTACCGGGTGTCGTTCGACTCCCTCTACACCAACACCCTCATCGTGATCCCCTACCGCGGCGCAGGCCGGCCGCAGGGGGTGTTCGTCATGGAGCGCACGATGGACGCCATCGCCGCCGAGCTCGGCCTGGACCGCACCGTGGTGCGCGAGCGCAACTTCATCCAGCCGGAGGAGATGCCCTACGACCACCAGATGACCTTCCAGGACGGTCGGCCGCTGATCTACGACTCGGGCGACTACCCCACCCTGCTGGCCAAGGCCAAGGAGCTGGTGGGCTGGGACGACTTCACCGCCTACCGTGACGCCGCCCGCGCCGAGGGACGCACCGTGGGGATCGGCATCGGGTGCTACGTGGAGGGCACCGGTGCGGGGCCGTACGAGGGCGGGCACGTGGTCATCGAGCCCTCCGGCAAGGTGAAGGTGGCCACCGGGCTGACCTCCCAGGGCCAGGGGCACCAGACGGCGTTCGCCCAGATCGTCGCCGACGAGCTGGGCGTGGCGGTCTCCGACGTCGAGGTGGTCACCGGCGACACCCGCCGCATGGGCTATGCGGTCGGCACCTTCGCCTCCCGCGCAGCGGTGATGAGCGGCTCGGCCATCGCGCTGGCCACCCGGGTGGTGCGGGACAAGGCGCTCACGCTCGCCGCCGAGGCGCTGGAGGTGGACGCGTCGGACCTGGAGATCGTGGACGGGACGGTTCGGGTGGTCGGAGCTCCGGGCACCGGTGTCTCGCTCGCCACCATCGCCGTGCTGTCCAACCCGTTGCGCTACGCCTTCGACGAGTCCTCGGCGCTGGCCACCCAGTTCGCAGTCGGCGACACCAGCAAGCCGCCGGTGGCCGACGGGGAGGAGCCGGGCCTGGAGGGCCGGTCGTTCTTCTCGCCGATGCAGTCCACCTTCGCCGCCGGAATCCACGCGGTGGTGGTGGAGACCGACCCGGACACCGCCGAGATCACCATCCTGCGGTACTGCGTGGTGCACGACTGCGGCAACCTGATCAACCCCCGGATCGTCGAGGGCCAGATCCACGGCGGGGTGGCCCAGGGAGTGGGCGGGGCGCTGTTTGAGCGGATGGCCTACGACGACTCCGGCCAGCTGCAGAACGCGTCCTTCATGGACTTCCTGATGCCCTACGTCACCGAGGTCCCCAAGAAGATCGAGATCGACCACCTGGTGACTCCGTCACCGCTGAACCCGCTGGGCATCAAGGGCGCCGGAGAGGCTGGGGTCATCCCCACCTCTGCCGCGATCGCCTCGGCCATCGAGGACGCCGAGGGCTTCCCGATCACCGCGATGCCCATCTCGCCGAGCGAGCTCTTCGAGCTTCGCCGCACCCACTCAGAGGAGAGCACACGATGAAGGTCAGTGGAAAAGCCCAGCTGCACGCCCCGGTCGACAAGGTCTGGGACGCGCTGAACGACCCGGCCGTCCTGGTGCGCACCATTCCCGGCTGTGAGCGCCTGGAGGCCACCGGCAAGGACGAGTACGCGATGGTGGTCACCGCTGGGGTCGCCTCGATCAAGGGCACCTACACCGGCGAGGTGACGCTGTGCGAGCAGGAGGAGCCGAGCTCGTTCCTGATGAAGGCGTCCGGGGCCGGCGGTCCCGGCACGGTCAGCGCCGAGGTGCGGGTGAAGCTGGCCGACGGCGGCGACGGCACCACTCAGCTGACCTACGACGCCGACGCCGTCATCGGCGGTGCGGTGGCGGGCGTGGGCCAGCGCATGCTCATCGGCGTCACCAAGAAGATGGCCGGTGAGTTCTTCAAGGCCGTGGACGACGTGATCACCGGCAAGAGTGCCGCTCCGGTCGCTGCCCCGGTGGCCGCGCCGGCGGGTGCCGCCGCGACCACGGATGCCGGTGCCCCGGTGACCCAGCCCGGGGTGTTCACCGCACCCAGCAGCCCCAGCACGGCCGGTGGCCTGCCCGGGCTGGCCGGTGACGGCCTGCTGCCCGGCGCGGTCCTCGGCGCGGTGCTCACCCTGGTGGGAGTGCTGGTCGGCGGTCTGCTCGGCCGACGGCGCTGACCCGCTCGGCAGCCGCCCCGTCCACCGTGGTGGTGAGCGGGGCGGCCGGCAAGACCGGCCTGGCGGTGACCCGAGCCTGCACGGCCCGCGGGCTCGCCGTCACCGCGCTGGTGCGGCGGGCGGAGCAACGACCGGCAGCGCTGGCCGCCGGGGCAGCTCGAGCGGTGGTGGTGGACCTCGGCGACCCGGCGCGCGTGCGGGCGGCGCTGGACGGCCACCACGCGATGTACCACGTCGCCCCCAACATGCACCCGGACGAGGTGGGGCTGACCCGCATCGCGGTGACGGCGGCGCAGCAGTGCGGCGCCCGCCGGTTCGTGCTGCACAGCGTGCTCGCCCCCTACCTGCCGGACATGCCGCACCACCTGCGCAAGGCCGACAGCGAGCGGGTGCTGCGCGGCAGCGGGCTGGACTGGACGATCCTGCAGCCGGCCAGCTACGCGCAGAACGTGGCGGTGGAGCTGGTGCGCCGCACCGGGGTGCTCACCGTGCCCTACCGCACCACGGCGCCGTTCACCCCGGTGGACCTGGCCGACGTGGCCGAGGCCGCCGCAGTGGTGCTCACCGAGGCGGGCCACACCCACGCCAGCTACGAGCTGTGCGGTCCGGCCGTGCTGGACACCGTGGCGATGGCCGCGTGCCTGAGCGCCGTGCTCGGCCGGGACGTGCAGGCCGGTGCGCAGTCCGCCGAGGACTGGTCGGCCACCGTGCCCGAGCTCGACGCCAGGACCCGCCAGGACCTGCTGGCGATGTTCGACTACTACGACCGGCACGGCCTGGTGGGCAACCCGCGGGTGCTGTCCGGGCTGCTGGGGCGGGCACCCACGACGTTCGGCGAGGCTCTCGCGGCCAGCCCAACCAGCACCGCTCTGGCCCGCGGCTAGCTCGTGCCCGGCCGGCCCGGACCCCGCCGGACCGGGCCGGCCGTCAGCCCTGCTCGCCGATGTCTTCGTGCCACAGCTGCGGCTGGTCGGCGATGAAGGCCGCCATCATCTCGGTGCACTCGGCGTCGTCGAGCACCACCACCTGCACCCCGCGCGAGCGCAGCAGGTCCTCGCCCCCGGTGAAGTTGCTGTTCTCCCCGATGACCACCCGCGGGATGCCGTAGAGCAGGATCGCGCCGGTGCACATGTCGCACGGGGACAGCGTGGTGACCATGGTGGAGCCGGCGTAGACCGATGCCGGCAGCCGCCCGATGTTCTCCAGGCAGTCGGTCTCGCCGTGCCGGATGGCGCTGTTGTCCTGCACCCGCCGGTTGTGGCCGACCCCGAGGATCTCGCCGGCGTGGGCGAGAGCGGCGCCGATCGGGATGCCACCCTCGGCCAGGCTCGTGCGGGCCGCCGCCAGGGCGTGGGCGAGCAGGGCCTCGTCGGTCAGGGTCGGGTCAGTCATGGTGCTTCCGTTCGCAAAGGGGTCGGGCGCAGTGGGGTCGGCGCAGAGGAGTCAGGCGCAGAGGAGTCAGGCACGGCGGTAGGCCTTGAGGTAGGAGGCGGGGTAGCGGACCTTGCGGCCCCAGACGAAGAGGGCGGCGATCACGGCCAGGTAGGGCAGCGCCAGCATCAGCTCGCGGGGGATCTGGCTGAACGTGGCGGTGATGGCCAGCTGCAGCTGCAGCGCGTCGGTCACCGCGAAGATGAGTGCACCCCCCAGGGCCGGCCACACCCGCCACTTGGCGAAGATCACCAGCGCGATGCACACCCAGCCCCGGCCGTTGATGATGTCCAGGGTGAAGCTGCCCAGCACGGCCAGGGTAAGGAAGGCCCCGCCGATGGCCATGAAGGCGCTGCCGACCACCAGCGCCGCGTAGCGCGTGCGGGTCACCGAGATGCCGGCCACCTCGGCGGCCTCGAAGTTCTCACCCACCGCCCGCAGGCGGTAGCCCACGCCGGTCGAGCGCAGCACCCACCAGGCTCCAGGAGCCAGCACCAGGAACGCCAGGTAGGTGAGCCAGTGCTGGTTGAGCACCTGCACGTCGGCCAGCAGCACCTCGAACTTGCGGTCCATGGTGGGGCGGTCTCCGGCGTAGAGCAGCCGGAAGGTGAACTCGCAGGAGGCCACCAACAGCAGGGTCAGGCCGATGCCGGAGACGTGCTGGTTGAGCCCCAGGGTGACGGTGAGCAGACCCATCAGCACCCCGGCGAGCATCCCGGCCACGACGGCCACGAGCAGCCCGAGCCACGGTGAGCCGGTGCGCACGGCCGTCAGGAAGCCGGCGAAGGCGCCCAGGTACATGGTGCCCTCGATGCCCAGGTTCAGGATGCCGGTGCGCTCCACCACCAGCTCGCCCACGCCCGCCCAGACCAGCGGGGTGGCGATGGTGAGCATCGCGCCGATGAGGGCGAGGACGTTGATGCTCATGCGGGTACCTCCTCGGCCGCGCTCGACCGCGATCGCCGGCGGGTGTGGGTGCGCAGCTGGACGCGGTAGCGGCGCCACATCATCGCCGAGAGCACGACCAGCAGCAGCAGGGCGCTGAACACGCGGCCGAGCTGGGCGGGCACCTGCAGCACCAGAGAGACGTTCTCCGCGCCCACGGTGATGTCGGCGAGCAGGCCGGCGACCAGCAGCACGCCCACCGCGCTCAGCCCGGCGAGGGTGGCGATGATGACGCCGGTGTAGCCGTAGCTGTTGCTGATGCCCGCCGTCAGCTGGTGCTGCACGCCCATCACCTGGGAGGCGCCGCCCAGGCCGGCGACACCGCCGGAGACCAGGGCACACCGCCACTGCAGGCGGCCCACGGCGATGCCGCTGAACGCGGCGGCCTGCGGGGCCTGGCCGGCGGCCCTGATGCGCACCCCGGTCGCCGTCCGCGACATCACCAGCCAGGTGAGGACGACCGCCACGAGGGCCACGGCGAATCCCCAGTGCACCCGGGTGCCGGGCAGCAGCGCCGGCAGGTCGTAGCCGTGGCCGATCCGGTTGGAGTCGGTGAAGCCGCTGCTGGAGTTGCGCCAGGGCCCGACCAGCAGGCCCTGCACCACGAGCAGGGCCACCGGGTTGAGCAGCAGCGTGGTGACCACCTCGTCGATGTTGGCGCGCCGCTTGAGCCACGCGGGCAGGGTCGCCCACAGCACGCCGCCCAGGGCTCCGGCGAGGAAGCCGAGCGGAAGGGCCAGCGGGGCAGGCAGGTCGGGCAGGCCCAGGCCGATGGCCGTGGTGCCGATGGCGCCGGCCAGGAACTGCCCCTCCGCGCCGATGTTCCAGTAGCCGGCACGGAAGGCGATGGCCACCGCCAGCCCGGTGAACAGCAGCGGGGTGGCCGTGAGCAGCACCTCGTAGAGGTTTGCCGTGGAGCTCAGCGGGGTGAACAGGTACCGCTCGAACGCCGCCGGCGGGTTGGCGCCGGCGAGGCGGATGGGGATGGCGGTGAGGGCGACGGTGACGAGGATGGCCAAAGCCACCGCGGCGGGGGCCACCCAGCGCGGCTCGTGGCCACGTAGGACCATTCTCATGACGTCGTTCCCACGTCGCTTCGCTCGCTCATGACGTGCACTGCCTCGCCGGCCATCATCAGGCCCAGTCGCTCGGGGGTGGCGTCGGCGCCGGAGAGCTCGCCGACGACCTGGCCGCGGAAGAGCACCGCGATCCGGTCGCAGAGGCTGGTGATCTCGTCCAGGTCCTCGGAGATCACCACCACGCCGGCGCCGGAGCTGCGCAGCTGCTGCAGCTGGGTGTGCACGTACCGGTAGGCGCCCACGTCCAGCCCCCGGGTGGGCTGGGCCACCACGAGGACCCGGGGCCGGCGGGCCAGCGCACGGGCCAGCAGGACCTTCTGCACGTTGCCGCCGGAGAGCGTGCCGATGGCGTCGCCCGGCTTGGCCCGGATGGCGAACCGCTCGATCATCTCCTCGGCGTGCGCCCGCACCGCGGGGCGGTCGAGCAGCCCGCGGCGGGTGTAGGCGGCGAGGTCCTCCAGCACCAGGTTGTCGGCGACGCTCATGGTGGGCACCACGCTGCCCTTGCGGTCCTCGGTGAGCCGCCCGAGCCCGGCAGCCAGGCGAGCGCCGCTGCCCAGCCGCGTCACGTCGGTGCCGGCCACGCAAATCGTGCCCTGCGACGGTGCCTGCACCGCGCACAGCACGTCCATCAGCTCGGTCTGCCCGTTGCCGGAGATGCCCGCGATGCCCACGATCTCCCCGGGGCGCACCACCAGGTCCACCCCGTCGAGCACCGTGCGACCGCCCCGCTGCGCCGACAGCCCGCTCAGCTGGAGCACCGGCTCCGCCTCGGCGGACCCGGCCGGGCGCACGGGCGCGGCCGGGGTGGGCTCGGCGGGTGCGGTCGGTGTGGCCTCGGTGGGCAGGCCCACCGCCGTGGCGGCCTCGGTCGACGGCGGCGGTGCGTCGCCGGCGATGCCCATCATCAGGGCGGCCAGGGTGGTCACGTCCACGTCGGCGGTCCGCCGGGTGGCCACCAGCCGACCCTTGCGCAGCACCACCACCCGGTCGGAGATCTCGGCCACCTCGCGCAGCTTGTGCGAGACGAACAGCACCCCGAGGCCGGCGGCGCGCAGCCGCTCCACGGTGGTGAACAGCGCCCGCACGTCCTGCGGCACCAGCACCGCGGTGGGCTCGTCCAGGATCAGCACCCGGCAGTCGTGGAAGAGGGCCTTGACGATCTCCACGCGCTGGCGCTCGCCGATGGACAGCGTGGACACCAGCGCGTCCGGGTCCAGCGACACCCCGATCCGCTCCATCGCCGCCACCACGCGGCGCCGGGCCGCGCGCAGGTCCACCCGGCCGAGACCGATGCCGGACAGGGCCACGTTCTCGGTGACCGTCATGGTCTCCACCAGGGAGAACTCCTGCGTCACCATCCCGATCCCGGCGGCCATGGCGTCCCGGGGCGAGCTGATGGCCAGCTCCCGGCCGCCCATCCAGATGGTCCCGGAGTCCGCTCGCACCAGCCCGTAGACGATCTTCATCAGGGTGGACTTTCCCGCGCCGTTCTCCCCGAGCATGGCGACCACCTCGCCGGCGGCCACCGACAGCGTCACGCCGTCGTTGGCCACCAGGTCGCCGTAGCGCTTGCCGATCTCGCGCAGCTCGATGAGGGGTTCGCCGGGGCCGGCCTCGCGGTGGGGTGCACGCGCTGCCGGTGCGCTCACTCGCCCGCGACCACGATGGAGCCGGCCGGTGCGCTCTCGTCCACCGGCGTGACGAACGCCCCGCTCTTGATCTCCTGCTCCTTGGCGGCCACCTGCTTGGCCAGCGCGTCGGGGATGCCCCCGACCACGTCGGTGTTCAGGGGTGCCAGTGCGCTGCCGCCCACGTTCATGAAGGAGAACTTGCCGAGGTCGACGGCCTCGGGCCCGCCGGTGGCCTGCTTGATCACGGCCTCCACGGTGGGGCTGACGTTCCAGATCAGCGACGTCGCCACGTGCTTGGGCCCGTCCGCGGACTGGTCGGTCATCATGCCGACGACCGGGATGTTCGCCTCCTTGGCGGCGGCGATCACGCCGTCACGCTCGGCGAAGAGGACGTCGGCACCGGCGGCGATCTGGGCCTGGGCCGACTGCTTGGCCGCCGCCGGGTCGAAGAAGGTGTTGATGAAGGACACCTTCACCGTGGCCTGGGAGTTGGTGGCCTTGATGCCCTGCACGAAGGCGTTGACGATCCGGTTGACCTCGGGGATGGGCATGGCCCCGACCACCCCGATGGTGTTGGTCTTGGTGAGGCCTCCGGCCAGCATCCCGGCCAGGTAGGCGGGGTCCTGCATCCAGTTGTCGAAGACGCTCATGTTCGGTGCGACGGGCTTGCCCCCGGACCCGAAGACGAACGGGATGGTCGGGAACTCCGCGGCCACCTTCCGCACGGCCTCCTCGGCCGCGAACGCGTCACCCATGATGGCGGCGGGCTTCTCGGTGCGCGCGACGTCGCGCAGGGAGCGCTCCAGCGAGTCCGAGGTCTTCAGGTTGTCCACGTGCTTGTAGCGGATCTTGCCCTCGTCGGCGGCCTTGGTGAGCGCGGTGTGGATCGCGCCGTCCCAGGGCTCCTCCAGCGGCGTCGCGAAGATGCCGTAGACCAGCGGCGCCGCCGCGTCCCCGGAGCCGCCTCCACCGGTGGACTCCGCACCGGTCGTCCCCCCGCAGGCGGTCAGCAGCAGCAGGGCGCAGCCGGCGGCGACGGCGCCGAGGTGGCGGCGCAGCCGGCGGGGGCGGGCGGGCGGACGGGCGAGGTGGGTCGTCATCGAAGCCTCCAGGGGCGACAAGGGGACGTGCGCGGGGATCGACGACGAGCGGCCACAGTGGACGGTGCACCCGGGCGCGGGCAGCGCCCCGGTGCTGAGCGGTAGGGGAAGTGGCCAGAGACGGCGTCTCGAACTACGCGACATTCGACCAACGCCCGAGGGGGGTGTCAATGGACGTGCGGCCCGCCGCCTGGGGGTTTACCGGCCTGTCTCGCAGACTTAACTCGGAGTCGCCGCTGGTCGGTCGGCCGCACCGGAGCGCTGCTAAAACCCGTGCCGCACCCTCGGCAACTATTGCCAGCGACTTTGGCGAGTAGTGCCAGTTGACTCGCACCCATGACGCCTCCCCACATCCGCATCGGCATCGACACCGGTGGCACGTTCACCGACGTCGTGGCCTTCGACGAGACCACCGGCCAGCTCACCACCACCAAGACGCCCTCCACGCCGGCCGACCCCGCGGAGGGGTTCATCGCCGGCGTGCACAAGGTCCTCGACCTCCTCGGCAAGGGTGGCGACGCCCTCGCCGCCGTCAGCCACGGCACGACCGTCGCGACCAACCAGCTGCTCGAGGGCAAGGTGGAGGAGCTCGGCTTCATCACCACCGAGGGCTACGAGTTCGTGCTGGAGATCGCCCGGCAGTCGGTGCCCGACGGCTACGGCAACTCCTACTTCTGGGTCAAGCCGGACCGGATCGTGCCCGCGCACCTGGTCAAGACCATCGGTGGCCGCCTGGACCACACCGGTGCCGAGCTGCGTCCCTTCGACGAGGAGCGGGCCGTCGAGGTCGCCCGCTGGTTCCGCGACCGGGGCATCGACACCCTCGGCGTGTGCTTCCTGCACTCCTACGCCAACCCCGAGCACGAGGAGCGGATGCGCGAGGTGATCGCGCGCGAGCACCCCAAGGCGGTCGTGTCGATCTCCTCGCAGGTGCTGCGCGAGTACCGCGAGTACGAGCGCTCCATGACCACGCTGGTCGACGCCGCGGTCAAGCCCAAGGTGTCCGCCTACGTCCGCTCGATCGCCGAGCGGCTGAACAGCTTCGCCGGCCGCGACACCCCCATGCCGTTCTACGTGATGAAGTCCAACGGTGGGGTGCTCTCCGCCGAGGAGGTCGTGCACCAGCCGATCACCACGGTGCTCAGCGGCCCGGCGGCCGGGGCGCTCGGCGCCGCGCTGATCGCCCGCAACGCCGGCTTCGACCAGGTGCTCACCTGCGACGGCGGCGGCACCTCCACCGACGTGTCCGTGGTGCTCGAGGGCGAGCCCACGCTCACCACCGAGGGCAGCGTCGGGGTCTACCCGTCCAAGATCCCGATGATCGACGTGGTCACCGTGGGCGCCGGCGGCGGGTCCGTCGCCTGGGTCTCGCCCGAGGGCGCGCTCAAGGTCGGCCCGATGTCGGCCGGCGCCGACCCGGGTCCGCTCTGCTACGGCAAGGGCGGCCGCGAGGTCACCATCACCGACGCCCACGTGGTGCTCGGCCGGATCCCCCCGCACCTGCTCGGCGGCGAGGTGCCCCTGGACACCGAGGCCGCCCGCGCCGGGCTCACCGAGCTGGCCACCGAGCTCGGCCTGACCCCGGAGGCCTGCGCCACCGGCATCCTGGAGATCTCCGCCTGGAACCAGGCGAACGCGGTTCGCCAGATCACCGTCAAGCGGGGCCTGGACGTTCGTGACTTCACCCTGGCCACCTTCGGCGGCTCCGGCTCGCTGCTGCTGTGCCGGCTGATCGACATCCTCGGCCTGCGCGGCGTGCTGGTCCCGCCCAACCCGGGCAACGTCTCGGCCTTCGGCCTGCTCACCGTGGACGTGAAGAACGACTACGTGCGCACCGCCATCCGCCGCCACGACGACCTCGAGCCGGCAGCGGTGGAGGCGATCTTCGCCGAGCTGCAGGGCCAGGCGAGCACCGCGCTCACCGGGCAGGGCTTCCCCGCCGCCGAGCACCGCTACGACCGGACCGCGGACCTGCGCTACTTCGGGCAGGCCTTCGAGGTGCGGGTGCCGGTGCCGGCCGGCGTGCTCGACGCCGACGTGGCCGAGGCCGTGGCCGGCGCCTTCCACGACGCCCATCGCGCGCTGTACGGCTACGACTTCCGCGGCGACGACACCCAGGCCGTGGAGTGGGTGAACCTGCGGGTGTCGGGCATCGGCCCGATCCGCCGCCCGGACCTGGCCGAGCTGGCCGCCGGCGACGGCAACCCCGAGCGCGCCCGCACCGCCACCCGGGCGGTGTGCTTCGACGGCGACACCGGCTACGTCGACGCCGCCGTCTACTGGCGTGCTGACCTCGCCCCCGGCGACGTGCTCCACGGGCCCTCGATCATCGAGGAGTTCGGCTCCACCGTGCCCGTGCACCCGGGCTTCACCGCGCGGGTTGACCGCTTCGGCAACCTGCTCGTCACCACCACCGCGGAGGTTTCGGCATGAAGACTCAGACCCTAGGTGGCTCCACCGTGGTCGACCCGGTGCTGCAGGAGATCGTCGCCGGCAGCCTCGCCTCGATCGAGATGGAGGTGGAGACCGCCATCGGTCGCACCTCCCGCTCCCCGATGATCCGCGACGCGCACGACTACCGCGCCGGCATCCACGACCGCCTGCTGCGCAAGCTCACCGGCCGGTCCTACAGCGCGCTGGTGCAGCCCATCGCCCGGGACTTCCCGCTGGAGACGATGCGTCCGGGTGACGTGTTCTTCCACAACGACGTGTACCAGTCCGAGGGCGGCATCGGGCACCTGCCCGACCTCTGCGTCACCGTGCCGGTCTTCCACGACGACGGCAACGGCCCCGAGGTGGTCGCCTTCGTGCAGGCCTTCGGCCACCACGACGACATCGGCGGCGGCGTGCCGGGCTCCATGCCCAGCCACGCCACCAGCGTGTTCGAGGAGGGCCTGATGGTCCCCCCGATCAAGCTGTGGGACGCCGGCGTGCCCAACCGGGCGGCGCTGTCGATCATGACCCGCAACTCCCGGATGCCCGACTCGCTGGCCGCCGACCTCGACGCGGAGTGCTCGGCCTGCCTGATGGGCTCGCGCCGGCTCACCGAGCTGTTCACCCGCTACGGCCGGGAGACCATCGAGGCCTGCTTCGACGCCATCGTCTCCGGCACCACCGAGACCTACCGCCGCGAGATCCTCTCCAAGATCCCCACCGGTACGTGGACGTGGGAGGACTACGCCGAGCACGACGGCGTGGACGACCCCAAGCTGCACACCCAGCGGATCACCCTGACCAAGGTCGGCGAGGACGAGCCCGAGGGCCCCAAGCTCATCATCGACTTCACCGGCACCGCGCCGCAGGCCAAGGGCCCGATCAACCACTGCGGTGACTACGCCGACGGCAACTTCCTCAAGAAGTGGCTGGCCCCGGTGCTGCGCAACCTGGCCGACACCCCCGAGCGGATGGCCGAGCTCGACGTCAACGAGGGCGTGGTCGACCTCATCGACATGCGCTTCCCGCCGCCGGGCACGCTGGTCACGCCGATCTTCCCCGCCCCGACCAACGCCCGGACGTTCGTGATCCTGCGGCTGCTCGGCGTGCTCTCCGGCGTGGTGGCCAAGGCCGTGGACGGCCGCATGCCGGCCGACCAGGAGACCATCCGCTACACCGGGGTGTACGGCAACGACGACAGCGGCGAGCCCTACCTCATGCGGGAGGTGCTCGGCGGCGGCTCCGGCGGGCGCTACTACGCCGACGGCGAGGACACCATCCACGTGGTGCCCGACTCCCGGAACCTGCCCTCGGAGTTCACCGAGGCCCGCTTCCCGTTCATCGTGGAGCGCCTCGGCCTGGCCAAGGACTCCGGCGGCGCCGGCCAGTTCCGCGGTGGTCTCGGCTACGAGAAGCTCATCCGGATGCGCAAGGACGCGCACTTCATGTCCATCGCCGACCGCTCCATCCTGGCCTGCTGGGGTGTCAAGGGCGGCAAGGCCGGTGAGTCCTTCTCGGTGACCATCGACCCCGGTGGCCCGAACGAGCGGGTGGTGGACGCCCTGGCTGACGCCGAGTTCGTGCCCGCCGGCGGGCTCATCCGCATCCGCACCACCGGTGGTGGCGGCTGGGGTGACCCGCTCGACCGCGACGTCGACCACGTCGTGCGGGACGTGCTGTGGGGCAAGGTCTCCGTGGAGGCCGCCCGCGCCGACTACGGCGTGGTGATCACTGGTGACGCCGACGCGCCCGAGGCGGACGTCGCGGCCACCGAGGCGCTGCGCGCCGAGCTGCGGGGCGCCCGCACCGGCGACGAGGCCTTCTTCGACCGCGGCCCCGGCTACGCCCAGCTCTCCGGCGGCGCCGACTCGGCGGAGTACGACTTCCTCGACGGCGGGGCGGTGGCCTGATGACGGGACCACTGTCCGACATCCTGGTCGTCGACCTCTCCCGCGCCCTGGCCGGGCCACACGCCGCGATGATGCTGGGTGACCTGGGTGCCCGGGTCATCAAGGTGGAGTCGCCGGGCAGCGGGGACGACACGCGCAGCTGGGGCCCGCCCTTCGTGGACGGCTCGGACGGGGAGCGCCACTCCACGTACTTCCTGTCCTGCAACCGCAACAAGGAGTCCATCGCGCTGGACCTCAAGAGCGACGACGGTCGCGCCACGCTCACCGCGCTCATCGCCCGGGCCGACGTGCTGGTGGAGAACTTCCGCCCCGGCGTGCTCGACCGGCTGGGGTTCAGCGTGGAGCAGCTCGCCGAGCTGAACCCGCGGCTGGTGGTCCTGTCGATCACCGGCTTCGGCCACGACGGCCCCGAGGGCACCCGGCCGGGGTATGACCAGATCGCCCAGGGCGAGGCCGGGCTGATGTCGCTCACCGGCCCGTCCGCGGCCGAGCCCACCCGGGTGGGCGTGCCCATCGGTGACCTGCTGGCCGGCATGAACGGGGCCTACGGGGTGGTCGCGGCGCTGCACGCCCGCACCACCACGGGGCGCGGCCGGGTGGTGCGCACCAGCCTGCTCGCGTCCATCGTGGGCGTGCACGCCTTCCAGGGCACCCGCTTCACCGTGGCCGGGGAGGTCCCGCAGCCCACTGGGGGCCACCACCCGTCCATCTGCCCCTACGGCCTCTTCCACGCCGCCGACGGCTTCGTGCAGATCGCCGTGGGCAGCGAGGGGCTGTGGCGGCGGTTCGCCCCGGAGTTCGGCCTGGACCGGCCGGAGTGGGCCACCAACCCCGAGCGGGTCGGTGACCGCGACGCGGTGATCGCCGCGGTGGACGCGGCCTTCAGCACGCTGCCCAGCGCCGAGCTGCTGGCTCGCCTGGACGAGCTGGGGGTGCCCGCGGGCAAGGTGCGCAACCTCGAGGAGGTCTACACCTGGGAGCAGACCCGCTCGCAGGGGCTGCTGGTGGAGGTGGACCACGCGGCGCTGGGTCCCATCACCCTGCCCGGGCCGCCGCTGCGCTTCCAGGAGATCTCCGACAAGCCGGCGGGCCTGGACGCGTCGGAGACCACGGTGCGCACCACGCACACGGCCCCCCCGACCCTGGACCAGCACGGCGCGGAGATCCGCGCCTGGCTCGAGCAGTCGGCGCCGTGAGCCGGCTCGGGGCGGTCGAGCTGCTGGAGCTGGTGGTCGATCCGGACAGCTTCCAGCGCTGGGACACCGAGCCGCTGCCGCCCCGGGGCGTGCACGGCGAGCCGGAGCAGAGCTACCACGACGAGCTGGCCGCGGCGCGGGAGCGCTCCGGGGTGGACGAGTCGGTGATCACCGGCGAGGCGGCCATCGAGGGTCGCCGCGTCGCGATCATCATGTGCGAGTTCCGCTTCCTCGCCGGCTCCATCGGGGTGGCCGCCGCCGAGCGGCTCACCCTGGGCATCGAGCGGGCGACCGCCGAGGGGCTGCCGCTGCTGGCGGTACCGGCCTCCGGCGGCACCCGCATGCAGGAGGGCACCGTCGCCTTCCTGCAGATGGTGAAGATCTCCGCGGCCATCGCGGCGCACAAGGCCGCCGGGCTGGCCTACGTGGTCTACCTGCGTCACCCCACCACCGGCGGGGTGATGGCCTCGTGGGGCTCGCTCGGCCACGTCACCGCGGCCGAGCCGGGCGCCCTGCTCGGGTTCCTGGGCCCGCGGGTGTACCAGGCGCTCTACGGCGAGGAGTTCCCCCCGGACGTGCAGACCGCGGAGAACCTGGCCGCCCGCGGGCTCATCGACGCCGTGGTGGCGCCGGCGGAGCTGCGCCGGATCGCCGCCGACGCGCTGGCCGTGCTCTGCGCCCCGCGGGAGGCCCCTCCGGCGGTGCCCAACCTGCCGCTGGAGCAGCTGCCGGACGTGCCGGCCTGGGAGTCCATCCAGCGCTCGCGCAACCCGGCCCGGCCCGGGGTGCGGGCCCTGCTGAAGGTCGCCGCCAACACGGTGACTCCCCTGCAGGGCACGGGTGCGGGGGAGCAGGAGCCCGGGCTGCTGCTGGCCCTGGCGAAGTTCGGCCCGGCCGCCTGCGTGGTGCTCGGCCAGGACCGCAAGTTCGCCGACCAGCCACTGGGCCCGGCGGGTCTGCGCGAGGCGCGCCGGGGCATGCGCCTGGCCGCCGGGCTGGGCCTGCCCCTCGTCACCGTGATCGACACGGCCGGCGCGGCGCTGAGCAAGGACGCCGAGGAGGGTGGCCTGGCCGGGGAGATCGCTCGCTGCCTGGTGGAGCTGACCACCCTCGCCGCGCCCACCATCTGCCTGCTGCTCGGTGAGGGAGCGGGCGGGGGAGCGCTGGCGCTGCTGCCGGCTGACCGGGTGCTCTGCGCGCAGCACGCCTGGCTCTCGCCGCTGCCCCCGGAAGGGGCCTCGGCCATCCGGTTCCACACCACCGACCGGGCGGACGAGATGGCGGCCGCCCAGGGGGTGCGCAGCCTGGACCTGCTCCGCAACGGCATCGTGGACCGCATCGTGGCCGAGCACCCCGACGCCGCGGACGAGCCTGCGGAGTTCCTGAGCCGGCTCGGTGGGGTGCTGGAGCACGAGCTGGCGATGTTGCTGACCCGCACTCCGACGGACCTGCGCACCGCCAGGCTGGACCGCTACCGACGGCTGGGCGTGGCAACGTGACCAAGGACTGTGATTGTTTGGGCAACCATTGCCGATGCCCTGGGCAACGGTCCGTGGCTAGCGTGGCCAAGGTGAGAGTACTGATTGCGCTGGGCGGCAACGCCATGACCGCGCCCGACGGCCGTGCCGACCCGGACGACCAGCGGGCGGCCGTGGTCTCGGCCATGGCCGCGGTGGCCGACCTGGTGGCCGACGGTGCCGAGGTGGTGCTCACGCACGGCAACGGCCCGCAGGTGGGCAACCTCCTGGTGAAGAACGAGATCGCCGCCGCGGTGGTGCCGCCGGTGCCGCTGGACTGGTGCGGGGCGCAGACCCAGGCCACCATCGGCGTGCTGGTGCTCAACGCGCTCGACCAGGCCCTGGCCCAGCGCGAGTGCTCGGCGCGCTCGGCGGTGCTGGTCTCGCGCACCCTGGTCTCCGGCGACGACCCGCACTTCGCCGAGCCCAGCAAGCCCGTCGGCCGCTACCTCCCCGAGGCCGAGGCCAAGGTGATGATCGACCACGGCCAGGTCTGGGAGGACCGCGGTGAGCGGGGCTGGCGGCGCATGGTCGCCTCCCCGGAGCCGCTGGAGTGCCTGGAGTCGGCCACGGTGACCGCCCTGCTCGATGCCGGGCAGGTGGTGGTCTGCGCCGGTGGTGGCGGGGTCCCCGTGGTCCGCAGTGCCGACGGTGAGCTCTGCGGCGTGGAGGCCGTGATCGACAAGGACCTCACCGCCGCGGTGCTCGCCGACCAGCTGGCGGTGGACGTGCTCGTCATCGCCACCGACGTCGACGCCGCGATCATCGGCTGGGGCACGCCCGACGCGCGCCCCATCGGTGCGATCACCGCGGCCGAGCTGCGCGACCTGGCCGCTGCCGGGCACTTCGCCGGCGGCAGCATGGGCCCCAAGGTCGATGCTGCCTGCCGCTTCGCCGAGGCAGGCGGGCGCTCGGTCATCACCTCCCTGCACAACATCGCCGGTGCGCTGGCGGGGACCGCAGGAACGATCGTGACCCCCTGACCCCGGCCGCTCCACTCACCAACGCCACACCCATCAACGCCACATCCACCAACCCCGAGGAGAGCTCAGTGCCCGAAGCAATTGAGGTCCGCAAGGTTCCGCTGCACAACGTCTCCGACGCGAGCGAGCTGGCCAAGCTCATCGACGACGGTGTCCTGGAGGCCGACCGCGTGATCGCGGTGATCGGCAAGACCGAGGGCAACGGTGGCGTCAACGACTACACCCGCATCATCGCCGACCGCGCCTTCCGCGAGGTCATCGCGGCCAAGGGCACCCGCAGCGCGACCGAGGTGGGCGACATCCCCATCGTCTGGTCCGGTGGCACCGACGGCGTGATCAGCCCGCACGCCACCATCTTCGCCACGGTCCCGGCGGAGAAGGCCCCGCAGACCGACGAGCCCCGCCTGACCGTGGGTGTGGCGATGAGCGAGGAGCTGCTGCCCGAGGACATCGGCCGCACCGCGATGATCACCAAGGTCGCGACTGCCGTGAAGGACGCGATGGCCCAGGCTGGCATCAGCGACCCCGCCGACGTGCACTACGTGCAGACCAAGACCCCGCTGCTGACCATCCACACCATCCGCGACGCCAAGAGCCGCGGCAAGACGGTGTGGACCGAGCAGACCCACGAGTCGATGGACCTGTCCAACGGCGGCACCGCGCTGGGCATCGCCGTCGCGCTCGGCGAGATCGACATGCCGACCGACGAGGACGTCATGCACAACCGCGAGCTGTACTCCGCGGTGGCCTCGTGCTCCTCGGGCGTGGAGCTCGACCGCGCGCAGATCGTCGTGGTGGGCAACGCCCGCGGTGTCGGTGGGCGCTACCGGGTGGGCCACAGCGTCATGAACGACGCGCTGGACTCCGACGGCATCTGGGACGCCATCCGTGACGCCGGCCTAGACCTGCCCGAGCGGCCGCGCACCAGCGACCTCGACGGCAAGCTCGTCAACGTGTTCCTCAAGTGCGAGGCGAGCCAGGACGGCACCGTGCGCGGCCGCCGCAACGCGATGCTCGACGACTCCGACGTGCACTGGCACCGCCAGATCAAGGCGTGCGTCGGTGGCGTGACCGCCGCGGTCACCGGTGACCCCGCGGTGTTCGTCTCCGTCTCCGCGGCCCACCAGGGCCCCGAGGGCGGCGGCCCCGTCGCGGCCATCGTGGACATGGGCGCGTAACCAGCAAGTCCCCTCAGCGGCCGGTCTCTCCTCGCGGAGAGGCCGGCCGCTGGCGTGTGCGGGCGTTCAGCGGCAGAGCTCCGGGGCGGCTTCACCCGGCGCCGGTAACCACTCCGGCGACGCTCAGGACCCCCAGCCCCACTCCATCTCGGCGACCACGTTGTCGTGGATCCGCGCCCCGGCGAGCTCGCGGACGACCCGCAGCGACAGGTCGATGCCGGCGGAGATCCCGGCGGAGGTCCACAGCCGGTCCGCGCTGCGCACGAACCGCGGCCCGCGCTCGACCTGCACGGTCGGGTCGAGGTCGGCAAGCTCGGCGTACGCCGTGTGGTGCGTGGTCGCCCGTCGCCGGTGCAGCAGGCCAGCCGAGGCCAGCACGAGCGACCCGGTGCAGACGGAGAGCAGCATCTCGACCTCGGCCGCCCGGTCGCGCAGCCAGGCCAGCAGCCGGTCGTCGGACTGGAGCTTGCGGGCACCGGCGCCGCCGGGCACCACCAGCAGGTCGGCGGGCGGGCAGTCGTCCAAGCCGTGGTCGGGTTGCACCGTGAAGCCACCGCGTCCGGTAGCGACCGCGCCGGTGAGTCCGACCGAGATCACCGAGAACTCGGCGGGGTCGCTCAGCTCGCCGGCCACGTTGAAGACCTCGTAGGGCCCGGCGTAGTCGAGGACCTCCATGTCGTTGAAGGCCAGGATTGCCACGGTGCGCGTGCTCGTCACCGCGCCATCATGACCGTCCGGGCCCCGCTGACGTCTGCGGGGCACCACCGGCGGGCGTTCAATGGGGCGAGAGCCCGCGAGAGTGAGGAGTGGCCCCATGCGTGGAGTCGTGATGCACGCCCCCGGTGACGTCCGGGTCGAGGAGCGCGAGGACCCGCGGATCATCGAACCCACCGACGCGATCATCCGGGTCACCGCGACCTGTGTGTGCGGGTCGGACCTGTGGCCCTACCGCGGCATCGAGTCGGTCGAGGACGCCCCCATGGGACACGAGTACGTCGGCGTGGTGGAGGAGATCGGGCCGGAGGTGCGCACGCTGCAGGTGGGCGACTTCGTGGTCGGCTCCTTCTTCGCCTCCGACAACACCTGCGAGATCTGCCGGGCGGGCTACCAGTCGCACTGCGTGCAGAGGGTGGGCATGGGCGGTATCGGGACGCAGGCCGAGCGGGCCCGCATCCCGCTCGCCGACGGCACCCTGGTGACCACCCCGGGCCAGCCCGACCCCGAGCTGGTGCCGTCGCTGCTCGCCGCCTCCGACGTCCTCGGCACCGGCTGGTTCGGCGCCGACGCCGCCGCGGCGGGGCCGGGCAAGACGGTGGTGGTGGTCGGGGACGGGGCGGTCGGCCTGCTCGGCGTGCTCGCCGCCCGGCAGCTGGGCGCGGAGCACATCATCGCCATGTCCCGCCACGCCGACCGGCAGGCCCTGGCCCGGGACTTCGGCGCGACGACCATCGTGGAGGAGCGCGGCGACGCGGGCGTGGCCAAGGTCAAGGAGCTGACCGAAGGCCTCGGCGCGCACAGCGTGATCGAGGCGGTGGGCACCCAGGAGTCGATGATGCAGGCCATCCGCTCCGCCCGGGCCGGCGGGCACGTCGGCTACGTCGGGGTGTCGCACGACGTGGCGCTGCCCGGCCAGGAGCTGTTCTTCTCCGGCGTGCACCTGCACGGCGGCCCGGCCCCGGTGCGCCGGTACCTGCCAGAGCTGGTGCAGCTGATCTGGGACCGCAAGATCGACCCCGGCAAGGTCTTCGACCTCACCCTGCCGCTGGAGGAGGCCGCCGAGGGATACCGCGCGATGGACGAGCGCCGGGCCATCAAGGCGCTGCTCACGCCCTGAGCCCGGCCTGCTCTGCCTCGGCTTCGGGGCGCACGCGTCCGGTGAACGTGGCGCGGTACTCCTTGGGGCTGGTGCCCGCGAGCCGACGGAAGTGGGTGCGGAAGCTGCTGGGGCTGGCGAAGCCGACCTGCTGGGCGATGCGCTCGACGCCGTGGTCGGTGGTCTCCAGCAGCTCCTGGGCGTGGCGGATGCGCACTCCGGTGAGCCACTCCATCGGGCTCTGGCCCGTCTCCGCGTGGAAGCGCCGGTTGAGCGTGCGCCCGCTGGTGTGCGCGGCAGCGGCGAGGTCGGCCAGCGTCAGCTCCCGGTGGGCGTTCTCCTCGATCCAGGCCAGCACGTCCTCCAGCGAGGCGACCTGGTACGACGGCGGGTTGCGGACGATGAACTGTGCTTGTCCGCCGCTGCGGTGCAGGGGTGCGACCGAGACCCGGGAGACGTGGGCGGCGACCGCGGTGCCGTGGTCGCGTCGCACCATGTGCAGGCAGAGGTCCAGGCCGGCGGCGGCTCCGGCCGAGGTGAGCACGCCCCCGTTGTCGACGTAGAGCACGTCGGCGTCCACCGAGACCTGCGGATACGAGCGAGCCAGCATCTCGGCGGCGCGCCAGTGGGTCGTCGCGCGCTGCCCGTCGAGCAGCCCGGCCTCGGCCAGGGTGAACGCGCCGACGCAGATGGACGCGATGCGGGTGCCGCGCCCGGCCCCGGACCGCAGCGCGTCGAGCACCGCGGGGCTGGCCGGAGCGTCGAGGCGGTTGCGGCCCGGCACCACGATCGTGTCGGCCCGCGCGAGCGCCTCCAGCCCTGCGTCAACGCTGATGCGCAGCGGCCCCGCCTGCACGGTCGGCTGCTCCGCGCAGACGACGACCCGGTAGGCGGGTCGTCCGTCGGGCAGTCGAGCGTGGCCGAACACTTCGACCGGGGTGGCCAGATCGAAGGCGATCACGTCGGGCAGAGCCAGGACCACGACGGTGTGCACCGTCTGATGCTAGCCAGGTCGTCAACGGAGGTGCGGCCGAGAAGGCGCCCAGAGGGAGGTGGCCAGATTTCGTTGGTAGCTGGCAACACGGCCACTGTTCGCGGACCCTCCCCGTTGCAAGAGTGCGGGGACACGGTGCCGATCCTGAGGAGTCCCCTTGCCACTGTCCGCCCAGATCGTCTTGTTCGACGGGTTCGACCCGCTTGATGTCATCGCTCCGTTCGAGGTGCTGGCGGCCGGTAGCGACGCAGTCGGCGGCGAGCTGACCGTTGAGCTGGTGTCGGCCGAGGGGCCGCGACCGGTGGTCTCGGGCACCCACGGCCTGGTGTTCACCGCGACGGCCACGCTCGACCCCGAGCTCCCCGGCTACGTCGTCGTCCCCGGCGCCTCCGGGCCCGTGGAGGGCGACCCCGACGACGGCGCTGAGACGATCCCCGTCCTGCTCGCGCGGTTCGCCGGCAGCGCCGCCGCCGAGCTGCTGCGCCGCGCGCTGGACAACCCTGCGGTGACGGTCGCCGGGGTGTGCGGTGGCGCGCTCGCACTGGCGATGGCCGGCCTGATCGAGGGTCGCCACGCCGTGACGCACCACCTCGGCATGGACGTGCTGGAGGCGACCGGGGTCAACGCTGTTCGCGCCCGCGTGGTCGACGACGGCGACCTGGTCACCTGCGGGGGCGTCACCTCCGGGCTGGACCTGGCCCTGCACCTGCTCGACCGCGAGCACGGGCCCGCCGTCGCGCACGCGGTGGAGGAGATGTTCGAGCACGAGCGCCGCGGCATCGTGTGGCGCCCCGGGCACCGTGAGCCCACCCCGTTCTGACCCCTGCCACCCGAAGGAGAAACCTGTGCACGACGACGCTGTGCTCGGCACCTGGGACCTCGCGCTGAAGACCCCCATCGGCACGCTCAAGGTCCAGTACCTCTTCGAGCGGGCCGGCGACGGCCTGCGCGGCACGGCCACCGGTGCGGCCGAGACCGTCCCGCTGTCCGACATCGAGGTGAAGGCTGGCGGGGGAGGCGGCCACCAGGTCACCTGGCGACAGAGCATCACCAAGCCGATGCGGCTGAACCTCGACTTCGACGTGCTGGTCGCCGACGGCACCATGACCGGCCACTCCCGCGCCGGCCGCCTGCCCCGCAGCAAGGTGAGCGGGCAACGAGTCGTCGCCGCATGAGCGGTGTCGCGCGGTTGTCTCGTGGTGGGCCCCGTCGGGCTCGAACCGACGACCTGCGGATTAAAAGTCCGTAGCTCTACCAACTGAGCTAGAGGCCCGAGACGTCCAGCCCAGCAGGGCCGATCGCCCTGGGAAGCCTAGCGAAGCCCACCGCCGCGCTGCAGGTGCGGGTTCAGGTCAGCCGGACTGCTCAGGTCATCCGCACGGCGTAGGGCACCAAACCGTCGGTGCGCACGTTCGACACCGTCACGAACTTGCCCGACTCGGGCGCCTCGATCATCTTGCCCGCCCCGATGTACAGCGCCACGTGGTGGATGCCGGACGGGCCGTAGAAGACCATATCGCCGGGCTGCATCTCCGCCAGCGGCACCTGCCGGCCCGACTGGTACTGGTAGCCGGAGTAGTGCGGCAGCTGGATGCCCACCGCGGCAAAGGCGTACATCATCAGCCCGGAGCAGTCGAAGCCCACCTTGGCGTAGTCGCCGAAGGTGTCGGCCACCCCGCCGTCGCGGATGCCCACCGTGGGGCCGGTGTAGCTACCGCCGCCCCAGGAGTACGGCTGGCCCAGCTGGGTGGCGGCCCGGCGGATCACAGCCTGCGCCGCCGGGGTGGCCGGGACGCTCTCCAGCGAGCCGTTGATGCTGGCGATCGCCTGCCGGGCCTGCTCGGCCGCCTGGCGGTCGGCGGCGGCCTGCTGGGCGCGGCGCTGGGCGTCCCACTGCTCGAAGCTGGCCCGCTGCCGCTGCAGGCCGTTGGCGGTGTCCGCCGCCACCTGCAGGTCGTACTGCGCCCGTGCCGCCTGGCTCTCCAGTTGCTTGGCCCGCGCCAGCTGGCTGGCCTGGGCCTTGCTGGCCTGCTGCATGGCGGCGTCGGCGGTCTGCTTGGCCCTGCCGGCATCGGCCGCGGCGGTGTCGGCCTGGGCCTTGCTGGCCACCGCTCGCGCGTCGGCGTCGGCGGTGGACTGGCGGGCGGCGTCCAGGCCCTTCATCACCTCGAGCTGGCTGCCGCCCACGGCGTTGAGCAGGGCCACCCGGTCGAGCAGCTCGTCGGGGCTGTTGGCCGCCATGTAGGCGCTGAACGAGCTGATGGTGCTGCCCTGCTGAAAGCTGCCCAGGGCGAATCGAGCGGCCCGGGCGTTGGCGTCGTCCAGGGACGCCTTGGCCAGCAGCACCGACAGCCCGGACACGGTGGCCGCGGTGGCCGCCGACGTCGCTGCCTGCTGGGCGGCGGTGTGGTCCACCAGCGCCTTGTTGGCGGTCTCCATCGTCAGCGCCAGCTGGTTGTGCAGCTCCACCAGCTGCGTCTGCGCGGAGGTCAGCTGCCCCGCCAGGCGAGTGAGCTCGTCGGCCTTGCGCTGCGCGGCCTCGGCGGCCTCGTTGAGCTGGCCGTCGCCCGGGTTGGGCGGCGGCGTGGGGTCGGGCTGGGCGGCGGCGGGGCTGGCCACGCCCACCAGCACCAGCAGGGACGCGAGCAGGGCGAGGACCGCTTGGGGCGCGCGGCGACGGGGAGCGTCAATCCGCCCAGAATGGAGCCAAGGCACTAAGTACGCTCCTCATCGGACTGTGAGCGGGCTCACGGTGTTACGGCTACTTTCGCACTTCCGCTGCGCGGGCGCCACACCGGTACGCACAGGCACCGTGGATCAGCCGGCAGTAGCGGTGATCACATTCTGTGCTACCGCGAAGGCGCGGTTGCCACGGGGCAGTCCGGCGTAGACGGCCGTCTGCAGCAGCACCTCGGCAATCTCCTCCGAGGACAGCCCGTTGCGCAGCGCCGCCCGCACGTGCACGGCCAGCTCCTGCCTCGCTGCCCAGCGCGGTGAGCGCGGCCAGGGTGACGGCCGAGCGGGTGGCCCGGCTCAGGCCCGGGCGGTGCCAGACGTCGCCCCAGGCCACCCGGGTGAGGAAGTCCTGGAACGGCGCGCTGAACTCCGTGGTGGCCTCCATCGCGGAGTCCACCTGGGCAGCGCCCAGCACCTCGCGCCGCACCCGCAGCCCCACCGCGTGCGCCTGGGCCCGGCCGGCGTGCTCGCCGACCAGCTGGTCCAGCAGCAGCTGGGTGACCGCGCCGGCCTGCTCCACGCTGCACAGGTGCGCGGCGCGGGTCAGCACGTGCAGGTGCGCGTCGGCCACCCCGTCGGCGATGGTCTCCAGGTGCGACGGCGGCGTCGCGTGGTCGTCCGCCCCGGCCACCACCAGGGTGCGGGCGGTGATCCGGCCGAGGTCGGCGCGCCCGTCCCAGCCGGCGATCGCCTCGGCGCAGCCGGCGTAGCCCTGCGGATCGGTCGCGCCGACCATCGCCACGTAGCGCCGCACCAGCGCGGGGTCGCGCTGGGCCAGCTCGGGAGTGAACCACCGCTGCACCACGGTCGGGGCCAGCTCCGCGCAGCCCGACTGGCGCACCGTCGCCGCCCGCTGGCGCCAGGCCTGCGGCTCGTCGAAGTGCGCGGAGGTGCTGAGCAGGCTCAGGGTGTGCACTCGCTCGGGGGAGTGCGCGGCGATCCACTGCGTCACCATCCCGCCCAGCGAGAGCCCCACCAGGTGGGCGCGGGGCAGCTCCAGGCGGTCCAGCAGCGCCAGCACGTCACCCCCCAGCTCGGCCATCGTGTACGGGCCCTCCGGGGCGGGCGAGGCGCCGTTGCCGCGCAGCTCCACCCGCAGCACGCGCAGGTGCTCGGCCAGCGGCCCCAGCTGGGGGTCCCACACGGTGCGGTCGGTGCCCAGCGACCCCAGCAGCACCACCACCGGGGCGTCGGCGCGGCCGGTCACGTCGTGGGCCAGGTCCACGGTCACGGCTTCTCCCTCCTGCCGGGCAAGCGCTGGGCCGGCTCATCGCCCCAGTGCTGGCGAAGGTAGGCCGCGAGGCTGCTCGCCGCGCGGCGGAGGGGGAGCGGTACCCCCTTGCCTAGCCGCTGAGGGCGGTGCTATAAAAAACCTGTGCCGGGTGATGCAGATAACTTGCACACCGGAACCGAGAACCGGACACTGGAGGTGGAGGCAAGATGCTGATGCGAACCGATCCGTTCCGCGAGCTCGACCGCCTGACGCAGCAGGTGATGGGCACCGCTGCCCGTCCGACGGCGATGCCGATGGACGCCTGGCGGGAGGGGGACTCCTTCGTCGTGGAGTTCGACCTCCCTGGCGTGCAGGCCGACTCGATCGACCTGGACGTGGAGCGCAACACCTTGACGGTGCACGCGCAACGCCCGGCTCGAAGCTCCGACCGGGAGATGGTGGCTGCTGAACGCCCGCGGGGGGTCTTCAGCCGTCAGCTCTTCCTGGGCGACACCCTCGACACCGACCGCATCGAGGCGGTCTACCGGGACGGGGTGCTGCGCCTGACCATCCCGGTCGCGGAGAAGGCCAAGCCACGCAAGATCCAGGTGATCAGCCCGGACCAGGGCGAGGCCAAGCAGCTCACCAACGCCTGAGCTCGCTGGCTCGCCACCCGGGCACGGACGCAGGAGTCCCGATGCACACCCGAGCAACGATGATCGACCAGCTGTACCGAGCGCCCGAGCACTCCGGTGCCGTCCTGGCCGCGCAGAGACTGTCCGGCCAGCGGGACACCACGATGAGCGCCCAGTGCAGGCAGCGGTCTCCGCCTCGAGCGGGGGAGCTGCGACCCACGTGGTGACGTGAGCTGTCACCACCCCCAGGAGGAGACGATGACGAGGACGGTGATGACATAGCAGACGACGTTGACAACGACGATGGCTGCCCACTCGCCCGCGTGTATCGCATCCCCTTGTGGCGCTGAGCATGCCGCTTCGACGGCCTAGCGCACTGCCTTCACTCGGCACATGAGTAGGCGGGCTGGTGCCCAGCCATCAACACCTCCAGCGGCCCCGGTGGTCTCGGCCACCGGGGCCCTCGTGCGTGTGCCCACCACCGGCGCGCGAGCGCCGCCTGGGACACTTGAGCCATGCAAGCGATGCCTGGGTACGACGCTCCGGGCCTGGTCGAGCTGCTGCGCACCAGCAGGCGCGCGGTGGCCTTCACCGGAGCCGGAATCTCCACCGAGTCCGGGATCCCGGACTTCCGCTCACCCGGCGGGGTGTGGACCCGCTACGACCCCAGCGAGTACACCTTCGACCGGTACGTCGCCTCCGCGCAGGTGCGGGCCAACAGCTGGGCCATGCGGCGGGAGTTCTTCGCCCACAACGCCCAGCCCAACGCCGCGCACCGGGCACTGGCCCAGCTGGAGGAGGCCGGCCACGCCGCGGGCGTCATCACCCAGAACATCGACGGTCTGCACCAGCTGGCTGGCAGCTCGCCGGTGGTGGAGGTGCACGGGACCGCTCGCGAGGTGATGTGCATCGGCCTCGCCCCGCGCGACGGCACGCCGGACGGCTGCGGGTTCACCGCGCCGTACACGTGGGGCGAGGAGCAGGTGGAGGCCGGCGACCCGGACCCGCACTGCCCCGTCTGCGGCGGCCTGGTGAAGTCGGCCACGGTGTCCTTCGGGCAGATGCTCTTCCCGGGGGTGGTGCAGCAGGCGGTGGAGCTGGTGAGCGCCGCCGACCTGGTTATCGCGGTGGGCTCCTCGCTGCAGGTGTTCCCGGCGGCGGACCTGCCGGTGCAGGGGGTGAAGGCGGGCGCGGCGCTGGTGATCATCAACGACGAGCCCACCCCGCTGGACGGCATCGCCGACCTGGTGGTGCGCGGGCGGGCCGCCGAGGTGCTCGGGCCCGCCGTGGCGGAGGCGCTGGAGTCGTAGCGGCTGGCCGGGCTTGGTGGCGGCCCGGCTTGGTAGCGGTTGCGGACGGGTGCCGGGCCGGTGGGGCGTACTTGCAGACGCCCCTACAGGCCGTAGGCCTCCAGCAGGCGCAGCCACACCTCGCTGACCGTGGGGTAGGACGGCACGGCGTGCCACAGCCGGTGCAGCGGCACCTCGCCCACGATCGCGATGGTCGCCGCGTGCAGCATCTCCGCGACGCCCGGGCCGGCGAACGTCACGCCCAGCAGCACCTGGCGCTCGCGGTCGACCACCATCACCGCCTTGCCCGTGTACCCGTCGGCGTACAGCGAGGACCCGCCCACCGCGATGTCGATCTCCACCACGTCGTGCGCGATGCCGGCCCGCTCGGTCTCCTGGGCGGTCCTGCCCACGTAGGCCACCTCGGGGTCGGTGAACACCACCTGCGGCACCGCGGCGTGGTCGGCGGTGGCGGCGTAGCGGCTCCACGGCGCGGCGTCCACCGTCCCCTTGGCCCGGGCGGCGATCACGTCGCCCACCACGCGGGCGTCGTACTTGCCCTGGTGGGTGAGCGGTGCGCGGCCGGTGACGTCGCCGCAGGCGTAGAGCCAGTCGCCGTCCACGCCCTGCACCTGCCCGCTGTCGTCCACGTGCAGGGTCTCGCCCGGGGTGAGGCCCACCGTCTCCACGCCGACGTCGTCGGTGGCCGGGCGTCGTCCGGTGGCCACCAACAGCTGCTCGGCCCGTAGCTCGCTGCCGTCGTCGAGGTGGAGCAGCAGACCGTCGTCGTCGCGGTGCACCCGCGTGAGGTTCACCCCGAACCGCAGGTCCACGCCGTCGGCCGCCAGGCCGGCGCGCACCAGGTCCGAGGCCGCCGGCTCCACCTTGGGCAGCACCCGGTCACCGCGCACCAGCATGGTCACCGCCGAGCCGAGCCGGGCGTAGGCCTGGGCCAGCTCGCAGCCCACCACCCCGCTGCCCAGCACCACCAGGCTCTCCGGCACCGCCTGGGCCGAGGTCGCCTCCCGCGAGCCCCAGTGCTCGGTGTCCGCCAGGCCGTCGATGGGTGGCTCGGCCGGCACGCTGCCGGTGGCCAGCACCACGGCCTGGGTGGCGGTGAGCCGGCGGCCGTCGTCCAGCTGCACCTCCTTGGGCCCGGTGAGCCGCGCGGTGCCGCGGACGACGGTGATGCCGGCGCCCTCGGCCCACTCCTGCTGGCTGGCGTCGTCCCAGTCGTGGGTGAACTGGTTGCGCCGGGCCAGCACCGCGGCCGGGTCGAACGAGGCGGTCACCCCGGGCAGGGCCCGCGCGTCGTGCACCGCCTGCGGGGTGCGGATGAGGGCCTTGCTGGGCATGCACGCCCAGTAGGAGCACTCCCCGCCGATCAGCTGCGCTTCCACCATCGCCACCGACAGCCCGCCCTGCACGGCGCGCCCCGCGGCGTTCTCCCCGATGGCCCCGGCGCCCACCACGATGACGTCAAAAGTGTCGCTCATGTCACCCAGCGCACCCGATCGGCGGGCGCGCGGCAAGTTCGGGGCCAAGCCACCTGCGCAAACGCTCGCCAGCAGGCCGCTGACCACCCGGTTTGGGAACCACGCCGAAGGTGTCCTATGCTTCCTCCGCTCCCCAACGGAAAGCTGGACGGTGGAAATCACCGCTGGTGGCCCAGCCGGGAAACCAGTGCGCCCCCTTCGTTTAGCGGCCTAGGACACCGCCCTTTCAAGGCGGCAGCGCGGGTTCGAATCCCGTAGGGGGTACGGCAGTACACTCTCGATGAGCACGGTAGGTTGTACAAGCACCACAAGCATGGCCCTGTAGCGCAGTTGGTTAGCGCGCCGCCCTGTCACGGCGGAGGTCGCGGGTTCGAGTCCCGTCAGGGTCGCCAGGCGTTCGGATGACTCCGGTCGCATCCGGCCAGGTAGCTCAGTTGGTACGAGCATCCGCCTGAAAAGCGGAGGGTCGCCGGTTCGATCCCGGCCCTGGCCACCACGTCCTTCTTTCTTCCGAGCCGCAGCCGCTCCGGCCGCGCCGCGGTCACACCGCCGCGAACGCCGCCGAGACGTACTGGGCGCTGCGGTCCGATCCCAGCAGGCCCGCGCCCATCTTGTTCATCACGTAGGACACCACCATCCGGCGCTCGGTGTCGATGACGACCTGCGACCCGCCCCAGCCGCCCCAGAAGCAGATGCCCTTCTCGTCCGGCACGAAGGGCACCGACGTCGGGTGCGGCAGGGCGAAGCCGATGCCGAAGCGCAGCGGCGTCTGCAGCACCAGGTCGGTGCCGTCGGACTGCTGGTCGAAGATCAGCTTGATGGTGGCGGGGGAGAGCAGTCGCACCCCGTCCACCTCGCCGCCGCAGGCGATCACCGACTGGATGCGCGCCAGCGCACGGGCGTTGCCGTGGCCGTTGGCGCCGCCGATCTCCGCCGTGCGCCACGCGTCGGTCCAGCTGGCGCGGGCGTCGGCCACCGGCCCGGTGAACGTCCGGATCATCACGCTGCTGGGGTCGATGGTGCTGTAGTCCAGGCCCAGCGGCGGTGGGGGCACCACGTCGGAGACCCGGCCGAGCTCGCTCGCCGGCAGGCCGATGTGCAGGTCGGCGCCCAGCGGGCCGGTGATCTCGGTGGCCACGAACTGACCCAGCGACTGTCCCGTCACGCGCCGCACCACCTCACCGACGAGGTGGCCGTAGTTCAGCGCGTGGTAGCCGGAGGCGGTGCCCGGCTCCCACCACGGCGCCTGTCCGGCCAGGCGGGCCGCGGCCGCCTCGGCGTCGTACATCTCCTCAATGGCGAACGGCGCGTCCCACCCAGAGACGCCGGAGGTGTGCGAGAGCAGGTGGCGCACCTGCACGTCCTGCTTGCCGTTGGCGGCGAACTCCGGCCAGTACCGCGCCACGGGGGAGTAGACGTCCAGCTCGCCCCGCTCGACCAGCACCAGGGCGGCCAGGGCGGTCACCGTCTTGGTCGACGACCACACGTTGGTGATGGTGTCGCGCTCCCACGGCACGGTCTGCTCGGTGTCCGACCAGCCGCCCCACAGGTCCACCACCGGTTCGCCGTCGATGGTCACCGCCAGGCACGCGCCCAGCTCAGCCCCCGAGGTGACGTTGTCCTGCAAAGCTGAGCGCAGCCCGGCGAACCGGTCGTCGCAGAATCCGTGGATCTCGAGCATCGCTGCCTCCCGTATCTAGTGACATGAGTCACTGTAGCGAGGGGGCGGGGGTGCGGCTCCCGGTGCTGCCGCCGGGTGTTCGCTTGTGCCCCAACGCCCTCGCGGCCCAGCGGGGCTCTAGGCTGGCGCGGCGGTGCTGACTCAGGTGTCTACGAGGGGCTGGGCGGTCCGCGAACCCGGGGGGCTTGATGAACGACGACCGTGATCCGCGCCTGGACGACCGCCAGTCGGACGACCACCGAGAAGCCGAGCACCAGGGGGATGAATCCGGCCGCTACCGGCCCGACCCGTACGGCTCGTCGGTGGTTCTACTGCCGCCGACCAACGGCATGGCGATCGCGTCGCTGGTGCTCAGCCTGGTAGCGGGCACGGGTGCACCCTTCGCCGTGATCTTCGGCCACGTCGCTCGCCGGCAGATCCGACGGACCGGTGAGCGCGGCGAGGGCATGGCGCTGGCCGGGCTGATCATCGGCTACCTGGAGCTGGCGGTCCTGGCCGTGGCCATCGCCGTGCTGCTGGTGGTTCTCGCGCCGTTCGCCAGCGACGACACCTCGTCGGCATACCAGCAGTACTCCAGTGCAACCGGCGGGGCCGCACCCAGCTACGCCGCCCAGCCCAGGTACTCCGCACCTTCGGACGCCACGACCACCTACGCGCCACCGCCGACGAGCCGACGGGTCCTCACCAGCACGGCGGCGCCGACGAGCACTGCCCCCTCGACGAGCACTGCCCCCTCGACGGGGGAGCCCACGCTGGCCGGGGCGGACCGACAGGGCTTCGCCGAGCGGGGAGCGCGGTGCAACGCCTCCGACCCAGCCGTGGCCATCGGCTACACCCCGAGCTCGGAGGTGGTCGTGTGCCTCACCGGGGCGGGCCGCTACTACTACAAGGGGATGCGCCTGCGGGACCTGTCCGCCATCGAGATCGACGATCCCGTCCCCTCTGGAGACGGGTTCGTCGCCGACAACGGTGGCGGTCGCTACGTGCTGTCCTCTTCGGCGCTCACTATCTACCAGGGCTCAGAGCTGGTCGGCACCGAGCCCATGCTCGGCTACTGGGCGGCCTGAGGGTCTGACCTGCCACCGCGACTCGTATGGGCACTCAGCTCACGGACGCGGCGGGGGCGGGGTGGTTCCGTGCACCACCATCACCGGGCAGGTGGCGTGCTCGGCGCAGGCGGCGCTGACCGAGCCGAGCAGCATGCCACTGAACCCGCCCCGCCCCCGGCTGCCCACCACCAGCACCTGGGCCTCGCCGCTCAGCTCCAGCAGAACCTCGACGGTGTTGCCCTCGCGCACCGTGACGGTCAGGCCGGGGAAGGTGGGCGTGCCGAACACCTTCTGCACCGTCTCCACCACGAGTCGGTGTGCGTCGGCCGCGGGGTCCCACCCCAGGGTGATCTCCGGTCGGCTGATGCCGGCCCAGCCGTAGGTGGAGGGCGCCCGCCACACCGCCACTGCCTCCACCCCGGCACCGGTGGTGTCGGCCAGGAAGCGGGCCCACCGCAGGGCCTGCTCCGACGGCGCTGATCCGTCGATGCCCACGACGACGCGCGGCGAGGCGGGAGTGGTGCGTGGTGTGGTCAACGAGGCTCCTGTGGTCGACGGGGTGGTCTCGATTCTGCGCCGCGACGGGCTCCGTGGACAGGACTGCGGAACAGCCGGGGCTCAGTTGGCTGTAAGGCGGCGATGGCAGACTTGGCGACGTGTTGGAATCCCGGTCCCACCCGAGGCAACCGCGAGGCGCGCTGCAGCCGGTGGAGCTGGCCACCGCAGGCGTGATGGCGGCCATGACGGCTGGGCTCGGAGTGCTGGCCACGGTGATCCCGGCGGCCAGCGCCCTCACCTTCGTCGGCGCCGTCCCGATGGGCCTGGTGGCCTACCGCCACCGCCTCCGCGCGCTGCTGGGCGCCTCCGTCGCCGCCACCGTGGTGGCCTTCGCGCTGGCGGGCACGGGCGCGCTGGCCGGGGTGTGGGCAGGCGTGCTGCTGGGCGGGCTCGTCGGCGACGTCCGCCGTCGCGGTCGCGGTGGGTTCACCGCCGCCCTCTACGTCCTCCTCGCGGTGCCGGTGCTGGGCGTGCTGGTGGACCTGCTGCTGCTGCTGTTCAGCCAGACCAGGCAGCTGGTGCTGGACTCGGTGGCCAACAGCGTGCACGGGGCGATGGAGATGCTGGCCGGGTTCGCCCCGTTCGCCGACCTCGCCGCCGACGTCGACGCCCGCACCCAGACGATGATCGACTACTGGTGGCTCACCGTGCCCGCCGTCGTCGGGGTGAGCCTGGCGTTCGGCACCTGGGTCACCTGGTCGCTGCTGGGCGCGGTGGTGCACCGGATGGAGCTGGCCGCGGCGCCCGACCCGCTGCAGGGTCCGGCCACCGGACAGCAGCCCGGCGACGACACGGTGGCACCGGTACCGGTGTCGCTGGAGCGCGTCGGGTTCACCTACCCCGGCACCGAGCGCGCCGTGCTCACCGACGTCGACCTGACCGTCCGCCCGGGTGAGCTGGTGGCCGTGGTCGGCGCCAACGGCTCGGGCAAGTCCACCCTGCTGCGTCTGCTGGCGGGCCGCGCGCCCAGCCACGGCGCCGTGCTGCGGCCGGGCAGCAGCGGGCTGGGCGCCCACGGCGGCACCGCGATGATCCTGCAGCGCCCGGAGAGCCAGATCCTGGGCGTGCGGGTGGCCGACGACGTGGTGTGGGGCCTGCCGGAGGGCACCGCGGTGGACGTCGACGGGTTGCTGCGCACGGTGGGCCTGGCGGGCATGGGCGACCGCGACACCAGCACCCTCTCCGGCGGGGAGCTGCAACGACTCGCCGTGGCCGCCGCGCTGGCCCGCCGGCCCGCGCTGCTGCTCTCCGACGAGTCCACCGCCATGGTCGACGCCGAGGGCCGGCAGCAGCTGGTGGCGCTGCTCGGCGAGCTCGCCCACACCCACGGCATCGCCGTCGTGCACGTCACCCACCGCGCCGCCGACACGGTGGGCGCCGACCACGTGGTGCACCTGGTGCAGGGCCGGGTGGTGGACGCCCCCGCCGCCTGGCTCAGCGAGGGAGCCCGCCCCGCGCTGACACCCGCGCCGCCGGCCACCGGCCGGCCCCTGCTGCAGCTGCGCGGCGTCAGCCACACCTACGACGTCAGCTCCCCCTGGGCGCAGCGTGGGCTGGCGGAGGTCGACCTCACCGTGCGCGAGGGCGAGGGGGTGCTGGTGGTCGGCGGCAACGGCTCCGGCAAGTCCACCCTGGCCTGGGTGCTGGCCGGGCTGGTGCAGCCCACCGCCGGGCAGTGCCTGCTCGACGGCCGGCCGGTGCACGAGCAGGTCGGCGCGGTCGCCCTGGCGTTCCAGCACGCCCGGCTGCAGGTGCTGCGCCCGACCGTGGGTGCCGACGTCGCTGCCGCCACGGGCACCGAGAGCCACCCCGACTGGTCCGCCGTGGGCGAGGCGCTGGCGGCAGTGGGCCTGGACCCGCTGCTCACCGCCCGACCGGTGGACCAGCTCAGCGGTGGGCAGCTGCGGCGGGTCGCGCTGGCCGGCCTGCTCGCCAACCGCCCCCGGGTCCTCGTCCTGGACGAGCCGCTGGCCGGCCTGGACGTGCCCAGCCAGCGCGGCCTGGTGGAGCTGCTCGCCCGGCTGCGCCGCGAGGCTGGGCTCACCGTGGTGGTCATCTCCCACGACCTCGACGGCATGGAGGCGGTGTGCTCGCGCACCGTGCGGCTGCACCGCGGCCGGCTCAGCGACGAGCCCCGCCCGGTGCTCGGGGAGGCCCGGCGATGAGCTCACCCACGCTGCTGCGGCAGGTGCCCGGCAACACCGTGGTCCACCGGCTGTGGGCGGGCACCAAGCTGGTGTGCGTCGTCCTGATCGGCCTCACCCTCACCTTCGTGCCGTCCTGGCCGGCGCTCGGGGCCACCGCCGTGCTGCTGGCCGTGCTCATCGCGGTCGCCCGAGTTCCGCGCGCCGTGCTGCCGCACGTGCCGTGGTGGTTCTGGCTGGCACTGGGGCTGGGCGCGCTGCTGAACGTGCCCGCCGGCGGAACCCCGGAGGTGACGCTCGGGCCGGTCACCGTCGGTCTCGGCGCCCTGCTGATCTACGTGCGCGTCACCGTGCTGGCCTTCGTCCTGCTGGGGATCTCCCTGATGGTCGGGCTCACCACGCCCATGGGCGACATCGCCCCGGCGTTCGCCCGGCTGACCCGCCCGCTGAAGTGGTTGCGGCTGCCGGTGGAGGAGTGGGCGGTGACCGTGGGGCTGTGCCTGCGGGCGGTGCCGCTGTTCGCCGAGGAGTGGTCGGTGCTGCGGGCAGCCCAGCGGCTGCGCCCGGTGCCCGAGGGACGGCGCAGGCGGTCGCTGGACCAGCTGATGACGGAGGGGCTGGACATGCTCAGCGCGGCCATGGCGGTCTCGCTGCGCCGCGCCGCCGAGCTGGGCGATGCGGTGACCGCCCGCGGCGGCACCGGCCAGCTCACCGCGCAGAAGGCCCGTCTGGGGCTGCTCGACGTGGCAGCGCTGGTGGTCGTGGTCGTGTTCTGCGCCGCGGTGCTGGTGCTGGGCTAGCAGCCCGGTAAGCCTCGCCTTGCTGGTCGGGTCCCCGGCCGCTGCCTACCGTGGACGGGGTGACTCCCGGGCCCTCGCGTGGCGCCGCCGGCGGTGCGTCCGCGCCGCACGGACGCCGCAGCCACGCGCACTCCGGCGAGCCGCACCGCCCCGGGCAGCTCTCCTCGCGGCTGAACTGGCTGCGGGCCGGCGTGCTGGGGGCCAACGACGGCATCGTCTCCACCGCGGGACTGGTGGTGGGTGTGGCCGGGGCGGCGACCAGCCGCGGCCCCCTCGTCGCCGCCGGTGTGGCCGGCCTGGTCTCCGGCGCGGTGTCCATGGCGCTGGGGGAGTACGTATCGGTGAGCAGCCAGCGCGACACCGAGCGCTCCCTGCTGGACCGGGAGCGCCAGGAGCTGGCGGAGATGCCGCAGGCCGAGCTGGAGGAGCTGGCCGGGTTCTACCGGGCCAAGGGCATCAGCGACGAGACCGCCCACCGGGTGGCCAAGGAGCTCACCGCGCGCGACCCGCTGGGCGCGCACGCGGAGGTGGAGCTGGGCATCGACCCCGACGAGCTGGCCAACCCCTGGCACGCCGCGGGGGCGTCGGGCCTGTCGTTCACCCTCGGCGCGATCCTGCCCCTGCTGGCCATCGTGCTGCCACCGGCGACCTGGCGCGTGCCGGTCACCGTGGTGGTGGTGCTGGTGGCCCTGGCGATCACCGGCTGGATCAGCGCCCGGCTGGGCGGCGCCCCTGCCGTGCCGGCGATGGTCCGCCTGGTGGTCGGTGGCGGAGCCGCCATGGGCATCACCTTCGCCGTTGGTGACCTGATCGGAGACACTGGGCTCGTGTGAGGACGGTCGCGCTCCGGCGTGGCCCGCGAGCTCTGCCAGGCTTCGGGCAGGTTCCCCCGATATCCTCGCCGCAGAGGACGGCAGGGAACCGGTGATCGGAACGGAGTGGACGCATGGCACGACGCTCCGTCGGCGCGACCGTGGTCGCCGCGCTCGTCCTCCCGCTGCTCGCCACGGGTTGCTCCGCCGCGCTGTCGCAGTCCAGTGGTCCGGTCGCCCGCACCACTGACGAGGACGTCCTGGTCGCACCCAGCGTCACCGCCTCGCCGGTCCCCGCCGCACCGACCAGCGCGCCCCCCACGAGCACTCCGGAGACCACCACCCGCGCCGCCGAGCGCGCCGGCACCTCCGGCACCGAGGCGGCGGAGACGGCCTTCCAGGCGCAGCTCGCCCAGCTCGACCGCTCCTTCGGCATCACGCGCTCGGCCGACGTCTCCATCGCCGCTCGGGACCTGAGCACCGGGCAGAGCGTGGTCACCGGCGCCTCGGCCGGCATGGTCACCGCCAGCGCCGTCAAGGTGGAGATCCTCATCGGAACGCTGCTCAAGGCGCAGGATGCCGGTCGGCCGCTGAGCGCGTCCGAGGAGGACCTGGCGACGCGGATGATCACCATCAGCGACAACGACGCGGCGACCACCCTCTTCGACCGCCTGGGTGGCGGACCGGGGCTCGCGACGGTGAGCAAGCGGCTGGGCCTGCGCAGCACCGAGGTCGGTGCCTCCGGCTTCTTTGGACTCACCACCACCAGCGCCCAGGACCAGGTCGCGCTGCTCGATGCGCTGACCGCCTCCACGTCGGTGCTCAACACCGAGAACCGGGAGTACGCGCTGGGCCTCATGCAGTCGGTGGCAGCCGACCAGCGCTGGGGGGTGACGGCGGCGGCCGATCCCGGGGCGACCACGGCGGTGAAGAACGGCTGGCTGCCCAACTCCGACGACGACAACCAGTGGGCGGTGACCAGCATGGGCGTGGTCACCGCGGCTGGGCACCGGATCCTGCTCGTGGTGTTCACCCAGCACCAGCCCGACCGGCAGACCGGCATCGACTACATCGAGCAGGCCAGCAAGCTCGTCGCCGCGCGCCTCACCGCCTGAGCCGGCCCGGCGGCAGGCGGGCGGGCCTCACTGCGGGGCGGCGCCGAGCAGCAGCGCGGTCAGTGCCTGGCTGATCAGGTCGATCAGCTCCTCGCGGGAGAGGTCGTCCTCGGCCAACCAGCTGATCACCGCCTCCTCGGTGAAGGCGATCCAGCCGCGCACCGCCAGCCGGGTGCGTGGGCCGGCGGGGATGCCCAGCACCGGCGTCTGGGCGAGGGTCCGGCTGGCCATCTCGGCCCGGGTGTCGTCGAAGACCTGACGCATCGCCTCGTCCCCGCTGGCCGCGCCGCGCAGCAGCGACACGTAGCCGCTGCGGTTCTCGCTGACGAAGTCGATGAACGCCGACAGCGAGCTGTGCAGCGCCTCCAGCGGCGGCAGCGCCGGGTCGGGTGCGGTGCGCTCCAGCATGGCGGCGGCCATCTCCCGCACCACGGCCAGGTGGAAGTCCTGCTTGGAGGCGAAGTAGTGGAACAGCAGCCCTCGGGAGATCCCGGCCCGGTCGGCGATCTCCTCCACGCCCACCTCCTCCAGGCGGCGCTCGGCCAGCATCTCCGCGCCGAGGGCGATGAGCTGGGCGCGGCGGGCTCCCGGGCTGAGCCGGGTTCGCTTGTCGGTGGGCACGCCACCACCCTACTGAATCCTGCTCAACAGTTATTGACCGTCGTTCAACAGTGGTTTACCGTTGCCACATGACAACAGCCACAGACGCAGCCGCGACGCCCGCGCAGGACCGCGCGCCGTCCCAGGCGAAGCAGGTCGACGTGCTCATCATCGGCAGCGGGTTCTCCGGTCTCGGTGCCGCCATCAAGCTCACCCAGGCGGGCAAGAACAACTACGTGGTGATCGAGCGTGGCGCCGACGTCGGCGGCACCTGGCGCGACAACACCTACCCCGGTGCTGCCTGCGACGTGCCCTCGCACCTGTACTCGTACTCCTTCGCGCTCAACCCGGAGTGGAGCCGCAGCTTCTCCCGGCAGGCGGAGATCCAGGACTACCTGGAGCAGACCGCGCGCCGCTACGACGTGCTGGACAAGCACGTCTTCGGCTGCGAGATGGAGTCCGCCCGCTGGAACAGCCAGACGCAGCGCTGGGACGTGCAGACGTCCAAGGGCCGCTGGTCGGCGGCCACCGTCATCAGCGCGGTCGGCGCGCTGTGCGAGCCCGCGCTGCCCAACATCGCCGGCATCGAGGACTTCACCGGCGAGATCTTCCACTCCGCTCGCTGGAACCACGACTCCGACCTCACCGGCAAGCGGGTGGCGGTGATCGGCACCGGCGCCTCGGGCATCCAGATCGTGCCCGCCGTCGCGCCGCAGGTGGCCCACATGGACGTCTACCAGCGCACCGCCCCGTGGATCCTGCCCCGGTTCGACCGCGAGTACACCAGGGTGGAGCGCTTCGCGTTCCGGCACGTGCCCGGCTTCCAGAAGCTCTCCCGCGGCCTGATCTACGCGATGCGCGAGACCCAGGTGGTGGCACTGGCCAAGGACCCGCGCCTCACCCGCATCCTGCAGCGCGTGGCCTCGAAGCACATGGCCCAGCAGGTGCCCGACGCCGAGCTGCGCAAGAAGGTCACGCCCACCTGGCGCATCGGCTGCAAGCGGATGCTCATCTCCAACAACTGGTACCCGGCCCTGCAGCGCGACAACGTCGACCTGGTCACCGACGGCATCGACAAGGTCACCAGCAACGCGGTGGTCACCAAGGACGGCACCGTGCGCGAGGTGGACGCCATCGTGGTGGCCACCGGCTTCCACGTCACCGACTCACCCACCTACGAGACCATCGTCGGAGCCGACGGGCGCACGCTGGCCGAGCACTTCGCCGAGCGCGGCATGCAGGCCTACAAGGGCTCGGCCGTCACCGGCTTCCCCAACATGTTCTTCCTGGTCGGACCCAACACCGGCCTCGGGCACACCTCGATGGTCTACATGATCGAGTCGCAGCTGAGCTACGTGCTGGACGCGGTGGACACCGTGGCGCGGGAGCGCATCGCGACCGTCGAGGTCCGCCCGGAGGTGCAGCAGGAGTACAACGCCATGCTGCAGCGCAAGCTCGACCCCACGGTGTGGATGCGCGGTGGGTGCGCCAGCTGGTACCTCGACGCGCACGGCAACAACACCACCCTGTGGCCGGACTTCACCTTCGCCTTCCGCAAGGCCACCAAGAGCTTCGACCTGGACGCCTACCGCTACACCCGCCGCGCCGCCGTCAGCTCCACCGCTGGGCCGTCCACAGCTGCACCCGCGCAGCCGGTCCCGACCGCCGAGGAGGCGTCAGCATGAAGACCGACTTCACCAACAAGGTCGCCGTCATCACCGGAGCCGGCTCGGGCATCGGCCGCGCGCTGGCGCTGGACCTCGCCAGCCGGGGCGCCCGGCTGGCCCTGTCCGACGTGGACAGTGCCGGCCTGGCCGAGACGGTTCGCCAGTGCGAGGGGCTGGGGGCGCAGGTGCGCTCCGACCACCTCGACGTGGCCGAGCGCTCGGCGGTGCTGGAGTACGCCGACGCCGTCGCGGCGCACTACGGCGTGGTCAACCTGCTGTTCAACAACGCCGGCATCGCCTTCAGCGGCGACGTCGAGGTCACCGAGTTCAAGGACATCGAGCGGGTGATGGACGTCGACTTCTGGGGGGTCGTCAACGGCACCAAGGCGTTCCTGCCCCACCTCATCGCCTCCGGCGACGGCCACCTGGTCAACGTCTCCAGCCTGTTCGGGCTGCTGTCCATCCCCACCCAGAGCGCCTACAACTCGGCCAAGTTCGCCGTGCGCGGCTTCACCGAGTCGCTGCGCCAGGAGATGCTCATCAACAAGCACCCCGTCAAGGTCACCTGCGTGCACCCCGGGGGCATCAAGACGGGCATCGCCCGCAACAGCACGGCCGCGGTGGGCTCCGACGCCAAGATCCTGGCGGAGTTCTTCGACGCCAAGCTGGCCAAGACCACGCCCGAGACCGCCGCACGCGTCATCCTCAGGGGAGTCGGCGCCGGACGGCCGCGCGTGCTCATCGGCTCCGACGCCAAGGCCCTCGACGCCCTGGTCCGAGTCACCGGTTCCGGCTACCAGCGGGTGGTTGCCGCGGTGTGCGGGCGCGCCCTGCCCAAGTAGCCGAACCACCCGGCCAGGGCCGAACCAGGCAGGGCGATACTGGAACCCATGATCAACACCAGCCACCACGGCCGCGTCACCGTCCTGGAGATCGACCGGCCGGAGCGCCGCAACGCCCTCAGCACCGAGGTCTGCGACCAGCTGCGCGAGGCGGTGACCGGCAGCGTCGAGGCCGGTGCCCGCGCGCTGGTGATCACGGGCGCGGGCACCAGCTTCTGCTCCGGCGCCGACCTCGGCGGGGTGTACGGCGACGGGTTCCTCGACGCCCTGCGCGCGATGCTGCGGGCGGTCACCGACGCCCAGGTGCCGGTGATCGCCGCGGTGAACGGGCCGGCCATCGGCGCGGGGACCCAGCTGGCGGTGTGCTGCGACCTGCGGGTGGCCGCGCCCACCGCCGTGTTCGGGGTGCCCACCGCCAAGCTCGGCCTGGCCGCCGACGCCTGGACGCTGCGCCGGCTGGCCATGTTCGCCGGCGGCGGGATGGCCCGGCGGATGATGCTCACCGCGCAGACCGTGACCGCAGCCGAGGCGCTGCGCAGCGGGCTGGCCGACGGGGAGGGCGGCCTCGCCGACGCACTGGAGCTGGCGACGCACTGCGCCAGCCTGGCGCCGCTGAGCCTGGCCTACTCCAAGCGAGTGCTCAACGGCCTCACCGCCGACGGAGCACGAGAGGCCGACACCAACGCCGACTGGGAGGTGGCGGAGTTCGAGCGCTGCTGGACCAGCGCGGACTTCGCCGAGGGGCAGCAGGCCCGCCGGGACAAGCGCAGCCCGGAGTTCCAGGGCCGCTGAGCGCGCCGGGAGCGCCGTCGACCAGGGGTTGTGCTGCTCGACCAGCGGAGGACACTGGCAGGACGTACCCGTCCTGCGAGGTGGTCCGCCATGGATCCTGCGACCGAGGTCGCTGAACGGCTGATGAGCTCAGCCGCCGGGATGTTCGACCTGATGGCGGTGGCACTGGGCGACCGGCTCGGCTACTACCGCTGCCTGGACGGCTCTCCGCCGCTGTCCTCCGCCGAGCTGGCCGCGGCCACCGACACCGGCGAGCGGGGAGCCCGGGAGTGGTTGGAGCAGCAGGCCGTGACCGGCCTGGTCGAGCTCGCCGCCAGCTCCGCCGTGGCGGCCGACCGGCGCTACCGGCTCAAGCCGGGCGTGGGTCAGGTGCTGGCCAGCGCCGACGACCTCAGCTACCTGGCGCCGCTGGCCCGTCAGCTGGTGGCCGCGGCGGCGCAGGTGCCCGCGGTGGCGGAGGCCTTCCGTGCCGGCACGGGCGTTCCCTGGTCGGCGTTCGGAACCGACATGCGGGAGTCCCAGGCCGACCTGAACCGCCCCGGCTTCCTCGGCCTGCTCGCGCAGGAGTGGCTGGCCACCCTGCCCGACGTCCAGCTGAGGCTGCACTCCGACCCGCCGGCGCGGGTGGCCGACGTGGGGTGCGGCGGCGGGTGGTCGGCCATCGGGCTGGCGCAGGGCCTGCCCGGGGTGCAGGTGGACGCCTTCGAGCTGGACCCTGCCTCGGTGGAGCTGGCCCGGCGCAACGTGGCCGAGGCCGGCCTGGACGGGCGGGTGCGGGTCTGGGAGCAGGACGTCGCCACCGTGCGGGCGGAGGCCGGCTACGACCTGGTGACCGCCTTCGAGTGCCTGCACGACCTGCCGCACCCCGTGCCGGCGCTGGCGGCCATGCGTGCCCTGGCCGCGCCGAGCGGGGCCGTGCTGGTGGCCGACATGAAGGTGGCCAGCGCCTTCGCTCCGCCGGGTGACCTGGTGGAGCGGTTGATGTACGGCTTCAGCCTGTCGGTGTGCCTGCCCGACAGCATGAGCACGCCGGGCTCGGCCGCCACCGGGACCGTCATGCGGGAGAGCACCATGCGTGACTACGCGCGGCAGGCGGGGTTCACCTCGGTGGACACCCTGCCCGTCGAGCACGACCTGTGGCGGTTCTACCGCCTCGCCTAGTCCAGGACGGTGGCGTCGAAGGCCTCGAACGGGGGCGCGCCGACGCCCCGCACCAGGTGGTTGCCCCACAGGTCCTGCTCGGTGACCACCACCTGTGCCTCGGCGGCGTCGGTGCGCACCGTCAGCGTCGTCCCGCTCGGGGTCTGCGGCAGCCCGCGCACCCGGCCGTACCAGGAGTATGTGCCGCCAATGGGCTCGAAGTGCCCGGAGAGGGTGAGGTCCACGGCGTGCTCGTGCTCGTCGTGCGCCGCCGTTGCCGGACCCTGGTAGCCCGCGGGATCGTCGTGCTCCTCCGGTGTGCTCATCCGTGGCTGTCCTTCTGGTCGGGATCGGCGTCCGGGTCAGGGGCGGGATCAGGGGTGAGGGGTCCGCCGAGCAGCCGCCTGGTCGGGTCGGACGCCGCGGCGGGGACGAACTTGGCGGGGGCGCCGTCGGCACGCAGCACACCCTCTAGCCCGCCCCAGACGAGCATGCTCAGGTAGTCCACCAGCGCGTCGGAGGACATGGTGCGGTTGTCCAGCCACCAGTGCGTGGCCAGCTGGACCATGCCCACCACTCCGTAGGCCCACGGCTGCGCCCCGCCGGAGTCCATGCCCATGGTGCGCAGCCGGTCACCGACCAGCCCGGAGAGCGCCTCGGCGATCACCCGCTCGGTGGTGGCCACCACGCTCTCCGCGCCACCCACCTCCTGGTTGTGGGTGAACACGTAGCCGTACAGCTCGGGCTCGGCGGCGACAGAGCGCACGTAGGCGCCGATCAGCGCCCGCGCCTGGTCGAAGTCGGCCCGCTCCTGGGAGAGCTCGGCCAGCAGCGGCGGCAGCGCGACGGTCTGGGCGATGCGGGTGAGGATCGCGTCGACCAGGTCGCTCTTGTCGGTGAAGTGGCGGTAGAGCACCGTCTTGGACACCTGCAGCTCGCCGGCGATGTCCTCCATGCCGATCTGGGGGCCGTTGCGCCGGATGGCTGCCAGCGCGCCGTCCACGAACTCCTCGCGCCGGGCGCGCTTGTGCTCGTCCCAGCGCTTCTTGCGCCCGTCGATGGCCACCCGCGCCGAGCGCGCCTCGTCCACCACCGCGGCGGCCGTGGCTGCGGCGGAGGTCATGGTCTTCACCCAGGTGGCCGGAACAGCAGGCCGCGGCCCCTGGGGCCTTGGGGCGGAGGGGCTATCGGTCCGCTCAGCCTTGACAGCATCGCCGTCATGGTTCATGTTACTCATGTTAGCAGTTACATCCAATCACATGATGTGCTTCATACCGGGCGGGTGGTCGCGAGTGCGACCGGGCGTGCACACGGCTGGGGTACGTCCGGGCGCCGGGGAGAACCACATGTCGAGCACCACCACCAGCAGCGCGTCGCGGGGCGTCAAGGTGACCGACCGCCAGGAGATCGCCAGCCGCTTGCTGTCCTCGGCGGCCAAGAAGTCCTACGACCCGATGGTCGAGGTCGACTGGCAGGCGCCGGTCCCGGACCACCTCTTCGGCCTGACGCCGGAGTGGAGCACCCTCTACGGCACGTCGCTGTGGGAGGAGATGAGCCTGGAGCAGCAGGTCACGCTGACCAAGCACGAGGTCTCCTCCATCATGAGCACCGGCATCTGGTTCGAGATGATCCTCATGCAGATGGTGGTGCGGGACATCTACGGGCAGGACGCTTCCACACCGCACTTCCAGTTTGCCCTCACCGAGATCGCTGACGAGTGCCGCCACTCGATCATGTTCGCCCGCGCCGCCGAACGTTTCGGCGCTCCCGCCTACCGGCCCTCGCGCACCGTCCTCGAGCTGGGCCGGGTCTTCAAGGCCACCGCGGTGGGGGCCACCGCCTACGCCGGCATCCTGGTGGCCGAGGAGATCCTCGACGTGATGCAGCGCGACTGGATGCGGGATGAGCGGGTGCAGCCGATCACCCGCACCACGGCCAAGATCCACGTGCTGGAGGAGGCGCGGCACATGCGCTTCGCCCGCGAGGAGATCGCCCGCCGGGTGCAGGGCATGTCCGCGGCCCAGCGCGCCCGCGAGCGCGCGATGCTGGCCGCCGGCGCCTACTTCATCACCACCAGCCTGGTGCACCCGGACGTGTACGCGGCGGCCGGGCTCGACCCCAAGCGGGCGATGGCGGCGGCCAGGACCAACGAGCACTACCGCGCGCGGCTGCGCGACAGCGCCGCCAAGCTGATGGCGTTCCTGGACGAGGTCGGCCTGGTGGGCGGGCCCTCGGTGCGGCTGTACAAGAAGATCAGCATGCTCTGAGCGCGTGCAGCCGTCGGGCGGCCTCGTGCAGCACGTCGTCACGCTTGCAGAAGGCGAACCGCAGCAGCTGGCGCCAGGGCTGCTGCTCCCGGGTGGGGGAGTCGCAGAACACGCTGACCGGCACCGCCGCCACCCCCACCTGCACCGGCAGCTGCCTGCACAGGGCCACCGCGTCGGTCTCGCCCAGCGGCGCGGCGTCGGCACAGACGAAGTAGCTGGCCTCGCTGGGGTGCACCCGGAAGCCCACCTCGGCCAGCGCCGTGGACAGCAGGTCGCGCTTGCCCTGCAGGTCGATGCGCAGCTGCTGCACCCAGGCCTGTTCGTGGGTGAGGGCGTGGGCGGCGGCGTGCTGCATCGGGGTGGCGCCGACGAAGCTCATGAACTGCTTGGCGGTGCGCACCGCGGCCACCAGCTCGGCGGGCCCGCACACCCAGCCGGTCTTCCAGCCGGTGGCGCTGAAGGTCTTGGCCACCGACGACACCGACAGCGTGCGCTCGGCCATGCCGGGCAGCCCGGCCAGGGGTCGGTGCACGCGCCCGTCGTAGACCAGGTGCTCGTAGACCTCGTCGGTGAGCACCACCAGGTCGTGCTCGCAGGCCAGCTCGGCGATGGCCGCCAGCTCCTCGGTGGTGAACACCGTGCCGGTGGGGTTGTGCGGGGAGTTCACCAGCAGCATGCGGGTGGCCGGGTTCACCGCCGCGCGCAGCGCGTCCAGGTCCAGGGCGAACCGGTCGCCGTCGCGCACCAGCGCCACGGTGCGCCGGGTGGCACCGGCCACCGCCACGGCCACCGGGTAGGAGTCGTAGTAGGGCTCGACCATCACCACCTCCTCGCCCGGACGCACCAGCGCCAGCACCGCGGCGGTGATCGCCTCGGTGGCCCCCACGGTCACCAGCACCTCGGTGTCCGGGTCGTGGTGCAGCCCGTAGCGGGTGGCGCGATCGGCCGCGACGGCCTGGCGCAGCGCGGGGATGCCCGGTCCGGGGGCGTACTGGTTGTGGCCCGCGGCGATGGCTGCGCGCGCTGCCTCCAGCATGGCGGCGGGGCCGTCGGTGTCCGGGAAGCCCTGCCCCAGGTTGATCGCCCCGTGCTCGGTGGCCAGCGCGGTCACCTCCGCGAAGATCGTCGAGGCGAACGGCTGCAGGTGGGGCACCAGCTGGGGAGGCGGCATCACCTGCGCCATCCTGCCTGCTCGCCTCGCCGGCCCGCTGCCTCCGCCACGCACCTGGGAGGATGAACGCCGTGGACCTCACCCTGGACGACGAGACCAAGCGTGCTGACCTGCGCAAGATGAAGGTGGTGGCCACCGGATTTCTGGTGGCGGCCACCGTGGTGTTCCTCTTCGCCCGGTGGCAGGAGTCGATCGGGGCCGGCGGCTGGGTGGGCTACGTGCGCACCGCAGCCGAGGCGGGCATGGTCGGTGCCCTGGCGGACTGGTTCGCCGTCACCGCGCTGTTCCGCCACCCGTTGCGCATCCCCATCCCGCACACCGCGATCATCCCGCGCAAGAAGGACCAGCTCGGCGCGAGCCTGGGCGACTTCGTGGGCACCAACTTCCTGGCCCCGGACGTGGTGGTGGACAAGCTGCGCGCGGCCCGGGTGCCCGAGCGGCTCGGCCGCTGGGTGGCCCAGCCGGCCAACGCCGAGCGGATCACCGCCGAGGCCGCGGTGCTCGCCCGCGGCGCGGTGACGGTGCTGCGGGACGAGGACGTGCAGCAGGTGATCGACGCGACCCTGGTGCGCCGCCTGGTGGACCGCCCCTGGGGGCCGCCGCTGGGCAAGCTGCTGGCCGAGGTGCTCGCCGACGGCAAGCACAAGCGCCTGGTAGACCTCATCTGCGACCGGGCCTACGACTGGGTGCTGGTCAACCACGACACGGTGGTGCGGGTGGTCAGCCAGCAGGCGCCGGCGTGGTCGCCGCGCTTCCTGGACGACATGCTCGCCGACCGGCTGCACCGCGAGGTGCTCGACTTCGCCCGCGCGGTGCGCGACGACCCCGAGCACCAGATGCGCAAGGCCGTGGACAAGTTCATGGCCGAGTTCGCCGAGGACCTGCAGCACGACCCGGACACCATCGCCCGGGCGGAGTCGGTCAAGCAGCAGATCCTGGAGCACCCCGAGGTGCAGAACGTGGTGGCCAGCGCCTGGGGCACCGCCAAGCGGATGATCCTGGACGCGGTGGAGGACCCCTCCAGCGAGCTGCGGGTGCGGGCCCGCGACCTGGTCGCCTCCTGGGGTGCCCGGCTGGCCGACGACCCGGCGGTGCGCGGCAAGGTCGACGGCTGGCTGGAGGGCAGCCTGCGGTACGTGGTGAGCAACTACGCCGACGAGATCACCGGGGTCATCACCGACACCGTGGCCCGGTGGGACGCGCAGGAGACCAGCCGCAAGATCGAGCTGCAGGTGGGTCGTGACCTGCAGTTCATCCGCATCAACGGCACCGTGGTCGGTGCACTGGCCGGCCTGGTCATCTACGCCGTGTCGGACCTGCTGTTCGGCTGACCCGGCTCCGGGCCCCGTCTCAGCGGGCGAGCTCCGCCTCGACGGCGCGGACGATCTCGGGGGCGTCGGGTGCGACCGACGGCGCGAAGCGCGCCACCACCTCACCCTGCTTGCTGACCAGGAACTTCTCGAAGTTCCAGAGCACGTCCGGGTCCTCGGTGGGCTCGATCCCCGCGGCCCGCAGGTTGTCGCGGAAGTCCGACGTGCCCGCGGCCGCCGGCGCTTGGCGCGTCAGCTCGGCGTACAGCGGGTGCTGGTCGTCGCCGACCACGCTGATCTTGGCCAGCACCGGGAAGGTGACGGCGTACTGCGTCGAGCAGAAGTCGGCGATCTCGGCGTCGGTGCCCGGCTCCTGGCCCATGAAGTTGTTGGCCGGGAAGGCCAGCACCGTCAGGCCCCTCGCCTGCAGGCTGCTGTGCAGGCCCTGCAGCGCCTCGTACTGCGGGGTCAGGCCGCACCGGGACGCCACGTTGACGACGAGGACCACCTCGCCGGCGTGATCGGCCAGGGAGACCTGGCGACCGTCGGCCGTCGCGAACGGGATGTCGACGAGTGCGCTCATGCCCGCACCGCCAGCGCCGCGCCGTCCTCACCAGGGCCACCAGCTCGCATCAGCACCGTCGTCATCGGGACATCCTCGCAACGGATGCCCGTGCAGGGCAACGGCCGAGGCGGCGCCGAGCCCGTGCGCTCGGCTCGCTGGACGAAAAATGGGGCGAGAACTGTCCCCCTCCCTCGCTACGTTTGTGGTGTCGAGCACACGGCACCCGCGCGAGGAGACGGCATGACCAGAACCGCGACCACCACCGGAGTCCAGGAGCTCGCCGTGCAGGCGGAGGGACTGGTCAAGATCTACCGCGGCAGGCGTGGCGGCGTGCGCGCGCTGGACGGGGTGGACCTGGAGGTGCCCACCGGCACGGTCCTGGGGCTGCTCGGTCCCAACGGTGCGGGCAAGACCACCGTGGTCCGGATCCTCACCACGCTGCTCCGTCCAGACTCCGGCACCGCGCAGGTGGCGGGACTGGACGTGGTGCGCCAGGCGAACGAGGTGCGCAGCAAGATCGGGCTGTCCGGCCAGTACGCGGCGGTGGACGAGCACCTCACCGGCCTGGAGAACCTGCGGATGGTGGGTCAGCTGTACGGCATGCCCACCCGGCAGGCCACGGCGCGCGCCCGGGAGCTGCTCACCGACTTCCGGCTGGAGGAGGCCGCCGACCGCCCCGCCAAGACCTACTCCGGCGGCATGCGCCGTCGCCTGGACCTCGCCGGGGCCCTGGTGGCCAGGCCCCCGGTGGTGGTGCTGGACGAGCCCACCACCGGCCTCGACCCCCGGGGGCGGCTGGACATGTGGGCGGTCATCACCGGTCTGGTGGCGGACGGCACCACCGTGCTGCTCACCACCCAGTACCTGGAGGAGGCCGACCAGCTCGCGCACAGCATCGCGGTCATCGACAAGGGCAAGGTGATCGCCCGCGGCACGGCCGACCAGCTGAAGAACGAGGTGGGCGGCGAGCGCCTGCAGATCGAGCTGGCCTCGGCGGAGGACCAGCCGAAGGCGCTGGAGGTGCTCGCCGGGCTCGGGTCGGGCGAGCCGGCGGTGGATGCGGACACCGGTCACCTCGGGGTCACCGTGGACGGGGGCTCCGCCACCCTGGTGCGGGTGCTGCGCGAGCTGGACGCCATCGGGATCACCGTGCTGGACGTGGCGCTCAACCGCCCCACCCTGGACGACGTGTTCCTCTCCCTCACCGGCCACGCGACCGACACCACCGAAGGAGCTCCGCAGTGACCACCCCGGTCAAGGCGCTGCGCGACAGTGCCGTCGTCACCCGGCGCAACCTCATCACCATCGTGCGCATCCCCGACCTCGCGATCGGGGCCACCGTCCAGCCGCTGATGTTCGTGCTGCTGTTCTCCTACGTGTTCGGCAGCAGCCTGGGTGGGGAGTCCTACCGGGAGTTCCTGCTGGGCGGCATCTTCGCCCAGACGGTGGCCTTCAACGCCGCGTTCACCACCGTCGGTCTGGCCAACGACCTGCAGAAGGGCATCATCGACCGGTTGCGGTCGCTGCCCATGTCGCGGATGGCGGTCATCCTGGGCCGGTCCGCCTCCGACCTGGTGCTCAGCGCGGTGACCCTGGTGGTGATGGCGCTGTGCGGGCTGGTCGTGGGCTGGCGCATCCACGGCAGCGTCGGCGAGGCGGTGCTGGCCTTCGCGCTGCTGCTGCTGTTCGCGTTCGCGATGTCGATGGTGGGCGCCTGGGTGGGTCTGCTGGCCCGCAACGTGGAGGTGGCCCAGAGCGCCGGGCTCATCTGGCTCTTCCCCTTCACCTTCATCTCCTCGGCCTTCGTCTCCGCCGCCAGCCTTCCCGGGCCGCTGCGGGCGATTGCCGAGTGGAACCCGGTGACCGCGGTGGCGTCCGCCGCGCGCAGCCTGTTCGGCAACAGCGCTCCGGCACAGTTCGCGGTGCCCACCGGGTGGCCCGCTCAGCACGACGTCCTGTACTCCCTGCTCACCTCGCTGGCCATCGTCGTGGTGTTCCTTCCGCTGGCCGTGAACCGGTACCGCCGGGTGGCGAGCCGCTAGCAACCGCGGGCCACTCGCTGCCTGCCTGGCCCAGAGCGGGTTGGGGCAGCGCGGTTGTGATCAGCCGTTTTAGCGCGATCGCTGAGCGTGACGGTGTGGTTCACCTCACGCCGGAGTGCTAGCAGAGTGCTTGCAATAGTTAGCACAAGGCGTTAGCGTTCTTGCTGAGTCCTTGACCAGGAGGTGAACACAATGTCTGACGACAACGGGCGCAAGCCGAGGGAGTCGGGTGTTGCGGAGACCTTCCAGGAGGGCGCAGCCGCTTCCGAAGAGATCGTGGCGGCAGCAGGAGCCGCGGTGACCGCCGCGGTGCAGGACCTCGGAGGCTTCATCCGCGCGCAGCGCGAGTCGGCGCAGGTGTCCCTGCGTCAGCTGGCCAAGCTCGCGGGAGTGAGCAACCCGTACCTGAGCCAGATCGAGCGCGGGCTTCGCAAGCCGTCCGCGGAAGTGCTGCAGCAGATCGCCAAGGGGCTGCGGGTCTCGGCTGAGGTGCTCTACGTCCAGGCCGGGATTCTCGAGGAGAAGAACGCCAGCCCCGTCCTGGACGCCGTGCTCACCGACACCCAGATCACCGAGCGGCAGAAGCAGATGCTCATCGAGATCTACGACTCCTTCCGCCGGGAGAACGTCGCAGCCGAGCAGATCGCCCCACCCACCGACCACGCCTGACCCTGAGGAGCCACGACATGCCGAACAACATTGACCAGGCCAAGACCCCCTTTCTCGCCGCACTTGGTGCCGGCGACTACGCCCTGACCTCGGTCACCGAGGCTGTGCTCAACGCCCGTTCCCGGGCCGAGGAGAGCGTCGAGACCGCCCGTGACCGGGTCTTCGACCTGCCCGAGGAGATCAACGCCCAGCTCGCCGAGCTGCGCACCAGGCTCGACCCCGAGGAGCTGCGCAAGGTGGCCGACGCCTACGTGCAGGTGGCGGCCGGGATCTACGTGTCGCTGGCCGAGCGGGGCGAGGACCTGCTGGCCAAGGTGCGCAAGCAGCCCCAGCTCGAGGAGGCGCTGGAGCGCGCCGAGGACGCCGCCGGGGACGCCCGCGGCCTGACCAACGAGGTGCTCGGCACCGTGGCGCGCCAGACCCGCTCCATCGGCGAGCGGGCCGCCCGGGCCACCGAGCGCGTCACCGGCCGCACCAACGCCGCGGTGAGCGAGGCCGGTGCGGACACCGCGCACCAGATCCGCTCGACCGCCCGCAAGACGGCCAACGAGGCTGCCTCCGCCAAGAGCACCACCGACAGCAAGCCGACCGTGGCCAAGAAGGCCAGCGCCGCCCGCAGCACCACGGCGAGCAAGGCGAGCACCACGGCGAGCAAGGCCAGCGGTGCGGCCAGCAAGGCCAGCGCCCAGGCGGGCAAGGCGCGCAGCACTGCCACCAAGACGGCGTCCACCGCGTCGAAGACGGCGACCGACACCAAGAACACCGCCACCAAGGCGCAGAACACGGCGACGGCGCGCACCACCGGCGGCACGAGCACCAGCAGCAGCACCAAGAGCTGATCCGGCCGCTCTCGTACCTCAGCCCCCCGGCGATCCCGGGGGGCTGAGGCATGTCTGCCGGGAGCCCGCGGCTCGGCTCTGCCGACGGCACAGCAACTTCGCCGCCAGGCCGCTCCGGCACGTATCATCGGTGCATGCTCCCCGGCGCCGGATACGTCCTGCTCGCGCTCCAGGTCTGCGTCGCGATTGCCGGCCTGTTCTCCCTGGTGCACGCCATCCGGCAGCGTCCGGACGCGTTCACCGCGGCAGACAAGCTGACCAAGAACAAGTGGCTGGCCATCGTGGGCGTCGGTACCGCGGTCGTCCTCGTCCAGGTGCCCTTCCTCTGGCTGATCGGCGTGGTCGCGATCGGGGTCTACCTGGCTGACGTCCGCCCCAAGGTGGAAGAGGTCCAGCGCCCCCGCTGGTAGGCGCCTACTCAGCTGGGTCCCGGGGCAGCAGCTCCAGCATCGCTCGGTCGATCCGGGTCAGCGCGAACACAGCCGTCTCCAGGGACCCGTCCCGGCCGTGGGCAGGGACTCGGTCGCCCAGCACGTCCTCCAGCGCCGGCCGCACCGGTGACACCGGCTGGACCGGCTCTCCGTGCAGCAGCGCCTGCAGCGCGCTGACGTGTGCGTCGACCTCCTCGCTCACGGCACGCAGCGCACCAGCCGGTCGGTCGCCAACGGTGGTCGCCGCATCTGCACCCGCACGCGGTGGCTGGGTGGTGTCGCCCACCGGGCTCGGTGCGGGACTGGGCACCCCCGAGGAGAGCGCGTACGCCGCCCTCGCCAGCACCCGCGAGTAGCTGTCGCAGGCACGCAGCACCCGCACCCACTGCCGGATGCCCCGATTCACGCGGACCGTGCGCCAGCGGGTGAGCGGGGTCGCGGACGTGCTCACCCCCTGCAGCGCCTTGTCCAGGTCGCGTCCCTGCCCGAGGAGGTCCACATCACCGGCCGGGGCGAGCGCCTGCTCGACGCTGCCCCGGATCACGGTGCTCAGCGTGTCCAGGTAGTGGTCGATGCTGCGGACCACGGTGTCGCGGGTACGGGTGGGCAGGATGAGGTATCCGGCCGCCACCCCGATCGCCGCGCCCACGGCGGTCTCCTCCAGGCGCAGCGCCAGCACGTCGACGCTGAACACCCCCAGCAGGCCGTAGAGCATCGCCAGCATCATCGTGAGGAAGAAGGCCTGCACGGTGCGCGAGATCTGCAGGGAGTAGAAGGCGATGAACACGAAGGCCACCAGCAGCACCAGCTGGACGGTGGTGTGGCGCCCGACCAGGGCCCCCAGGACCACTCCCGCCAGCACGCCCAAGAAGGTGCCGAGCACGCGCTCCCAGGCGCGGGTGAGGATGTCGCCCCGGCTCTGGGTGCCGTTGTAGACCACGAAGGCGGTCAGCACCGCCCAGTACCACCGCTCAGGGGAGACCAGGTCGCCGACGACGGTGGCCACGACGGCGGCGGCGGCCACCTGCAGCGCAGCCTTGGTGGTGGGCAGCAGGTGCGGCTCGTGCCACCGCAGGTGGTGACCGCGTCGGCGGGGCAGGGGCAGGCGCCGCGCGGTGGTGCCCTGGCTCTCGGCCGGAGCAGGCGCCTGCTCGCCGGACGCCGGGTCGCGGTCCAGGGCGAGGTCGCGCACGGTCAGGTGAGCGTCCACGGTGTGCGCGGCCAGGTAGGTCGCCAGCCCGGCCGGCGTTCGGGTGTCGGCCTGGTCGGCCAAGCCGTGCACGTGGCGCCTGGCCTCGTCCAGCTGGTCGGCCGACGAGCCCTCGCGCAGGCTCACCCGAACGTCGTCCACGGCGGCCAGCTGCTCGGGCATCCAGGTGTCGGTGGTGCCGGACCGGATGAGCGTGTCCACGAGCTGCTCGGTGGACAGCTGGGCGTCGAACACCGCCAACGACAACGGCTGCCCACCGGCGGTGGCGTGCAGGTCGGCGCCGTAGGTGTCCAGCCACGACTCGATCAGCAGCGCCGAGGTGGACAAGTGGTCGAGCTGGCGGCGCAGGTGCCGCTCCCGTCGCTGGGCCCCGCGGGCGTCGTGGGCGGCGTCGGGCGCCTGCTTCTGCACGGCCGCCTCCACCGCCAGCGCGCAGGCCGCGCGCAGGGCCGCCATCAGCCGGTGCAGCTCGGTCGTCGGCCGGTTGGGCAGCAGCACGGTGAGCACCAGCAGGGCGAGGGCCAGGCCGACGAGGACCGACAGCAGCAGCCGCGGCACCTCGCTGACCGTGGTGTGCAGGAAGAGAGAGAAGAAGTAGGCGACGAAGGCGGCCATCCCCAGCACCACGCCCCGAACCCCGAAGCGGCGCGCCCAGGTGGCCAGGAAGAGCACCACCACGAAACCCAGGTCGGCGGCGTAGCGCCACTCGTTCAGGGTGGCGGCGAGGGTCACCGACGCCATCGCAGGCAGCGCGGCCAACACGGTGGTGACGGCTCGGGCCCGCACGGTGTGCTCGCGGTTGGCCCCCGCGATCAGCGTGCCGACCACCGCGCCGAGCAGGGCCACGGGCAACGGCTGGTCGGCCAGCCTGGCGCCGACGATGAGCACCAGCAGCGCCAGCACCAGCGTCAGCGTGACGCCCGAGGCGCTGCGCAGGCGGGCCAGCCCGGGATCGGCGGCGAGGTAGGCGCGCACACCCCGCTGCCAGACGTCGAACGCGCCGCGCATTGCTCCGATGGTACGGAGGGCTGCTCGCTCGACAACGACCGTTCCTGCAGGTAGGAGCAGCACCAGTGGCAGACGGTGCTAGCTGACCACGGTGCTAGCTGAACACGGTGCTAGCTGAACACGACCGTCTTGCTGCCGTGCACCAGCACCCGGTCCTCCAGGTGCCAGCGCAGCCCGCGGGACAGCACCAGCTTCTCGATGTCGCGGCCCTGCCGAACCATGTCGGCGACGTCGTCGGCGTGGCTCACCCGGATCACGTCCTGCTCGACGATGGGCCCGGCGTCCAGCTCGGCGGTGACGTAGTGGCAGGTGGCCCCGATGAGCTTCACCCCGCGGGTGAACGCCTGGTGGTAGGGCCGCGCCCCGACGAAGGAGGGCAGGAAGCTGTGGTGGATGTTCAGTGCCCGTCCCGCCCAGTGCTCGCACAGCGCGGGCGGCAGCACCTGCATGAAGCGGGCCAGCACGATGGCGTGCGGGGAGAACGAGTCCACCAGCTGCTGCACGTGCTCGAACGCCGGACCGCGCTCGGCCGGGTCCCGCGGGAAGGGCACGTGGACGAAGTCCACCCCGTGCGCCTCGGCCACCGGAGCCAGGTCCGGGTGGTTGCCGATCACCAGGGGGACGGTGGCCTGCAGCTCGCCGCCGCGGATGCGTCCCAGCAGGTCGTGCAGGCAGTGCGCCTCCTTGCTCACCAGCAGCACCACCCGCTTGACCTCGGCGCTGTCGGCCAGGGTCCACTCCGCCTCCGGGCCCAGCTCGCCGGCGACCACGGCGAAGCGCTCCCGCAGCTCCTGCACGGTCCAGGGGATGGAGGAGGCCCGCACCACCTGGCGGGTGAAGAACCAGCCGGAGTCGGCGTCGGCGTGGTAGGCGGCCTCCATGATGGAGCCGCCGGCCTCGGCCAGGAACGTGGAGATGCGCGCCACGATGCCGGTCCGGTCGGGGCACCCGAGGGTGAGCACGTAGCGGCGTTCAGTCATGACGCCATTGTCCCAGTGGCCCGTGCCGGCCGGTGCGGGGGAGCGGTTGTGAGGACGCGGCGGACCCCGGCCGGTGCACCACCAGCGAGGGTGGGCGCCACCGCGGCCCACGGCACGGTGAGCACGCAGTCACGCTGGCGGCCGGGGTGGGCCCGTACCGGCACGCCCTCGGCGCGCAGCAGCTCCAGCGTGCGGCGCCACCGCACCCGCGGGCCGAACACCGCGTGCGGGGCGGCGTGCGCCCAGCAGCGGTCGGCCGCGGTGAGCAGCCGGTGCACCGGCTCGCCGGTGACGTTGCGGTGGATCAGCGCCTTGGGCAGCCGGGGTGCGATCTCCGACGGGGTGGCCAGGTCGAACGGGTCCCACGCCAGGGTGAGCGTCTGCGGACCCCCTGCGGACAGGGTGACCCAGGCGCAGCGGCGCCCGAGCTCGTCGCAGGTGCCCTCCACCACCAGCCCGCCCGGGGCCAGCCCGGCGCACATCCGCCGCCAGGCCGCCGCCACGTCCGTCTCGTCGTACTGACGGAGCACGTTGAAGCTGCGCACCAGCGACGGCCGGAGACCGGCCAGCTCGAAGCCGCCACGGCGGAACTGCACCCACGGGGTGGCCGCGGCCTGGGCAGCCGCCACGCGTGCCGGATCGATCTCCAGGCCCACCACGCGCACGTCCGGGCGCACGGTGCGCAGCCGCGCCGCCAGCTCCACCGTGGTCACCGGGCTGGCCCCGTAACCCAGGTCCACCACCAGCGGGCCGCCGGCCAGCGCGTCCCGCACCTCGGGGGCGTGGGTGATCCATCGATCGCTGCGGCGCAACCGGTTGATGCCGGTGGTGCCGCGGGTGACGTGACCGTGCGCTGGTTCCGGACGCCCTACCGCTGCGCGAGCCACGCGACGGTGAAGCGCTGCTCGATGACCAGCAGCTCGGCGATGTTCTCCGCGATGATCTTCTCGATCTTGGCGCCCACCAGCGGGACGGCGACCTTGGCGGTGCCGGTGGTGCGGCTGGTGGTCGAGGCGTCGTCGCCGCTGAGCGCGTGGGCGCCGTCCAGGGTGACGGGGGTGCCGGGCACGCTGGCCCGGAAGCTGCCGGAGGCCGAGAAGCCGTCCAGCGAGCCCCACCGCTCGATGCGCTGCACCAGCAGGTCCCCGGACCGCAGCTTGCGCACCACGCTGGGCAGGTGCTCGGCCGGGATGGACTGGGTGAGGCGAACCTCCACACCGCCGTCGACACGCTCCACCGAGTCCAGCGAGGCTGCGGGGCCGCCGACCGCCTCCACCCGCGCGCGCCAGTACGCCTCGTCCAGCAGCACCGTGTGCAGCAGCTGCGGACTCCGGTCGTAGGTGGCGGCGTGCTCGATGCGGCGTGACATACCCGGCACGCTACCGTTCGGAGTCGTGCTCGATCCCAAGCTGCTCCGTCAGGTCGAGGCCGCCGGCGCCCAGGCCCAGCATGACGTGCCGTTCGCCACCATGACCACGCTGCGTTGCGGTGGGCCGGCACACACCGTGCTGCACTGCACCACCACCGACGCCGTGGTCGCCGCCGTGCGCGCCCTCGACGACGCCGGGGAGCCGCTGCTGGTGCTGGGCGGAGGGTCCAACCTCGTCGTCGCCGACGCCGGTTTCGCCGGCACCGTGGTGCGGGTGGCCACCGACGAGGTGCGCAGCTGTGGCACGGCCGCGGCCGACCCCGCAGGTTCCGGGTCCGAGACCGTGACCGTGCACGTCGCCGCCGGCACCCCGTGGGACGCCGTGGTGGCCAAGACGGTCGCCGACGGGCTGGGCGGGCTGGAGTGCCTGTCCGGCATCCCCGGCAGGGCCGGCGCCACCCCGGTGCAGAACGTCGGCGCCTACGGCGTGGAGATCTCCTCGGTGCTGCAGCGGGTGCAGCTGCTGCAGCGGACCGACGGCCAGGTGCGCTGGGTGGAGCCCGCCGAGCTGGCGCTGGGCTACCGCACCAGTGCCCTCAAGCACACCGACCACGCCGTGGTCCTGGCGGTGGAGCTGGCGCTGCGAGCCGACGGCGCCAGCGCTGCGCTGACCTACCGCGAGCTCACCGCCGCCCTCGACACCGAGCCGGGTGCCCGGCTGCCCGCCGCCCAGGTGCGCGACGCCGTGCTGGGGCTGCGCCGCGGCAAGGGCATGGTCAGCGATGCTGGCGACCACGACTCCTGGAGCGCCGGCTCCTTCTTCACCAACCCGGTGCTCGACGAGCAGCAGCTGGCGCAGGTGCTGGCCCGCACCGGCCCGGACGTGCCGCGCTACCCGGGTGCGGCCGGCACCAAGCTCTCCGCCGGCTGGTTGATCGAGCACGCCGGCTTCCACCGCGGCTACCCCGACGCCGACGCGCCCGCCCGGCTGTCCACCAAGCACACCCTGGCGCTGACCAACCGCGGCCACGCCAGCACCGCCGACCTGCTGGCCCTCGCCCGGGTGGTCCGCGACGGGGTGCGGCACGCCTTCGGCGTGGAGCTCGAGCCCGAGCCTGTGCTGGTGGGCTGCCGGCTCTGAGCAGGCACGGAGGTATCGTCGCCGCATGTCAGGAAGCGTCTGCGTGACCTCTTGGTGGCGCAGGCTTCCCGCGCTCGCCATGCTGCTGGTGGTGCTCACCGGGTGCACCGCCGCACCCCTGCCGGGCACCGGCCCGGCCGACGGCCCCGCCCCCAGCAGTGCTGCCGTGACGGTCCCGGTGACCCAGGCCCCGGCCGCCGGTGCCCAGGACGTGCTGCCGACCACACCGGTGTCGGTCTCGGTGCTCGACGGCACCCTGCACGAGGTGGTGCTCAGCAGCTCCACCGGCGCCACCGTGTCCGGGGTGCTCGACCCGGCCGGCCGTACCTGGACCGCCGGCGAGGCGCTCGGCTACGGCAACACCTACACCTGGTCCGGCACGGCCAGCGACCCCGCGGGCCACACCTCGGCGATCACCGGCTCCTTCCGCACCCTGGCCCCGCGGGACACCACCAGCGCCCAGATCAACATCGGTGACGACGCGGTGGTGGGCATCGCCGCCCCGATCGTCGTCCAGTTCAGCGACCCGGTCGCCGACAAGGCGACCGCCGAGCGCGGCCTATCGGTGCGCACCAGCGTGCCCACCGAGGGTTCCTGGGCGTGGCTGCCGGACACCGCCGAGGGCTCGCGCGCGCACTGGCGCCCCAAGGCCTACTTCACCCCCGGCACCGTGGTGGACGTGGGAGTCACCCTCTACGGGGTGGACCTCGGCGGCGGCAGCTACGGCAGCTCCGACCTCACCTCGCACTTCACCATCGGCCGCAGCCAGGTGGTCAAGGCCGACGCCGCCAGCCACCGCCTGGTGGTGCTGCGCGAGGGCGCGGTGCTGTTCGACTTCCCGGTCAGCTACGGCAAGGGCGACCTGCCCCGCAACGTCACCCGCAGCGGTGTGCACGTGGTCACCGAGAAGCTGGCCGACGTGCTGATGACCAACATCCCCGCCGGCTACCAGAACGTGCGCGAGAAGTGGGCGGTGCGGATCAGCAACAACGGCGAGTTCATCCACGCCAACCCCAACACCGTGGGTGTGCAGGGCGCGGCCAACGTGTCCAACGGCTGCATCAACGAGTCGCTCGCCGACGCGGAGAAGTACTTCCACTCCGCCATGTTCGGCGACCCGGTGGAGGTCACCAACACCTCGATCCCGCTCTCCGCCGCCGACGGCGACATCTACGACTGGGCACTGACCTGGCCGCAGTGGCAGCAGCTGTCGGCGCTCTAGCCTGCGCAGCTCAGCTGCGGTGCTGGTCTGCGCAGCTCAGCTGCGGTGCACCCGCATGGACGACGCCTGCTCCCGCGGCCGGATGACCACCTGGTCGAGGTCCACGTGCGCCGGCCGGGTGGCCACGAAGCCGATGACCTCGGCCACGTCCTCGGCCGTCAGCGGGGTGAGGCCGGCGTAGACGGCGGCCGCCCGCTCCTCGTCACCCTTGAAGCGCACCCGCGAGAAGTCCGTCTCCACCAGGCCCGGGCAGATCTCGGTGAACCGCACCGGCTGGCCCAGCAGCTCGCCGCGCAGTGTGCGGTGGGCCACCGCCTGGGCGTGCTTGGCCGAGGTGTAGCCCGAGCCGTTGTCGTAGGTCTCCAGCGCCGCCGTGGAGGTCACCGTCACCACCAGGCCGTCGCCGGAGGCGACCAGCGCGGGCAGCAGCGCCTTGGTCATCCGCACCGTGCCCAGCACGTTGGTCTCCCACATCCAGCGCCAGTCGTTCAGGTCGGCCTCGGCCAGCGGGGCCAGGCCCTTGGCGCCACCGGCGTTGTTCACCAGCACGCTCACCGGGCCGGCAGCGGCGACGAAGGCGTCCACCGACTCCTGGTCGGTCACGTCCAGGGCGAGCGCGGTGCCGTCGATCTCGGCGGCGATGGCTTGGCAGCGCTCGACGCGACGAGCGCCCAGCACCACGTGGTAGCCGGCGGCGGCCAGCACCCGGGCGGTGGCCGCCCCGATCCCGGAGCTGGCGCCGGTGACCACCGCGGTGCGCCGGCCGGACGGCGGGCGGGAGGGGGCGTCGCCGTGGTCGGACGGGCTGCTGGGCTCAGTGCTCATGGGCCGAATCTAGGCCGCCGGGGACAGCGACGGGCAGCCCCCCGGCGCCGGGCGCGACGCCTACCCTGTGCGGATGCACTCTGCGGACGCGGTGAGCGCGGACGAGACGCGGCTGGCCTACCGGCACGCCGGGGACCCCACCAGCCCCGCCGTGGTGCTGCTGCACGGCAGCGACGACGCAGTGGTGGACCCCGTGGGTGACGCAGGGCGCAGCCCCTCGGCGTCGCCCCTGCGGGGCGCGGAAGGCAAGATGGTCGGGTGACCAGCGACCAGGCCCTTCCCCGTCGGGTCGCCGTGCTGTCCGTGCACACCTCTCCGCTGGAGCAGCCCGGCACCGGTGACGCCGGCGGGATGAACGTCTACGTCCTGCAGACCGCGCTGCGGATGGCGCGCCGGGGCGTGGAGGTGGAGATCTTCACCCGGGCCACGTCCTCGGCGGCCCCGCCCGTGGTGCAGGCCGCCCCCGGCGTGCTGGTGCGCAACGTCGTCGCCGGCCCCTTCTCGGGGCTGGACAAGGACGAGCTGCCTGCGCAGCTGTGCGCCTTCACCGCCGGGGTGCTGCGCGCCGAGGCGCGCCACGACGCCGGCTACTACGACCTGGTGCACTCCCACTACTGGCTCTCCGGGCAGGTGGGCTGGCTCGCCAGGGATCGCTGGGGGGTGCCGCTGGTGCACACCGCGCACACCCTGGCCAAGGTGAAGAACGCCGCGCTGGCCACCGGCGACGCCCCCGAGCCCAAGGTGCGCCTCATCGGCGAGCAGCAGGTGGTGGCCGAGGCCGACCGGCTGGTGGCCAACACCTCCGCCGAGGCCAGCCAGCTCATCGACCTCTACGACGCCGACCCCGCCCGGGTGGACACCATCGCCCCGGGCGCGGACCTGCAGCGCTTCCGGGTGGGCGACCGGGCCGCCGCCCGGGCCGCCCTCGGCATCGCCGGCGACGAGGTGGTGCTCAGCTTCGTGGGCCGCATCCAGCCGCTGAAGGCGCCGGACGTGCTGCTGCGAGCGGTGGCCGAGCTACTGCGTCGCGACCCCCGTCGCCGCCTGCGCGCGCTGGTGGTGGGCGGGCCCTCCGGCAGCGGGCTGGAGCAGCCGGAGTCACTGGTGGGCCTGGCCGCCGAGCTGGGGATCACCAGCTCGGTCACCTTCCTGCCCCCGCAGCCGCCCGAGCAGCTGGCCGACGTCTACCGCGCCTCCGACGTGGTGGCGGTGCCCTCGCACTCGGAGTCCTTCGGCCTGGTGGCGCTGGAGGCGCAGGCCTGTGGCACCCCGGTGGTGGCCGCCGACGTCGGCGGGCTGGGGGTGGCGGTGCGCGACGGAGTCACCGGGCTGCTCGTGCCCACCCACCGCACCCAGGACTGGGCGGACGCCCTCGCCCAGGTGGTCGACCACCCCGCTCGCCGGCAGGCCCTGGCCACGGCAGCCCCCGAGCACGCCGCGCAGTTCTCCTGGGACCGCACGGCCGACGCCCTGTTGGACACCTACGCGAAGGCGAGGGCCATGATGCCGCCGCTGCCCAGCGCCCCGGTGCGCTCCGCCCCCCGCAGCCTGCGGGCCCGCCGGGTCAGCGGGGTGCGCGCATGAGCGAGACCACCACCTCCGACGGCACCACGGCCGGCCGGTCCGGTCCGGCGCGCACCGCGGAGGTCATCGAGACCACGCTGATCGACCGGGAGCTGGACTACACCCGGCAGAGCCCGGAGCTGTTCCTGGTGGTGCTGCCGGGGGAGGCCCGGCTGCAGACCACCTGCATGCTCACCATCGGCAACCACGGCCTGCGGGTCGAGGCGTTCGTCTGCCGCCACCCCGACGAGAACCGGGAGGGCGTGCACGAGTTCCTGCTGCGCCGCAACCGGCACCTCTTCGGGGTGCACTACACGATCGACAAGGCCGGCGACATCTACCTGGTGGGCCAGGTGGCCAGGGAGAACGTCACCTCCGACGAGCTCGACCGCGTCCTGGGGCAGGTGCTCGAGGCCGCCGACGGTGACTTCAACACCCTGCTCGAGCTCGGCTTCGCCACCTCCATCCGGCGGGAGTGGGCGTGGCGGGTCTCCCGCGGGGAGTCGCTGCGCAACCTGCAGGCCTTCACCCACCTCATCGACGAAGCGGACAAACCACCACTCCCGTAATGTGATGTGCACCACCATCACCTTGAGGAGTGCGATGAGCTTCCACAGCCCCTTCCCCGACGTCGAGATCCCCGACACCAGCCTGTTCGACTTCCTGTTCGGGAAGGTTGCCGAGGACGAGGCGCTGGCGGCGCGGCCGGCGCTGGTGGACGGCACCAGCGGTGCGGTCACCACCTACGGCCAGCTCGTGGGGCAGGTCAACGCCCTCGCCGGCGGCCTCGCCCAGCGGGGCTTCCACCAGGGCGACGTGGCCGGGTTGCTGTGCCCCAACGTCCCCGCCTTCGCCACCGTGTTCCACGGCATCCTGCGCGCGGGGGGCACGGCCACCACCATTAACTCCCTCTACACCGCCGGCGAGATCGCCAGCCAGCTCAGCGACGCCAAGGCGAAGTACCTGTTCACCATCTCCCTGTTCCTGCCGCAGGCCGACGACGCCGCCGCCACGGTGGGCATCGCCCCGGAGAACGTGGTCCTCATCGACGGCTCCCCGGACGTGCACCCCGACCGCACCTCGCTGCGGGAGCTGCTGAGCACCGGGGCACCGCCGCCGCAGGTCGAGCTCGACCCCGCCACCCACGTCGCGGTGCTGCCCTACTCCTCGGGCACCACCGGCCGGGCCAAGGGCGTGATGCTCAGCCACCGCAACCTGGTGGCCAACGTCGAGCAGAGCGGCTCGATGATCCGCCTCACCTCCGACGACAAGGTCCTGGCGGTGCTGCCGTTCTTCCACATCTACGGCATGAGCGTGCTGATGAACTCGAGCCTGGCGCGCGGCGCCACGGTGGTCACCCTCCCGCGGTTCGACCTGGCCGACTTCCTGCGGGTGATCGCCGAGCAGCAGTGCACCTACGTCTTCATCGCCCCTCCGGTGGCGGTGGCGCTGGCCAAGCACCCGATGGTCGAGGAGCACGACACCTCCTCCATCAAGGTGGTGTTCTCCGGCGCGGCCCCGCTGGACGCCGAGCTGGGCCACAAGGTGGCCGAGCGGCTGGGCTGCGAGGTGCGCCAGGGCTACGGCATGAGCGAGATGAGCCCGGTCAGCCACTCCATGCCCGACGACCGCGACGACGTCCCGCTCGGCACCGTGGGACTGACGCTGCCCAACATGGAGTGCAAGATCGTGGACGCCGACGGCACGGAGATCGAGGTGCCCGCCGAGGGGACCAGCGCGCCGGGCGAGCTGTGGTGCAAGGGGCCCAACATCATGCTGGGCTACCTGGAGAACCCGGAGGCCACCGCGGTCACCCTGGACGAGGACGGCTTCCTGCACACCGGGGACGTCGCCACCGTCTCCGCCGAGGGCTACGTCACCATCGTCGACCGGGTCAAGGAGCTCATCAAGTACAAGGGCTACCAGGTGCCGCCGGCGGAGCTGGAGGCGCTGCTGCTCACCCACGACAAGATCGCCGACGCGGCCTGCATCGGGGTGACCGACGCCGAGGGCGAGGAGGTGCCCAAGGCCTTCGTGGTGCGCCAGCCCGGGGCGGAGCTCAGCGCCGAGGAGGTGATGGACTTCGTGGCCAGCAAGGTCGCCCCGTACAAGAAG